>JAXFQM010000220.1:0-8019 GCA_034178965.1 Bacteroidales bacterium | reverse complement strand
ACCTTGCTGGCATCCTTGGCGGTGTGGAACATGCTTTCGCCAAAAAAAAGGTCACCCATGGAAACGCCATACAGTCCTCCCGTCAATCGGCCTTGTTCAAACGCTTCGAAACTATGCGCAAAGCCCTTTTCATGCAGTTCGGTGTATGCCTGAATCATATCTTCCGATATCCACGTTCCCTCTTCGTCCCGTCGCTGCACCGTTGCACAAGCACGTATCACCTCTTCGAAGCAGGTATCCACGCGCACCTCGTAGCGTCCGCTCCTTGCCGTGCGCCATAGACTCTTGCTGCATCTAAATTCGTTTGGAAACAGCACCATCCTTGGGTTCAAACTCCACCACAGGACGGGCTCCCCCTGCGCATACCATGGAAACACGCCACTGGCATATGCGTTAAGGAGACGATCCACACTCAAGTCGCCTCCTATTGCCAATAGACCTGTTTCTTCCGCCTCATCCGCATATGGAAAAGACGGGTCGTCTGGGTCCAATTCATAAATCATATATTAATCGCTACTTTTTCTTCAAGACAACAATGATTTCGTCCGTTTGAACGTCCTTCATCACGAGGGTCAGTGTCATGTTTTCTCCCGACACCACAAACGGGCACTCCACTTTGCCATCCGACGAATTCAGCGTCATTGTGCCTGCGCCTTCTTCATACACGTAATCAAACGGGAACGACTCCTTCCCCATGCCATATCGTGCAGACACATCCTGGCTGTTGTGGTAGGCATGTGAATCCAGCACCAGCGTGCCAGTATCCTTATCAAAATCCACGTTCACCGCCACCACCACGTTTATGGTCTGCCCCAGCACGCCCACGCTTGTCGTCCATGTTCCCTCCCATCGGGTGTTATTTACGCTGTCGCTCTTGCATGCGCCGAAAGTCACCAGCATGCTGCAAGCCACAAAAGCCGTCATCAATGCTTTTCTCATGTTATTTTCGTTTAAAATGCATATAGTTTCCTTTCCAACGGCATTCCATTTTTTTCCCCCTGCCGTCCACCTCGCCTATCAGCGTGTCGTCCTCCGCACACATCGTCACCGTGTGGTCGTCCACCGTGTAGGAAAAAATGCGCGTCTCGTCCACTGTGTCTGTCTGCTCCAGCAACGTGCCCACCAAATAGATGCTGCGCTTGGCCTGCACCATGCATTTGCCTTCCGAGCTGCCTGTGAAGTAGAGGGTAGCATGGCCCTTGTCGTTGTATACCAGGTTTCCATACGTGCCTTCCACCGCGTGAGTCACGTCCAACTGCGCGTCCCATCGTCCGGCCATGTTCAGGTCTTTGTTGCACGAGACTGTCGCAAACCCATAAAAAAGCGCTGCTGCAACGAATGCAGCCCTTGTGCCCCATTTAGGCGTCCGCCCTCCCCTTCCGCAGGGGCTGGGAGGGCGGGTCGTCGTCTTTTTTCTCATCCGCAATGCAAATAGGCTTCCACCAACGAAAGTATCTTGCTCGCGTTGTCGCCTATGTCCTTGCGCAACGTGCGGTCGTCATAGGAGCGCAGTTCTTTTATGGTCGCATCTATCAGCGGAGGCGCGAAAACACCCTTGGCCTCGTATGTGGCCCTATCTCTTTCCAGCAAATCGGCGCTGGCTGCGCAACTGTCTGGCAACGTGTCGAGTTTTTTCAGCACCTCATCGTGTTCAAAGATGTTGACGGAAACATAGCGATCCTTGGCATACTGCACGGCGTCCTTCATCTCGAAGCCATGCCGTGCCGCCACAGCCATCCCAGCCAGCAGCAAATACACGTTTGCGCTGCCGTCTGGCGTGCGCAACTCTATGGTCTGCTTGTGGCTGAAATCTACTTCTTCCTTTTTTTCAAGGGGGTTGCAGTCTGCCATCATGTTGCCACAGCCCTTTGTCCACCCCAGCGGCACCCTTACCATGGCGCTTCTGTTGCGGTCGCCCCAGCATATATTGGTGGGGGCCTCTTGGTGAGGCACCAGCCTGAAATAGCTGGTGGGGTTGGTGTCGCCGAAAGCGGTGAGCGAGCCGGCCAGGTTCAGTATTCCCGCTATGGTTTTGTATGCCACCTCGGTACGTTCGCCTTTTTCGTCGATGTACATGTTCTTGCCCTCCTTGCTCACGCGCGTGTGGATGTGCATGCCACTGCCCGCCTTGCCCACCGTGATTTTCGGCGCAAAGGTCACGGTCATACCGTAGTTCTCCCATGCCAGCGTTCGCATAATCCACTTGGCAATCACCAATTGGTCTGCGGCGTCCTCTAATTGCGTAGGCAGAAACTCTATTTCGTTTTGCTCATACATCTTGTCGCCCATCATAAAGTTGCCCACTTCGCTGTGGCCGTATTTGATTAAGCCGCCACTTTGTGCTATCATGCGCATGGCCTCCGCTCGGAACTCTTCAAACTTGCAGAAAGGTGTGCTGGCGTGGTAGCCTTTTTGATTCTCGGTCTTGTACAACTCGTCTTTATCGGCTATGACATAATACTCCAGTTCTCCCATCGCTTCAAACTCCATTCCGCCCGTAGCCTCGCGGAAAGCCTGCCCCGCCTTGTGCAACGTGTATTCCGGTGCCATCTCGAACGGCTTGCCGTCCTTGGTGTAGAAGTTGCAAAGGACATCCAGTGTGGGTGTCATAGCGAAGGGGTCAATGAATGCCGTTCTAAAGCGCGGAATGACATACAAATCGCTGCTGCCCGCCTCAAGGAAAGGGAAAAGGCTGCTGCCGTCCACGCGCTCGCCGCTGGTCAGCACCTCATCGGCGTGCTCCAGGCTGTTGATGACGAAGTTAAGGGTCTTCAACTTGCCGTCATGGGCCATGTATCTGAAATGGATCATCTCAATTTCAAAATGTTCTATGGCGCGCAGCAAGTCGGCCTTGGTAAACTCGCTTGCGGGCTTCTCCAAAAAAGCCACCAGGCGATTGGGGTTCAATTTCAAACTATTTTCGTTCATGTTCTTTAATATGTATTGGGATATTTATTGGTGCGTTTGCATCGTTGTAAAGCCTGTCACTTTCCTCGCCATTTCTGTCAAGGTGTGGCGTGCGCCTTTCCGTAGAGGCATTTTTATGCTATAATATGCTTATTTCCATTAGATAACCATATTCCATATCTCTTTGTATTACTTTTGCAAAGATACAAACAATTTCTGATATACGAGAAAAAAGTTTCAATCACCATTCGCATGGGTTTATTTCACATTTCACACCCTTTGAAAAGGGTGCGGGCTGTGTCCACCGCGCTGCCGCCCTTGTACCATTTCGCCATTAGTACTCCGTCTTCTCGGCCTTGTTCTCCCACAGGTGGAAAGCTTCCTTCGCCTCGTCTGGCAGAAGGCGCAGCATGGGTATGTGTCGGTCGCAGGAAGGACGGCGCAACTCGTCGTAGATAAAGTCGTCATCGAAGCCAATGTGTGCCGCGTCGGAGGCAGCGTTGCCGTAGAACACGTGGCCAATATGCGCCCAATAGATGGCACCCAGGCACATGGGGCATGGTTCGCACGAGCAATAGATGTCGCATCCAGCCAAGTTGTGCGTGCCAAGGGCGCGGCACGCTTGCCGTATGGCGTTCACCTCAGCGTGGGCTGTGGGGTCGATGTCGAGGGTGACACGGTTTGCGGCCTCGCCCACCACCTTGCCATCCTTGACGACGACGGCTCCAAAGGGGCCGCCACCGTTTGCCACGCTGTACTTCGACAGCGCGATGGCGCGACGCATCATGCGTTCATGCGTTTCGTGTGCTTGGGATTTCATTTTTTCCTTTTTTGAATAACGTTAATATTAGTGCATTGTATTTTTGTGTTGCCACAAGAATGGGTAGCTGAAGCACTGTTTGCCCTGCGCAGAAGCGTACATGCTCACCTTCGAGCATGTAAATGAAATGGTACGCCACGACACAGTGTCTGGAATGCTGATTTGCGAATTTGCATCTATTCCAATACAACCTACCTATCATCCTAAAAAGTATCAACAACCAAAGGAGAGCATCCCATTTCGCCGTTATTTCTCCGCACCTGCTTTCTACCGCTTCACCACGCGGCAGTAGCCTCCCTTGCTGCGCAGGTTATAGATTCCCTTGGGCAAGCCGTGCAACTGCACAACGGTGCGCCCCGGTGTCAGCGTCATCCGTCTCACTGTCCTTCCCATCATGTCTGTCAACACCGCCTCTCCTTGGCTGTCGCACTCCACCATTAGAATGGTCGTGGCAGGATTGGGGAAAATCCGCAGCGTACCTTCTTGCTCTTCCGCCCCGGAGATCACCTGGGTGCCACCGCCCATCTTCCATTGTTCCATCTTGGCGTAAACCACGCTGTCTGTCGCCCTGCGTATGAGAGTCGCCGTAAGGCTGTCAAGCGAGGATAAAAAAGTGATGTGGCTTGCCGGCTCTTCGAAAAACATCACGAAAAAGGCACAGGCCGCGGCGTATGAACCCGCCGGCGAGGGGTGGCTGCCGTCGGAAGCGTACAGCTCCACCTGGGGATGGCACGTGCGCAGGTAGCGCCACACCCGCCCCACAGGACACACCGCGGCTCGGTTGGAGGTCTTCATCTGCATGTAGCGTTCGTAGAGCATGCTATCCATGCCCCAATAGGTGGCCAACACGGGATAGTTGGCTGCATTGTCGCGGTCGCCGTCGCGCCTGCCCCATGTCATGTAAAACATAGGCACGGCAGCGGTGTGCGCGCGTATGCTGTCCACCAGTCGCTTGGCATAGGGAAACACCTCGTTTTCCACCTGTTCCTGCGGAAACGCTGGGTACTGGCTTTGCTCTTGCAGAACCACGATATCCCAGCCCCCTTGCCGTATCAAGTCCATGGAGCGGTTCTCGCAATGTTGCGAGAACGTGCATCCGCCAGGGGTGTTGCTTTCGTATACTATGTCGTGCCCCGCGCTTTGCGCCGCTTGCCTCACCAGGCTGGGCAGGTCATTGGCGGAAGTATAACTGTTGCCTATGAACAACACATTCTTTTTTTGCGCCGCCGCCAACACGGCCAACAGCAACAGGGGTAGCAAAAGTATGCCTTTTTTCCTCATAACCATTGTCTACGTTCGTTACGAGCATGCGCCCTTGCAATGCGTCGTCTTTTTATGATAACGCAAAAAAAGCGCACGTATTGCGTCAGGATTGCATTTTTATCGGCTTTGCCTTCTGTTGGCATCCTTGACTCCTTTGTTGTTTGACATTTAAATATTTCTATGAGGGTGAAAAGGGGTAGCAGAACTGCAATACCCCATCATTTAACCATTAAATATCCATCAAGTACCGATAATTTATGGATACATTATGGGTAGTTAATGGGTAGTTAATGGGTAGTTAATGGGTAGTTGATGCTTTCTTAATGGAATACTATGTCTTGTATGGCACGCCACTCCCGCTCTTTGTCTTGGAATAAATTCTACCGTTTGCAAAAAAAATCGTACCTTTGCAAACAGAAACCTCATTTACTATTAGATAGTAAAATGCTCAACACAAGATATTTAATAATTATCTCCGCCCTGTTTTGTTGCTCCTTGCCGCCCTTTGCCTATGCCCAACAAAACGCGCGCGGCATGCGCGGTACCGTTCCAAAAGGCTACTTCTCATCGCCACTGCACCGCAAAACAGAACTCTCGGCGACCTTTGCCGAGTTGCGTCCCAACCACTTCCACAGCGGATTGGATATGCGCATTGGCCTCAACATCGGCGAACCCGTGTATGCTCCTGCCGACGGGTTTGTGAGCCGCATCAAGGTTTCGCCTTGGGGCGGAGGCAAAGCCCTGTACATTGACCATCCAAACGGTTACCGCACGGTGTATATGCACTTGGATGACTATGCAGGGGAAATAGGGTTGTGGGTGGACGCATACCAACGTGCACGCCGCTGCTATGCTTTCGACGCATGTCCTAACGACACCATACGCGTGAAGAAAGGGCAGCTGATAGCCCATGCCGGCAACACCGGCAGCAGTGGCGGGCCCCACCTGCATTTCGACATTAGGCTGACGATGAACGATCAGCCCATCAACCCACTTTATTTCGACATACCCTACAATGACAACATCAAACCCATCATACGCGACATCAAGGTGTATCCCGCCCAGGAGCACTCCACGGTGAACGGGTTGAACAAGGCGGCAAGCCTGTGCGGAAAAAAAGGATGGGCTGTGGGTGCCGACGTGTCGGGGCCCTGCTACGTGGGCATATACGCCACAGACGCTGCAGAAGGCACGCCCGGAAAAAACGGCGTGGAACGCATGGAGTTATTTGTGGACGACACGCTGTTCTGCACCTACGAAGTGCAGACATTTCTCTTTGAAGAAACACGCGCCGTTAACGCCATCATGGACTACACCGAGTATCGCCGCTCGGGACGCGCTTATGTGCTGTCGCGCGTATTGAGAGGCAACGGAAACAACTTCGTGGTGGCCAAGCGCAACAGAGGTTATCTGCGTTTTGGCGACGGCAAAAGGCACAAACTGCTGTGCAAGGTATACGACGAAAAAGGCAACATGGCCACGCGCACGTTCTACCTAAACGACAAGGGCCCTTGGCGCGGCGGCACCGACGACGATGGCGCTGCGACGGGAGCTATTGAACGTAAGGGAACGGCAGTCAGCTATTTTAAGAGAAACAGGCTGCAATACGCTGGCTTCGAAGCTGACTTGGAGGAGGGCACCCTCTATGACCACGACCTAATGCTCTATGCCACCAGCCGCTGCACAAACCTCGTTACGCCGCTGCATTCCCTCCAGCCTCTGCGCAACCCTTTGCCACCCCACAAGGCGTTTCGTGTGCGGGTGATGCTGCCACAAGAGGGTGACACCAGCCTGCGCAAGAGCATGGTGGTGGTGCGCTTCAACGGCAATAGGCTGGCGGCGCTGCCCACAACACGCCACGGACTGTGGCTCGAGGCTCGCAGCGACGACTTCGGTGGGTTCGGCATCGCCGCAGACACCATTCCACCCTCCATGATAAGCGTAAATATTTTGGACGGCATGCCGTGCCAGGCACACTCCACTCTGCAAGTGAAGATATCCGACGACTTGAGCGGACTGGAAACCTATGACTGCTATGTGAACGGAGACTGGACACCCGCCGCCTTCCACGGCCCAAAAGGAACCCTTACCGTGAAGCCTGGTACGGCGCTGAAAAAGGGCAACAACGAGGTGAGGTTTGTGGTGAGCGACATGGCTGGCAACAAAACAACGCAAACATTCACCGTGAAACATTAAGTCGTTATGACACTCTTCATCATAGGATACATGTTCTGTGGCAAAAGCACCGTGGGCAAACGGCTGGCACAGAGGCTGGGATACGACTTTGTGGACACCGACGATGCCTTTGAGGAAAGGTACCGCACCACCATTGCCTCTTTCTTCAAGCACTTCGATGAGCCGCTATTCCGAAAACTGGAGACGGAACTGCTGCACGAGGCGGCACTAAGGGACAACACAGTGGTGGCTTGCGGGGGAGGCACGCCATGCCATCACGACAATATGGACTTTATTTTGGCCCACGGCACCAGCGTCTACTTGAGGATGACACCCGAAGAGGCTTTCCGGCGTTTGCGGCAAAGCCACCGCCCAGAACGTCGGCCCCTGCTGGCAGCCCTCGACACCGACGAGCAACGGGCATTGATCGCGCGGCAACTGACGCAGCGCGAACAATGCTACCGCAAAGCCACGCTAACGGTAGACGCCGACACCGCCACGCCAGACAACCTCGTGGAGCAAATCTCGCGACAACTGTGAAGAATGGCAAGGTGCGGCGCATCAATACATCCTCGCGAATTTAGGCGCAGGGTACGCATCCGGAAAAAAGCATCCTATAAACCATCGTTAACTTGAAAACACGCCGCATAAAAAAAAATCGACATTTATGCTATTTTTTCGCATGTCGATTTTTTTTCATATCTTTGCATGGCGAAGTTACGAAAAGAGTGTAATTTATTGAAAATGAGCGTAGGTTAATTGCTCTTGATAGTAATAGGTTACGATTTAGTTAGTTATCTACTGCATTATCCTTCTGCGCGTCGCGTAACCTTCAAAGAACTCTTTGTATGCAA
>JAXFQM010000219.1:0-6361 GCA_034178965.1 Bacteroidales bacterium | reverse complement strand
CCAACAACCGTGCCAATGCGACAAAGGAACGAGCATGGTGGTAAAAAACCTATTCTTTAACATCCCCGCACGGCGCAACTTCTTGAAAAAAGATACGATAGAGATGGCTCACATAGAGGAGGTGTTTCGCAGGGTGGCATTGGTGAACCATAAGGTGGCTTTCGCTTTTTATAGTAACGACAAGATGCTTTATGACTTGAAAGCCGGCAACTTCGCGCAGCGCATCGTGAGCCTATTTGGCGACGTGTACAAAGAACGCCTTTTTCCGGTGGACGAAACAAGCGACGTGGTGAGAGTGAGTGGTTACGTTTGCAGACCAGAATTTACGCGCAAGCGCAGAGGAGAACAGTATGTTTTCTGCAACGAACGCTTCATAAAGCACAGCGGCATAAGTGGCGCGGTGGAAAGCGCATACAACGACCTCATCCCCGAACGCAGTTTCCCTTCCTATTTCCTCTCTTTGGAAGTGGAACCGAGCCGAATTGACGTAAACATACACCCCACCAAAACGGAAGTGCGCTTCATAGACGAACATGCCATTTTGGCCATAGTGCATGCCGCCACAAAAAAGGCGCTGGGACAGTTCAGCCTTGCAAGCGAAATAGACTTCGACCCAGGAGAAGAACTTGCGTTCCACCCGCTGCCCAAAGGTATTATGCCAAAGGAACCACACGTAACGGTGAACCCGACCTTTTCCCCGTTCTGTAGCAAAAAAGAAGAGCAAGAGGCAAAAAATGAGTGGAATACCTTCTTTGAAACCGAAGAAACAACGCAGCCACAGCAGGTGCGCTTGATAGACGCAAACCTTAGCACGCTGGAGACAGAAACACATGCAGACAACGGCATTTTGGGGTTCGCAGGGCGTTATATCATCACCACACTCCCCAGTGGACTTATCGCCATAGACCAGCAAAGAGCATGGGAACGCATTACATACGACCAACTGGTGGAACGCATGCAAAAGAAAGGAGGCATGGCGGGAGCCCAGCAATTGCTGTTTCCCGTGAATTGCATTTTCAGTGCGGCGGATGCCGATATCGTAACGGAGTTGATGCCCGACCTTAAAATGCTGGGTTTTGAAATAGAGCCATTGGGGCAGAACACATTTGTAGTGAGTGCGACTCCGGCAGATGTGAACGACGGACAACTGCAGGAACTTCTTGCAAGCATGGTGTCGGACTACAAGAACAGCATGATGCAGCGTTTCAACGACCGCGACAAAAGCCTTTGCCTGGCATTGGCGCGACAAATGGCGGCAGACAAATGCAAGCCGTTGCAAACGCAAGAAATGCAAAACCTAATAGCCTCACTATTCGCATGCAGTTCGCCAACTTTCTCCCCAAGCGGAAAAAAAATATTGATAACAATGACCGAAGACGATTTGAGGGAAAAGTTCCAATAATTGGCGCAGCGCATCAAATTCATACTTAATTATATCTGTCAAATTAAACCATGAACACCTATTCTCCGCAAGGATTTAAAATGTTACCAAACGGTGTGAAACACCTGCTGATAATCAACGCGTTGTTTTTCCTCTCAATGATAGTGTTTCGGCAAATGGACAACCCGTTGCCGATGGCGATTTACGACCGATACCTCGTGCTTTACCCCATAGGACAAGGTTTTTATCCCTGGCAGTTGATTACATACCAATTTGTGCACGCCAACTTCGACCATATCTTCTTCAATATGTTCTCGCTATGGATGTTTGGATACGTGCTTGAGAACTATTGGGGCACAACTCGGTTTATCCTATACTATTTGCTGTGTGGTATAGGGGCGGGCATAACATGCCTCTTGGTGGGCACGCCCACCGTGGGTGCCTCCGGAGCCGTATACGGCATTCTGCTTGCGTTCGGAATGATGTTCCCAAACGAAAGGATATATCTCTATTTCCTTCTCCCTATCAAGGCAATTTGGTTCGTAATCATATTCGGCTTGATAGAGCTGTTCGACGGCATCTTTATGAGCGGTGATGGTGTGGCACATTTCGCCCACTTAGGAGGAATGCTCACGGGCTTTATTCTCTTGATGTTTTGGCGTTGGCAGGCGAAGAAGAAAATTAAATATTAGTCCTCAAGGTTGCTCTGCTTTTTTGCGGCGTCTCTCTCGCCTCTCAAACTTTCTGCGACGCTGTGTAGCGCGATTACTACTGTATTGCACACATTGAGGTAGCCTTTTACAAGGGAGCCAACGCAACAACAAAAAGCGAAAACTATTACCCTCTACCTTCCCATGTTTGCTTGGGAAGGTAGAGGAGTTCTAACAAAACAAGATGACATCCGGTGGGAGAGGAAGCCCCATTCTTAGACGCAAGAGGTTCTTTTCGAGCAAACAACAAGCTCCCTTAATATCAGAATGCTTGGTGGAAAGAGAGCAGTTCACTGCTCTACAATAGAAGGAGTCCAGTTAAAGAAGCAATCGGAGACTTCTTTCACGCTGTAGCCATTGCCCTCTTCAAGATATGCAGAATTTTGGATGTGAATGACTTCTCCCTCTTTGTTCAGAATGACAAAGACGGGATAGCCGAAACGTCCTGGATTGCCAAGGCGTTTCATGGCCACGGGATTTTTGTTGCCACGGGAGTAGTTCACGTGGATGTATACGAAATTGGTGTCGATTAATTGGTGCACCTGCGCATTAGTGTCGACAAAGTGGGCAAATTTAAGGCACCAGGGGCACCAGTTGCCACCAACTTGGCATAGCACATAGCGGTTTGTCTTGGCGGCCAACGCTACAGCGTCGTCTATTTGCTGCATGGCGTCGAGGGTTTCACTATAAGGCTTTTTTATGTTCTCTTGGGCGAACATGGACAGTGCAGCCATGAGTGATGCAGCAAGAAAGAATATGTTCTTCAAACCTCTCATAGTCCAATGGAATAATATTGTAAAGCGTCCATTAGTTTGTCGGCCGCATCGCGCAGTTTGGGTTTCAACATCATGCTGATCATTGGATTGCCGCCACCTCCGTCCACCACCATGTTCACGTTGGTACTGTCTGGTCCGTTCTCCTTGAGGTTTAGGGTGGCCTTGAGGGGAATGGGACTATTGCTGTTGTGGGCAGGGGCGATGGCGATGCGGCTGAAAGGAGTGCGCTCGGCATACTCCAAGGTGAGGGACATGAAACCTCCCACGTTGAAAGTGCAGGTATCACCGTTCACTTGCCATCCGTTGACTTTGTCGGTGGGGATGAGCCGGGTGAAGTTGTTGAAGTCGCTTAGAAATTCATAGATTTTCTGAGGCGACTTGGCACATTGCACGGTTTTGCTTTCTATTTGCATAATGTTGCAGGGGTATGTTATGCTATTGATTTACGTGAGCTTTGGCATTTGCTTCCAACACGCCAACATTTCTTGTATAAAATGCTGATTATGGATGTCAAGCGGGATTGCCTGCGGGAAAGGACACATTACGAATAATGCAACACGCAGGGCAACGGCAATCTGTGTTGCAGGAATGCATGTTTGCGCGGGAAAGGACTTGTTTATGCCAAAATCTTTTTCAACTCATGCGGGAAAGGTGTGGTCGTATGGAGTTATTGCCCGATTGTCGCCTCGCCGTGCTCCAAACTCCATTGTTCTGGGTTGTGGCGCCACTGGGCAAGGGTTTCCATCTGTTCGGGGTGCACATAGTCTTCTTCGCGGGCCACCTCAATGAGAGTGTCATATTGTGAAAGGGTGTGCAACTCCACATTGGCTTCTTCAAAATTCTTGCGTGCTACTTCCAGGCCGTAGGAAAAGATGGCAACCATGCCTTTCACAATAAGTCCCTTTTCGCGAAGCGCATGGACGGCGATGAGGGAACTTTTGCCAGTGGAAACAAGGTCTTCAATCACAACGACAGTTTGTCCGCTATGCACTTCGCCCTCAATTTGGTTGGTTAGGCCGTGGTTCTTGGCCTCGCTGCGCACATAGCAAAACGGTTTGCCGAGTTCTTGTGCCACTAATGCACCTTGGGCTATGCCGCCAGTAGCCACGCCAGCAATCATGTCTATGTTTTCGCCGTAGCACTCTTTGACGATGTCCACAAAGCGCTGACGGATGAATGTGCGAACCTCGGGGTAGGACAATGTGACGCGGTTGTCGCAATAGATAGGGCTTTTTCGACCGGAAGCCCACGTGAACGGGTTCTCGCTATTGAGTTTTATCGCCTTGACTTGCAGTAAGAAATTAGCGGTTTGCTTGGCGGTTTCATTCATGTCTTTCATATTGCAAAGATACGCATTTTTTTTCAGATGCACGTGTTTGAGCGTAATTTTTTTCTTTTTTTCACGTTATATGGAATATGAAGATGTGGACGATAGCTTTTCAATACAATGCTCTCACTTTTATTGATGCCTCGAACGCAAGGGGGGACGAAGACATGGACGATGAGAACTTGACGGCGTGCTTTGCTATGCTGACGAGAGGCAACAGTTTTCGTGTCGTATGCAGGCAAGGCATGCGGAGAGTGGTGAGACATTGCATAAATAATTTCATTGTTGTACGCGCGGCGGGTGGAGTGGTGACGGAGCCGCAGGGCAAGAAACTGCTCATTTTCCGCAATCAACACTGGGATTTGGCGAAGGGAGGTGTGGAGGAAGGTGAGTCGTTGTGTCAGGCTGCTATGCGCGAAGTGATGGAGGAAACGGGCATGCACGACCTTGTCTTGGGAGATTTGCTCACCAAAACCTATCATATCTATAACCTTTATGGCGGCTGGCACTTGAAACAGACCAGTTGGTTCAGCATGGAAGTGCCTTCGGCCTATCCCATTGTGACGCAAAAAGAAGAAGGGATTGTGCGTGGGGAATGGGTGTCGCCCGAAGTGTTTCAGGAACGGTTGAAACATTCGTATGCCACGATGAGGATGGTGGCAGAAAGGGTTTAACGGAGCGGAGGCGGGTCTTTGCAAAGACCCGCCTCCGCTTGTTTGTGGTGTAGGCTATGCTCCTACAGGGCGTAGAGACTTTGCATGGCAAGGCTCTTGGCGGCCTCGGCGCAGGCTAATCCACACATGTATTTGGCGCTGGGTAGCAAACTGCGGCTCATCGTGGTGTCGCCTGCAAGTTGGCGCGAGGTGTCGAGGAGGAGCAGGTAGCCCATAATGATGTAACTAATTAGGTCAGCGCAGTTACGATGGAAGTCCATGTCGTCTGCGGGGTGTTGGTAGAGCGTGTCGTAGATTTGCTTATAGTCTTCCGTGGCCTTTCGAAGAAGTTGGCGAAGTGGGTCGAGCGAGGAATCGAGGGGCTGTGCGTCGTATTCGGCTATGAGGTTGAGGTAGCCACCGTTGGAGATGCCCTTGGTGGCGGCAACAACCTGCAGTTGCGACGTGCCTTCGTAGATGGAGAGGATGCGCGCGTCGCGATAGAGACGCTCGCAAGTGTATTCTTTCATGAAGCCGCTGCCGCCGTGCACTTGGATGCAGTCATACGCATTGCGATTGCTGAATTCGCTGCTGGCAAGTTTCAGCAAGGGGGTTAGCAGGTCTGCATTGCGCAAGTAATCCTTGTATTCTTTCTTTTCTTCGGGTGTCATCGTTCCCTTGGCTTCATAGGCCTTGTAGAGGTCCACCATGCGCGCTGTTTCGTAGAGGATGGTACGTGCGCCGTCGGTGCGTGCCCGCATGGCGGTAAGCATGTCGCGAACGGGAGCGAAGTTTACGATGGCTTGTCCGAATTGCTCGCGTTCGGCGGCATAGGTTTCGGCCTCGCGGTAGGCGGCTTCGCACAGCCCAACGCTTTGTGACCCCACGCCCAAACGGGCGTCGTTCATCAGAGTCATCACATATTTGATGAGTCCCATGCGTCGCGTTCCGATAAGATAGGCAGGTGCGTCCTTGAACACCAGTTCGGCGGTGGGGCTACCCTTGATGCCCATTTTGTTCTCTATGCGTCTTACGGTCATGCCGCCTTCGGAGCGGTCATATACAAAATAACTCAAGCCTCGTCCGTCGGTGGTGCCGGCCTCGCTGCGCGCCAGCACAAGGTGTATGTCTGCACCTCCGTTGGTGATGAAACGCTTCACGCCGTTCAGACGCCAGCAGTGGTGCTCGGGGTCTTCAGTGGCTTTCAAGCGCACACTTTGCAGGTCGCTGCCGGCATCAGGTTCCGTGAGGTCCATGCTGCATGTGGCGCCGTCGTAGATGCGTGGGATGAAGCGGTCTTTCAAGTCCTCGGTGGCAAAGGTACTGATGGTTTCGGCGCAGTCTTGCAGCCCCCAAATGGTGGCGAAACCCACGTCGGCACGTGCGATGATGTCACTGGTCATGATGTAGGCCACATAGGGGAAGTTGAGGCCGTTGTATTTACGTGGCAAACTGAAACCGTACAGGCCTGCTTGCTTCAGCGTGTCGTGGTTTTGTTGCGTGCCAGGGGCATA
>JAXFQM010000162.1:0-11656 GCA_034178965.1 Bacteroidales bacterium | reverse complement strand
CACACATCTCCTGCTTATCTCCCACCATGGTGGGAGATAAGCAGGAGATGTGTGCCCACAGCGTGCAGGCGCGTTGCCGCCAAGCAGATGGCGGGAGGGGTGCACTGCAGGTGCCTATGTTGTCTATAGGAGCCGACAATGCGGTTTTTGGAGAACGTGCCGCAAGTTTATTGTGTTAGTTGACATGTATTCAGTATTTTGCCGTTGCGTACGTGGGAAAAAAGAGAGCCCCTTTTCTCCGTTAGGGGAGAGGGGGCTCTAGATACGAAAAGTTGCTAAACTTAATTGTTTTTGCGTTGGCACTGTTTAGGAGTTACGCAGGTGCCGCTGGCACGGCAAACCAATATCTTCTCTTCCAGCACGTCGGCAGCGCTGTCGCTGATGTCGGGGCGTGTTTTGATGACCTTATAGGCCTCAAACTCCATCTTGCGGCTAGTGTTGCCCACATAGCTGATTTTGCCGTAAGCTTCAATGTAGTCTCCAGCATAGACAGGAGCTTTGAACTCCACCATATCGTAGGCGCAGAATAGGCCTTCGTCGCCGTCTTGAATGATAAGCAGTTCGGTGGCCACGTCGCCGAAGAGATGCAGCATGTGTGCGCCGTCCACAAGATTGCCGCCATAGTGCGCGTCCTTAGCGCTCATGCGCAGGCGCAGCATGGATTGGGGATTTTCCATCATAATGAATAATAAAAGGATTAATAAGATACAAAACAAAGAAAGGCCTTCGCCCGCGCAGCGCCATCAGGCATAGATGGGCGCGTAGTTGCGAACAAGGCGCACCCTGTTATTTTTGGATGATGAAGTCTACGAAGATGTATGGGGTCCTTACGTTTTCTGGCTCAATGGCGCCAGCCTTCACGATTTCTTGCGGTTCTACAATGACGGTGTCGGCAGCGGTGGCCATCATGGGCGAGAAGTTTTGCGAAGTGCCTTTGTAGACCAGGTTGCCCAATTCGTCGCTGATGTTGGCGCCAATGATGGCCACGTCTGCGTGCACAGGTTTCTCCAGCAAGTATTCCTTGCCGTCAATGGTCAGTTTCTGTTTGCCATCTTCCACCACGGTGCCCAGGCCAGTCTGTGTCAGCACGCCGCCCAGCCCTGCGCCAGCGGCACGGATTCGTTCTGCCAAGGTGCCTTGTGGGCACAACTCCACTTCCAACTCCTTGCTGTTCATTTGGTCTATGGTGTTGTTATTGGTGCCTATATGTGTGGCAATTAGACGCTTAACTTGATGATTGGTAATGAGTTTGCCCACACCAACCTCAGGGTATGCAGTGTCGTTGCAGATGATGGTGAGGTCTTTCACCCCTTTCTCCACCAAGGCATCTATGAGGGCAATAGGGTTGCCCACGCCAAGGAACCCGCCTACCATAATGGTCATTCCATCATGGATCTTTTCAGCGGCTTGTTGTACAGTTACAAACTTATTCATGGTTTATTCGATATTAATATTGCTACTCCCTGTGTTCCAAAAGATACGGTTAACCATTGTATCTCACTGCTTTCAAGGGTTGGATTACTTTTGGTTACAATTTGCAAATATAAGTTTTTTTTTTCTAATGGACGGAAAAAGATTGAAAAACTTTCAACCATTAGCGTTTTTTTTCGTACTTTTGCATCGCCAAAAAGTTATTCGAATATGAAACGGAATTTCATTATATTGTTGGCGTTCACCATGGTGTCGGCCATGTTGTCGGCACAGGACCGCATCAATCCTGAAGAGGTTTGGAAATGTGCGGAGGTGGCGGGCGGCAATTACCACGGTTGGGCGTTCCACAAAGACTGGGAGGTGGATGTTATGGTGGAGAACCAGGACGGCCGCTTTACCCCCACCGACGAGGAGATTGCCCAAACTGAAAAACTCATACAGAAAAAATTGGCATACGTGAATCGTTTCCACGAAAACCAGGAGGGGATGTGCCCTGTTATTGACGAACATTTGCGCCAATACGAGCGCCAATACGTGGGTTTCACCGACGTGCACGGCTACCGCATCGTTTGGGTGAACTTTATTTGGGACGACAAGGCCAAAGGCAAATTGGCCAACGATATTTACCTCACAGAAGGTGGTTGTGGGCATTATTGGCGCATTCAATGCAATTTGGATACGGAGAAGGTCTATGGGTTGGACGTGAACGGCAGCGGCGAGGTGAAGCAAATACCCCGCAAAAAGAAAGTAGGCCCGCGCATCAGCAAGCCTCGAAACGCTATCCGCACGGTGCGCATCCGCAAGACGGGCATCATTCACAGCGACCAAGAAAAGCAGTTCTAAATGGTGCAGTACCAGTTGCTGTGGCGCCGTTTTTTTAAATTCTGCGTGGTGGGCGTTTCTGGCACCGCGATAGATTTCGGCATCACGGCAGTATGCAAAGGTCTCTTAGGCGTGCCCGAGTTGCTGTCGAATGCGATGGGGTTCACTGTGGCTGCCACCACCAATTTCATTTTCAACCGCATTTGGACATGGAAAAGCACCTCCAAGAAGGTGGGGGCGGAATATTTGAAGTTTTTCGCCGTCTCGGTGGTTGGCTTGGGAATAAATACACTAATGGTGCTGGTGCTGCACAATCGTACGGTAGTCCCGTGCCCCGCTTTCGCGAGCACGTGCCTAAACCTCGACTGGGACTTTTGGGTGGCAAAAGTAGTGGCTACAGCAGTGGTGATGATGTGGAATTTTTTGGCAAACAACTTCTTTACGTTTAGAAAAATTAATTCGGAATGAAAGAATTGTTCTTGTTGTGGCTTGCCTGCTGCGGCGTGCTCGTCGCCTATGGGCAGCAACGCATTACATTTGCGGAACCCGACCTTGGAAAGATGTCTCTGTTGAGCCGCACCGTGTCTATTGATAGTCGCCACGACTCTGTCTATGTGGCGTATGGCAATGAACGGGAGTTGAAGGCGTTGAGAGATTTGGGCTACGACTATTCGCTGACAGAGGTACCACGGGAGACCAAGACGCTTACAATGGCGCAAAACGTGGAGGAAATGCGCCAATGGAACCGTTACCCCACTTACGAGACGTATGTGGAAATGATGCAAGGATTTGCAAGAGACTACCCGGACCTGTGCCAACTTGACACGATAGGGTACAGTGTGAGAAATAGGCTTATCTTGTGCGTCAGGCTCACCAGCGATGCCATACCGGAAAGCGCAAAACCACAGTTCTTCTATTCCTCCACCATGCACGGAGACGAGATAGCAGGTTTCCAACTCATGCTGCACCTCATAGACACGCTCCTTTCTGGATATGGACGCAATGCGCAATACACCCATCTGTTGGACAGCGTACAGGTGTTCATCAACCCCCTCTCCAACCCAGACGGAACCTACAATGGCGGCAACGACAATGTGACATATTCCACGCGCTACAACGCCAACAGTGTAGACCTCAACCGTAACTATCCAGACCCATTCGGAACGGCACCTTTGGATGACCTACAACAAGAAAATACGGCCATGATGGATTATGTGGGACGACATCGTTTCCGTCTCGCCGCCAATCTGCACGGTGGCAGCGAGGTGCTCAACTATCCGTGGGACAGTTTCACAAGCCGAGAACGGCAACATCCCGCATGGCGATGGTGGGAGCGCGTGTGCACACGATTTGTGGATACGTTGAGGGCGCATTCCAGCATGACTTTCGACGAAGTTGCCAACGAAGGATATTTGGCGGGAGGCGATTGGTATGTCATCCCCAACGGCAGGCAGGATTATATGAACGCCACGCGGGGCATCTTGGAAATGACCATGGAGATTAGCAACGAGAAGAAATTATCCGTCGAGGAGTTGCCTGCTTATTGGTCGGCTCTACAACACCCCCTTGTGGACTACATCCATTGTGTTCTGCCCGACACCGCCGATGTAGGCATTAGCCTTCTTGAGAAAGAGCACCTTGACGTTTATCCCAACCCTTGTGTTGGCAAGGCGTTTCTTTCGACTCCAGCCACAAGCAGGTTGGAACTTTTCGACATGAAAGGCCGGCTTTTGGTTACCTATCCCAAGGGAACGAAGGAATTTGAACTCCGGCAGCCCGCAGGAATCTATCTATTGCGTTGCGGCGCGTATCGCTGCCCTATTGTTGTTGTACGTTGAACCGCTACGGACACATCTCCGTTGCTATCCCCATGATGCGGGAAGCAGAAAGCCTACCAGTGCTGTTGGAATGTTTGCGCCGCCAAAGCTGCCAGGATTTCACGTTATATGCTTGTGTCAACCACTCGGAGAGGGCGCCACAGGAAATGGTGGACGACAATCGCCAGTGCTTGTCAATGCTTGCCACTTGTGGAAAGTTGGGAGACGCGCCTCCCGTGCTTCTCTCTCGCGTGTGGCAAGGGAAGAGAGGGGGCGTGGGATGGGCTCGCAAGGTGCTTTTTCAAGAAATATTAAGCCGTGTAGGCGATGACGAACTCATAGTGTCTCTCGATGCCGACACCGTTTTCGCTCCAACCCATTTTGCGGTGCTGCTTGAGGAGTGCAACCTCCATCCCTCTGCCAGCGCATTCGCTTTGCCCTACTACCACCCTCTCCCGGGCGACGAAGAGACTTGCCGAACTATATTGCGCTATGAGCTCTACATGCGCCACTACTGCCTTAGCCTACGCCGCATCGGCAGCCCCTATGCCTTCACGGCCTTGGGCAGTGCCATGGCTTTTCCGGTTTGGGCATATAAGAAGGTGGGAGGCATTACGCCGCTGCAAGGTGGCGAGGATTTCTATCTTATGCAGAAGTTTGTCAAGACAGGTCTGCTGTGCCATCCCGCCAGGTTATGCGTTTATCCCTCCCCCCGCCCCTCCCTGCGCGTGCCTTTTGGCACGGGCCCAGCCGTAGCGTCGGGGCTTGCCGCTTTGGAGGTGCGGCATCCCTTTTTCCCGCAAGAGGCTTATGAGGCAATTAAAGCCACATACGACCTTTTCCCCGCCCTATATGGGCATGATTTGGAGACCCCAATGTCTTCCTTCTTGCGTCGGCAGTTGGGTACCGATGACCCTTGGGGGCCGCTGCGACGCAACTTCAGAAGCCAGGAAGCCTTTGTGCGGGCCTGCCACGAAAGGGTGGACGGCCTACGCATCTTGCAATATCTCCGTACTTTCCCATACGACGCAGATGCCTTCGGGGCTCTTTTTCCGCTGCTGGGACTGCCAAAACCGGAGACGTTGGATTTCGCTACGGCTCCCATAGGGCGTTTGGACGAACTTAGAAACCAACTCTTTCGATGCGAGAACGCGCCTAAAACACCCAACGAACAAACATACAGGCAAAGATGATGAACATTGAACAGGTACGCGCCCTTTTCCTCGCCCTTCCTCACGTAGAGGAGTGCACGCCTTTTGTCAACTGCGGCAGCAACGACGTGGCATACAAAGTGGGGGGCAAGATGTTTGGACTGCTTAGCGTGGAGGGGGACGACAGGGTTGCTCTCAAATGCGAACCAGAATATGCCCTTGAACTTCGCGAACGATATCCTGAAGTGGTACAGCCCGCGTTCCATTTCAATAAGAAGCACTGGAACCAAATACATTACGGCAGTCGTCTTGTCACCCCCGCCCTCATGGGCAGCCTTGTGGAACATGCTTACCAGGAAACAGCGAAGGGGCTTACCCAAAAACTTCGCGCCTCCCTGGGGATAATATTCAACTGATAACAGCCTTTCTCTGCTTCCCTTGGGTTTGTTCGCGAAAGGAGCCTTTCTCCTTTCCCAAACCTGCTTTTAGTCCGCAGCGGTTGGGCCTCTATTGCGCGTGCGAACGGCTTCTTCGCAAGGAAGAACCCTTTTCTCTACCCATTACGATGGCGTAGGGCGTGTTTCAAGGGAGGTGGACGCAACGATAAGTGACGAGGAAGCATGGATAGGAGAAAAGAAGAGATGAAAGGAATGCCACAACATGTTTGCCCTTTCGGCGGCATCCCCGTTCCGTTCGCGGAATAAAAAAGGCTCTCCCGAAAGGGAGAGCCTTCAAAGCGTCGTTGACGTGCAGCGTTTCGCTTATCGGCTTACGCTGATGCGCTTGGTGGATGTGCCGTTGTCAGTGGTCACTGTGAGGATATAGATGCCGTTGGCATAGTCAGCAGTGTTCAACTGGATGGTTTCGGCATTCACGTTGCCATCGTTGTATACGGTCTGTCCCAGCGTGTTCACCACGCGGATGCTGCGGATGTTCTCGTTGGCTTCCACATTTACAAAATTGTTGGCAGGGTTGGGGAAGACGGTGAGGGTCACGTTGGATCCCACTTCATCTATGCCTACATAGGTGCCAGGGAAATTTGCGGTTTGCGTGGAGTTCAGTACCATGCTATTGTTGGCGTCGTTGGCGTCGTAGTTGTTAACGACGATTACCAAGCGGGTGCGCCAAGATTTGATGTTCTGCGGCAGAGTGTAATCCACGGCGAAACTGAAGGTGCCGTCGTTGGCGGGGGTAAGGGTTTCACCCCAATCGCCCGTGATGGCGCCGCGGCAGGTTTTGTTGTGCATGTAATTGCGGATGACGCGTGAACTGCCGGTGCTATAGTCGGTTTGGTCCATGTATAGGGTGTCTTCAAGGATGTACACGTTGATGCGTGTGTTGGGTCCATATACAGGAGCGGTGAAGTTTCCCGTGATGTTGCCGCTAACCTTGCGGGTGTTCATGTCGAAGGAAACGCCGCTGGCATCAATGTTGACGAAGCAGGGGACGGTTTTAGCTGTGTTGATAACGTCCTTAATCTCGTTCACGGAACCTACGCCGATAACGGGGCCTGGCGCTTCTGCGTAGAGGTGTGTGCGGTTAACCATGAGGGCGGGTGCGAAGGTTCTTCCGCCGTCGTTGAAGTACCACGTTAAGGCGGTGCTATTGGCGTTGCTTAAGGCATCTTGGTTGAAGCCAGCATGGTGTACCAGCCAAATGACATCGCTGTTGCTTTGCAGGGCCTCGGCTATCCTGTCGTGTCCGCCGGGGCAGTATCCGCATTGAGATCCAGTAAATTGCTCAAGGATGGAGGTGCGGGTTGTGACAGTGGCGGGGTCGTACACAAAAGTGTTGCTGGCATAGTTGCCGCTGCCCGCAATGTCGAGACTGTCGTTGCCGTTGAGAGCATACAGGAGAACGCTGAAAGCATAGTTGCCCGCGTTTGCGAAAGAAGGGGAAACGGGCAGGGCGAAAGTGCTGGTGGCGCCATAGGCGATGTTGAGACCGGTGATATCCATTTCGGCGCTGGTGTCGGCGTTGTTCACGACATATTTGGCCTTAAGGGAGGTGATAGGGGTAATGCCATCGCCTTTCACGGTGATGTTGATGTTGATGGGTGTGTTTGTGGAGGCGTAGGCGGGGGTGGAGACTCCCTGCAAGAAAGCGCCTTCGTTGTTGGGACGATAGATTTGGAAATTGTCGGCCAAAAGAATGAATTTGTCTTCGGTATTGTTGACAAGCGCCACATGGATGGTGTCACCCGCAAAGGCGTCCAAACTCACGGTGTAGGTCTGGTAGTTGGGTCTGGGCGAAGCGCTGGCCTGCGACATTACCACGGTGAAACTGCCTTGGCTGTCGTCGTCGGTGCTGACCAAAATTTTGAAACCGTCAGGGTAACTAGGGTCTTGTGCCATGCAGTCCACACTGAAAATGAATCCAGAGTCGGGGATGGCGATGGCAGGGGTGATGATCCAACGGCTTGCCGTGCCAGCAGGTTCAAACCATGATGTGGAAGCAATGCATCCGCCAGGGTTGCCTTGAAATTCATTGGACCACATCCAGCCCTCGTTGGCGGTGAAACCAGCGTTCAGCATGTTGGTGGCGGGGGTGTTGCCGTCGCTATACATTTTCCAGCCAGCTGGGATTTGGGTGTCAAAACCTTCGTTCAATAGGTTTTGTGCGCTGAGGGAGCCTATTAATAGTAAGGCTGCCAAGAGTGATAATGTTTTTTTCATAGTCTTTATTACGTTTATTATAAAATATGCAGATGTTCATAATGTGCTAATAATTAGCGCATTTCGGAGTGTGTAACGCAAGCGGGCCTTGCTTTAGCGGATGCAAAGTTACGTTTTTTTTCTTAAATGACGGGGAAAAAGATGTTAAAAAGCGGGTGCGACAGACTTTTAGTAGACGAACAGAGTGTTTCCGTCGTAGGTGGTGCCATATTGGTAGAGGCTACAGGGAGTTCCACTGCCCTCTAAAGGAATTCCGCTGGTATAGACGCTGAAACGCGAACCGCATTTTGGACATTCCAGCACGGCGCTGCCCAGGGCGTCGGAGACACGTACCGACGTGTTGGTGTCCAAGGGGCAAGAACGCTCATAGGCCGCAAAGGCGTTTTGCTCGGTGCGAATGACCACCACACCGCGGTGCCCGCCGATGAAATACATATATCCTCCCACAGCGTTGAGGCCGTGGTAGGAGGCATCGTTTGGGAAGACACTGAAAGAGGTTTCGCCCACGGGGATGTGGCAGTGCCCGTTTCTTTCACAAGAGGGCGCGGCCAGGCAGAATAAGGCGGCCAAGGGGATGAACGCAAGGGTGTTTCTACTCATGGTGATGGATGTTATTGGCATTCGGCAGGGTAATCGCCATAGATGGTTTTCATCACCACGTTGGCCACCAAGGCAAGTGTTTCCTTGTTGATGACGGCGAGACTATCCCCAATGGTGTGCCAATGTGGGAAGAAACTGCTTTCGGGGCTGTTCTGCACGATGTCGGTCATGGGAATGCCTGCTATTTGGTTGACGTACATGTGGTCGTCGAGGATAGGGTCGGTATTTTGGTCTACAAAGACGTTGCCGTATCCTAGCGCGGAGGCGGTGCGCCACAACTTGTCCGTGATGCCCGAGGCATAACGGCGGCTCACCTCCTCCTTCGTGAAACGTGGCTTGTCCGTGCCCACCATGTCCAGCAGGATGCCGTAAACGGCGCGATAGTAGGGAAGATGCTTATTTTTCGCCCAATACTGCGACCCTAAGCACCAAGTGTTGTCCTCGTAGGATTTGGCCCATTCGGGAATGCCTTGGTCTTCAAGGTCGAAAAAGATAAAGTCAATGCCGGCCGAGGGTGGCATCTGTTTCATAACGCGTGCCATCTCCATCAGTATACCCACCCCGCTGGCACCGTCGTTGGCACCAAGAAGGGGAGTGCGATGGTTGGCTTCGTCGGGGTCGTGGTCCGCCCAAAGGCGGGAATCCCAATGGGCGCACAGAAGGATGCGTTTTTCGCTTTGTGGGTTTATGGAGGCTATGATGTTGGTGCCTTTGGCTCGACTGCCGTCCCAAAGAGTGGCGTTGAAGTGCTGGAGTACCACCGTGTCACAGAAGCGGCGCATGGCGTCGAACAGATAGGCGGCGCATGCGTCATGCCCCTTCAAGCCAGGAGCGCGGTAGCCAAAGGCCACTTGGCGTGCCACAAACTGGTAGGCCGAGTCTGCAGAAAAGGCTGGCGTTTGGGCAGACGCATAGTTGGTTGTGGATTCGGCCGTGGGTTCGGGCTGCCCGTTCTTGCAGCCCAAAAAGAAACCTGTGGCAAGCGACAACGCGCAAATGGCAAGTAGGTGTGACAGGCGTTTCATGTTTTTGTTCAACAAGGTTATGGTGCGCCTTTCGGGCGCGCGATTCCTTTTCCGTAACTGCGAACGGCTAACGGGCGGGCAGCGCGGTCAGTCCTTAATGCGCTCGGAGTATTCGCAGGTGCGGGTATCAATGCGAATTTTTTCTCCGGTGGTGATGAACAGCGGCACGCGCACTTTCACGCCAGGTTCCACTGTGGCGTCCTTCATGGCATTGGTGGCGGTGTTGCCCTTGAAGCCAGGCTCGGTGTAGGTCACCACTGTATCGATGAAAGGTGGCAACTCGCATGTGAGGGGCACCTCGTTGTCGGCCTCTACTTGGATTTCCACATACTGACCTTCCTTTAGGAACTGGGGTGCGTTGATGATGCGCTCCTCGATGGCGATTTGTTCAAAGGTTTCTTGGTGCATGAAATAGTACATGTCGCCTTCTCGGTAGAGGAAAGTGTACGGGCGGCGCTCTACGTTCACAATATCTATCTTGGCACCGCTTGGGAAGGTGTTTTCCAGGACGCGTCCAGTCTTCACGTTGCGCATTTTGGTGCGTACGAATGCGGAGCCCTTTCCAGGCTTCACATGAAGGAACTCTACGATGGTGTAAATGTCGTTGTTGAAATTGATGCAAAGGCCGTTTTGGATATCAGCAGTAGTTGCCATAAATTACGTTTAGGTATTAGTTTTGATATGAGATTTATTTCTTCTTTTCCTTTTCTTCTGCCAGCAAGGCGGTCAGGCGACGCAGGTCTCGCTTAAGTTCTTCGTTTTCACCTTCCGCGGCGCGGCTTCGGCTGCGGTACATAAGCACCCGCATATACTCTGCTGCCACCAAAGCAATGAGGGTGAGGTTGAAACGCAGGGGGTTGCCTTTCATTGCAAAAAACAGGACGGTGGCTCCGAGCACGAGAACATAGGAGGCCCATTCGTATATTTTAGATGCAGTATCGCTATTCATAAGCAGTTATATTTTTTCTTTCCAAGATTTTCGGTTTGCAAAAATACGAAAAAAAATACACATGGAAGAAAAAAAAGTTCGTCCGTAGAGCCGTCGGCTGAGACTGGCTGCCAAAGAGGGCTTTCCGCAAGTCATAGTGCGGTGTCGCCCCAGCGAGGAGAGTTTGGAACTTTGTAGAAAGGAGTATGTAGATGGGTGGTCAGTAGAGAATAGTCCGTCCCCCTCATACACCTGCATGTCAGAACTGAAAGTAGATAAAAGGCTGCAAGTCGGCAGCGGCGAATTGTTGTATGACAAATACAGTGGCCACGGCTGCCAGTAGCATAAGCCACAGCGGCATATTCGCGAACCACAGTCGGTAGCGACGTTTCAGTCTCTCGGGAAGCCAATGCACAATCATGCCTATTGTGAACAGAATGAAGACGGGACTGTAGTTTTCCACGATGGGCAGGATTTGTTCGCCGTGCCAGGTGCTGCCTATTTGGTTTATCATTTGTTTGGCAGTGCGCCAAGCCGCTTCGTTGGCTTCGGAGGGGTGCAGGTTGCTGCCGCTGCGGAAAAAAAGGCGGGTGAACGAAATGAATGTAAACGTCACCAGCACATTCCAAGCCGTGTCCAGCCATGTCACCGCCTTGCCTCTGCGCAACGCATATATGAGATAGCGCAGGGCTGTGCCGGCGAAAAAGAGGGCAAATGCTACGGCGAACATGTTCAAAGCTGGGGATGGCCAAAGGTGGGTGCACAACGCCGTGCATGCGAAAAGCAGGGCGGCTGCGGCCGAGCGCGCCCAAGGTCCAAGTTTCTTCCAATATTTGTAGGTGAGGATGCCCAGTCCGTTCAGCCCGCCCCAAGTGATGAAGTTGAAACTGGCGCCGTGCCACAGTCCACCCAGCAACATGGTGTCCATGTTGTTTACATTCCGCACGTATTCTTTTCGGTGTTTCGGAAAGAGCAGATAAAGCGCCAGCATCAGACCTATTAAACTGGTGACGAGTAGCGTTACCCATGCCGTTTTGGCCATGAGTGCCACGGCTGTCATCAGGCCGAAGAGGATGAGCCATGATGCGGCCGTGGCGTTGCGGTTGCCACCGATTGGAATGTAAAGATAGTCTTTAAGCCAATTGGAAAGCGAGATATGCCAGCGTTTCCAAAAGCCGGCGCAGTTGGTGGCCTTGTAGGGTGAATT
>JAXFQM010000115.1:0-18933 GCA_034178965.1 Bacteroidales bacterium | reverse complement strand
AAACACATCAACGCTGGTGCCAAGAAGGTGATACTGACAGTGCCCGCCAGCAAGGCCGACGATGTGGACGCCACCGTGGTGCTGGGCGTGAACGATGACAAGCTGACGAAGGACGTGCAGCTCGTGTCCAATGCCAGTTGCACCACCAACTGCCTGGCCCCCATGGCCAAGGTGCTGAACGACACTTTCGGCATCAAACGCGGATTCATGAACACTGTGCACAGTTACACCAACGACCAGAAGATTCTTGACCAACCCCATAGCGACCTGCGCCGCGCCCGCGCCGCCGCAGTGAGCATCATACCCACCAGCAGCGGCGCCGCCAAGGCCGTAGGCCTGGTGATACCCGAGTTGCAAGGCAAACTGGACGGCTTCGCCATGCGCGTACCCACGCCAGACGGCTCGGTGGTGGACCTCACCGCCGAACTGAACTGCGCCGTGACCAAGGAGGAAATAAACGCCGCCATGAAAAAAGCGGCGGAAGGCCCCATGAAGGGCATATTGGCCTACAGCGAAGACCCTATCGTGTCACACGACATCATCGACAACACCCACAGCAGCATCTTCGACGCACCCCTCACCATGGTGATGGACGGCAACTTCGTAAAGGTGATTAGCTGGTACGACAACGAAAAGGGTTACAGCACCCGCGTGGGCGACTTGACTGCCAAAATGGCTACGCTGCTGTAAAAGGACACTCAACTTTTACGACGCGGCGGGACGACAACCCCGCCGCTTTTCTTTTATTTTTTACACAAAAAACAAGGCAAAGCCACAAAAACCATTTGTTGAATGAAAAAAAACATCCTTATGTTTCTCGCCCTCATGTTGCTGATAAGCTGCACGGGCCACCACAACGACAAAACGGCACAAAAAGACACCACCTACACATACACCGACGACTATGGCACCGTGGCCACGGTGCCAACGCACCCCACACGCATTGTATCGGTCTCACCGGGAGTCACAGAGATAATCTTCGCGTTGGGAGCGCAGGACCTCCTGGTGGGGCGCACCGATTTCTGCACCTATCCAGCCGAGGTGAAGAAAATAGAAAGCATAGGTGGCATTAGCAACCTGAACATAGAGAAAATTCTCTCACTGAAGCCCGACTTGGTCATCAGCGGTAGCATGGTACCACGGCAAAGCGTGGTCAAGATGAACGAGTTGGGCAGCCCCTTGGTATGTGTCATAGAGCAACAACGCTTCGACAGCCTCTATAGCAACATTAAAAAAGTGGGCCGCCTTGTAGGAGTATCGCAACGCGCCGATTCTCTCAACCAAGTGCTAAAGGCACGCCTTGCCAAAGTGAGCAACAAGGTGGACACCTCCTTGCCCTACGACAAGCGGCCATCAGTATACTACGTGGTGGGATTCGGAAAAGGTGGCAACTTCACTGCCGGAGGTAACACATTCATCAACGACATTATTCGTCTGGCTGGCGGCCGCAACATTGCCCAAGACGTAACGGGCTGGAGCTACAGTTTGGAAGCTCTCTTCAAGAACAACCCAGACTATATCGTCATCCGCTCCGAAGATAGTGCCGCCTTCTGCACGCAGGCACCCTATCGCCGACTGCGTGCCGTGAAAAACGGACACGTCATCACCGTGAAAAACGGCCTCCTCGACCTGCAAACCCCACGCAATGTGGACGCCGTGGAGATGCTGGCTCGCGCGTTGGCGAAATGAGTGGCAAAACATAGCCTTGGGGAATGGGCGGCAAAGCGGGAGAATCGCCTTGATATGACCACGAACACGGCAAGCCTTTTGCAGCCACAAAAAAGAAGAACATCCATCCGCGCGCATGGATGTTTTTTTCTTGCACATCATTTTTTTTTCGTACCTTTGCAGATTGGTATATACCTCATCACATCAATGAAAAAAATTGTATTACTGTTAGTTTTGTCGATGGGCATCTGTGCCTTTGCGCAGCAAGAACCCTCACAACCCACCCGCAGGGGCAACATGGAAAGCCTTGCCCTCGTGGAGGCCGTGACCATGCAAAAGTCGGGCTCACGAATCCCACAACGGCTGTTGAATCTTTATCCCGTACACCAAGAAAACGGAGTGCCCACCATTGGCGTGCTGGCCAAGGTGAACCAAGCATACGACGTCGAAGCCATGCGCCAGGCTGGAATACGGCAAGGCAGTCGCGTGGCCGACATCGTCTCATTGAGGATGCCCCTGGCGACTTTGCCGCTGATGGAGACACTGCCCGGCATAGTGACATACAGCGTGGAACACAACGTGGCACCCGCGTTGGACAACGTACGTTTCGACACCCGAACCGAACTGGTGCAAGCCGGAGAAGGAGGACTGCCGCAAGCATTCGATGGCACGGGCGTGCTGGCTGGTATCACTGACTGGGGATTCGATTACACACACATTAATTTCAACAGATTAGGCAACAGGCGTATAGAACGCGCATGGGACCAATTCCGCCAAGCGGGACCCGCACCGGTTGGCTTTCACTATGGCACCGAGATCGTGGGTTATGAAGACTTGAAAAAAGCGGGCAGCGATACCGCAAACCTCTACAACTATGGCACCCACGGCACCCATGTGGCCGGCATTGTGGGAGGAGCGGGAAGCGAAGGCCACTACATTGGCCAAGCACCAAACGTGCACTTTCTGATGGGTAGTTTCCTGCTGGGCGAAACGGGATGGATGGACGAGGCCGTATGGATGAAAAACGTGGCCAAGGAAGAAGGCAAGCGCATTGTGATTAATAGCAGCTGGGGCATGTACACCTTCAGCACCCTCGACGGCACCAGCCTGTTGAGCCAAGCCATAGACCATTTAAGCGATAGCGGTGTGGTGTTCGTCACCAGCGCAGGCAACAACGGCGATGTCGACTTCCACCTCTCGCACACCTTCGAAGACGGCGACACGCTAAAAACATGCCCCGCTTTCTATGGCGGCTCCTCCGTGGGCCAGGCACTCACCGCATGGAGCACTCCTGGAAAACAGTTCTACGCACGCATCGGACTCTCGAAACAACCTACAGGCGAAATCACCTGGAGCGACTGGATATACAGTGGCGCAATGTGGGCAAAAAACATAGAACAATACTTCATCGTGACGCCGACAGGCGACACCTGCGGCTACGACTGTATGAAAGACCCCGCCGACCCTAACGACAACCGTCCCCATATGCTGATAAACGTGGACCGCATGAACGGCTACACACTGCACCTGTGGATTGCGGCTGACACAGGAGCGCGCGTGGATATATGGAACTTAGCCAACCTGGCAAACCATGCCGGCAACTGGGGAACCGCTTTCGTAAGAAACGGCCTTGAAGGCTATCGAAATGGCAACTCCGCCTACGGCATTGGCGAGCCTGGATGCGCACGCAGCACCATTACGGTGGCAGCACACCGCGCAGACCGCATGATAGACTCCAACCTTAGCGTAGGTCTTCTGGCACCCTTCAGCAGCCATGGCCCCGCATACGGAGACTATGAAAAACCCGACATCAGCGCACCCGGCGTGAACGTCATCTCCTCCATAAGCAGTTTCACCACCGACAACGTCACCCCCGTCTACACCGTCCTCGCAGGGGGTAAGCCCTACAAATGGGCCGCTTTCAACGGCACCAGCATGAGTTGTCCGGCAGTGACAGGCATTGTGGCTCTGATGCTGCAAGCCAACCCTCACCTCACCCCAAGCCAAATCAAAGAAATTATAACCACCAAGGCTCGCAATGACGCGCAAACGGGCGACCTCGTGGCCTCAAACACGCACAGCAACTTATGGGGATGGGGCAAAATAGACGCCTTGGCGGCCGTGGCTGAAGCCTACGACAAGTTGGACATAGAGCGAGCACAACAAAACCTGCCCTCTTTGATAGTGTATCCCAACCCAGCCGAAGGATACTTTGTGGCCATCACCAGCACCGAACGCCCCGAAACGCTGACCCTCTTCGCCATGGACGGACGGCGCGTGATGGAGCGTCAAGTGACAAACGGCGCACGCATTGATATTTCCACCTTACCAAAAGGTATCTATGTAGTGAGAACCACTGGTGTACTGGGCTCACGAACGACAAAATTAGCCATCCACTAATCCCGCAAAGCAAAACGTGTTGCGTGCATTCATACAAAACGGCGCGGGGAAACTCGCCATCCTGCTTGCCACAACAACGTTGCTTTGGTGGCACGCATTTGCCGCCCCTACGCAAGCGGTGTTGTACGACGGCTTCTCACCCTTGTACGAATGGATATATAACCTGCTTTCGCCCCACCCCTTTCTGTGCACGACACTGGCGCTGCTGCTCACCATAATGGAAGGCATCGTGTTGTGTTCCATCCTCTCCAACCACCACCTACTGTCACAAAACACGCTGCTACCACTTTTCTTCTACATGGTGGCCATGAGTTTTCACCCCACACAGCAAACGCTGACCCCTGCACTGCTGGTCAATCTGTTCACCTTGCTGGCCGCGGCACAGTTGATGCACTCGCACAACAGCACGTTACCTCTTTCCAACTTGTTTAACGGAGCTCTGTTTACCTCCATGGCCACCTTGTGCTACCTGCCCTCCATCACGTTATTCATCCCCCTCGTTGTAGTACTCATCCTATACCGACTTTATCGCTGGCGCCATTGGATGGTGCTGCTTCTAGGACTGTTGGCACCTTTCATCTTGCTGTTTGTCATATATTTCATGACCAACCAATTGGATTATGCCCTATTTCTCATGGGCAACGACGTGTCGCGTCTGGACCTCTCTCTCGGCACGCCAAAGACCTTGCACATGGTGGACGATGCACTGCTGGCAGTTCTACTGCTAATTGCCTTGGCAAAACTTTTGGCCAACAACGGCGGCGTCACTAACGACATGCGGATTAAGCGCTCCATCTTGCTCTTGCCCCTTTTGGCCAATCTCTTCATGCTGTTGGACGACGTGCTGCTGCCCCTGAATACGCAACTGATAGCGATGCCATTTGCTTTCGCCGCTACCACCTATGCCTTAGGCCTGAAACGCCACAGTTGGATGATGGGAGCCACCATGGCAGCACTCGTCCTGCTTGGCGCCATAAATTCCATAATATAAACTGCACGCCATGAATTCCTCCGCACACCATCACCTCCCTCAGTCGCCTCTCAAGGCCTGCCACACACCCGCCCTTTTGGAAGCGGGGTGTGACGAAGCAGGGCGCGGCAGTCTGGCAGGCCCCGTAGTGGCAGCGGCGGTGATGCTGCCAAAGGGGTATTGCAACGAAGACCTCAACGACAGCAAACAACTTAGCCCTAAACGACGTTGCTCGCTACGCGATACCATCATACGCGACGCGGTGGCTTACGCCATCGCCTGCGTGGACAATGATGACATAGATCGCATGAACATACTCCATGCCTCATTCCACGCCATGAACTTGGCGGTGGCGCAGTTGGGTACACGACCACAACTGTTACTAATCGACGGCAACCGCTTCCGAAACGAAAGCGACATCCCCCATGTATGCGTTGTGAAGGGCGATGCAACCTATCAAAGCATTGCCGCCGCCAGCATCCTCGCCAAAACCTACCGCGACGACCTGATGATACAGTTGGGGAAAGACTACCCCCATTATGGCTGGGCTCACAATATGGGATATCCCACAGCGGCCCATTATGAAGCCATTAGAAAATACGGCATCACACCACACCACCGACGCTCCTTCCGCTTAAATCGCCAATTGGAATTAGTTGTTGAACCATGAACTAATACACCGTCTGCCATGCTTGATTTTTTGAAAGAAAGCCGCCAGCGCCGTCTGCTGAAAAACCTCTCCGAAAGTACCCGCGCGAAAAAGATTGCCAATCTTGACGACATGCGCATGATAGGTATCGTCTTCACCGTAGGTTCCAAGGTAAATTGGGACATACTATACCGTTTCACCAAGGAACTGGAGCAAGGCAATCGCACCGTATGGTTGATAGGATATCAACCTAAAGAAGTAAACATCAACTATATCTTTACACATTCGCGCATGGTAATATGCCATGAAAAAACCGACTTCAACTTCTTTGGCATCCCCAAACCCGAAATGCTTGGCACCTTCCTGGCGCAACGCTACGACCTATTGATTGATACTACGCAAGAACCCAACTTTTTTGGTAAATACATTTCCCTTCGCACGCAGGCTGACCTCAAAGTGACCTACGTGAACGACAACGCGGGCAACGACACACAGACAGAACGCATATTCGACTTCATGCTCCACGGCGTAAAACCAGTGGAACTGGCAACCTTTCTCAACGAAACAAAGAAATACCTATCCATGATTCACAAATAAATATTGTATCCCACCATGAAAAAAGAAAACCTCTTCGAAGGCACAGGCGTGGCACTCATCACGCCTTTCAATAAATCGCACGCCGTGGACTTCCACACGTTGGTGAAGCTTGTCAACTTCGTTGTGGAAAATGGCGTGGACTACATCGTGGCCCTGGGCACCACCAGCGAGGCTGCCACCATGAGTGAGGGCGAACGAGGCGCCATACAAGACATCATCGTTGAAACCGTGGCAGGACGCGTGCCCATCGTGCTCGGCCTGGGCGGCAACAACACACAAGCCGTGTTGGACGCCATTCAGCAAACCAACTTCGATGGCATCAGCGGAATTCTCTCGGTGACCCCCTACTACAACAAGCCACAACAACGCGGCCTTTTGCAGCACTTCTCCGCCATAGGCAATAGTTCGCCCGTACCCGTCATTGCTTACAACGTGCCAGGAAGAACAGGCTGCAACATGCTGGCCGAAACCACACTGCAGCTGGCAGAGACTTGCCCCAACATCGTAGCCGTGAAAGAGGCCAGCGGCAACATGGCTCAAGCAATGGAAATACTGCGTTGCAAGCCCGACCCATTCCGGGTGATTAGCGGTGACGACGCGCTAACTCTACCCATGATGGCTATGGGAGCCAGCGGCGTCATCAGCGTGGTAGCCAACGCACTCCCAAAGGAGATGAGCGACATGGTGCACTTCGCGCTTAAAGGCAACCTGAAAAAGGCATTGCCGCTGCATTACGACATGCTGCCCATTATGCACGCTATCTTCGAAGAAGGCAACCCTGGCGGCGTAAAGGCACTCCTGGAAATTGAAGGCAAGATTGACAATGCACTGCGCCTGCCCCTCGTCAAGGTTAGCAAACAACTTAGCAACCGCATCTCAACGCTATACAGTCAACTGAAATACAACGCATAACGACTAATTGCCCTTGCTACCTACACTGGGAAACAACTACAACCAAATGCAACTGACCAACATAGAAAACATCATTGCCGAACCGCTCTGGCGCTTTCGTCTCTCCTACAAACAAGCCATGGCCAGCGATGTGGAAGTGCTCCACAACATTGGCACGCAACTCTCCTCCAACCAAGGAAAGCAACTACGCCCCATCTTCATGTTGCTCTGCTTTGGTGCCTCGCAAGCCTGCTACAATGGTGTGGAGCATCTCGCTGTGGCGCTGGAAATGCTGCACAACAGCAGTTTGCTTCACGACGATGTGGTGGACGAGAGCGCGATGCGAAGAGGTAAGCCCACGGCAAACAGTTTGTATGGCAATAAAATAGCTGTGCTATGCGGTGATTATTTTTTGGCCAAAGTGATGCTGATGCTGGATGAATTCAACGACCGTGAGGTGAACCGTATCGTGGAGCATGTGGTGATGGAAATGAGCATCGGCGAACTGCTACAGCAAAGCAGTAGCGGAATCCCAGACACCACCATAGAGCAATACCTTGACGTCATTGGCCGAAAAACAGCATCGCTCTTGGCCGCCAGTTGCGAATTAGGCGCGTTGGGAACGCCCTATCGGGCTGCGCTGCGCGAATATGGCAGGCACTTCGGTCTCGCCTTCCAAATGCGCGACGACCTCTTGGACTACCTACCTGTGGGCTTGACGGGCAAGCCTACAGGCAACGATTTGATGGAACATAAGATGACCTTGCCGCTCATCTATTTCCTCAAGGAGGCCAAAGACGACGAGGCCGCTTTCCTACAGCGCATCTTGAAAAAAGGCAACAACAGCAAACAAGACATAGCCCGAGCGGTGGACATCATCTATCATTCCAACGCCGTTGCCCTTACGCAGCAAGCCATAGGGAAAGAAGCGAAACAGGCATTGCTGTGTCTCGACACCATACCCGAAAGCGATTATAAAGAGGGTTTAAAGGTCTTGACGCAATTTTTGAACGAAAACCTGTACTAACCTAACAATGCACAAACATACTAACTCGACAATAATATTTTATAACCGAAAACAAAGTAAATACATGAAAAGAACCCTTTTAGCAATGGCCTTCATGGGCTTGGCTATGGGAGTGATGGCGCAAAACGCCCGTCTTCCCGAAAATGTATCGCTGAAAAACCTCAACGGCGAAACGGTTTCATCCTCCGCCATTCAAAACGATGGCAAACCCATCATTGTGAGTTTTTGGGCCACCTGGTGCAAGCCTTGCATGCGCGAACTCAACACCATCAAAGACGTGTATGAAGATTGGCAGGAAGAAACGGGCGTGAAATTAGTGGCCATCAGCATCGACGATTCGCGCAGCAGTTCGAAAGTGCTTCCGCTGGTAAATGCCCAAGGCTGGGAATACGAGGTATATTTGGACCCGAACCAAGACATGAAGCGCGCCATGAGCGTGGTGAACGTTCCGCACACCTTCCTTCTTAACGGCAAAGGCGAAATAGTGTGGCAGCATACTTCTTTCGTTGAAGGAAGCGAAGAAGAACTTATCGAAAAAGTGCGCGAGGTCATCGAAGAAGACAAAGCTGCTGTCTCTAACGAATAATTATCTTAACGCACTTTGCACCATTATGAAGAAAAAAACACTATTTCTCTTTTTCTTTGCCGTTGCCGTAGCCAGCCTGCACGCCCAAGGCGTCCTGGGCGGCCACGTTACCGGCAACGTGCAGATTGACGGACAAATATCGCGCCGAGACAGTGTGATTGGAGCCGACGATGTCCCCGAAAAATGGCTGATGAACGCGCGTGCCGACATACTCTATACCAATGGCCCGTTCAGCGCAGGCCTGCGCTTTGAGGCTTACCAGCCCCCCATGCTGGGGTTCAACCCACAATACAGGGGGCAAGGCATCGCCAATTATTTCGTCAGTTATCAAGGCGAACGTCTCTCCCTCTCCGCCGGCGACATCTACGAACAATTTGGCAGCGGCATGATTCTTCGCGCCTATGAGGACCGGTATTTGGGCCTTGACAATGCACTGCGCGGCTTCGGCATCAAATATCGCCCCCTGAATGGCATCACACTCAAGGGCATCATCGGCAAACAACGCTATTATTGGGAGCGTGGCAACGGCATCGTACGCGGCGTGGACGGCGAGGTGAGTCTCAATGACATCGTCAAAAGTTGGAGCGAGAGCAAGACGCACCTCACCTTGGGCGGTGGCTTCGTTAGCCGCTATCAAGACGATGAGACCGTGATGAGCGACAACATGGAGGGCTACAAACTGAACCTCCCCCTCAACGTGGGGGCGGGAGCGCTGCGCATGGAACTCAGCCGCGGCGGCTGGAACCTGCAAGCCGAATATGCCCGCAAAGGACAGGACCCCAACGTCATGAACGGATATATCTACAAGCCTGGCAAAGCCCTCTTCCTCAACGCCACCTATTCGCAGAAGGGCTTCAGCGCCAACGTGCAGGCCAAGCGTGTGGACAACATGGCGTTTAAGAGCGTGCGCAGCCAGTCGGGCGAGATGCTTTATATCAACTACATCCCCTCCATCACCAAACAACACACCTATTCTTTCCTTAGCATGTATCCCTACGCCACGCAGGCCACGGGAGAGTTGGGTCTGCAAGGCGATGTCATGTATAACATCAAAAAAGGAACGTGGCTTGGAGGCGAATACGGAACTACGTTGCACCTCAACTACAGCGTCATTTCCGGACTCGATACCACCCACCTCGGTGGCAAGGGCACCGAGGGATACAGCAGCGCTTTCATTGGCAACGGTGAATTGTACTACCGCGACTTGAACATTGAAATCCAAAGGAAAATAGACAAAAATAACAAGTTATCCCTCACCTACGGCTACGTGGTGTTCAACCCCATCGTGGAGGGTCATGCCGGAGAATTGCACCACAACCACGTGATTGTGGCCGACTGGACCCACAAGTTCAACCAAAAGAACGTGCTGCGCCTCGAAGCCGAATGGATGGGCAGCGACAGTAAGTATTCTCCTGAAGTGGACGACAAGCGCGCAGGCGACTGGATTATGGGCCTTGCGGAATACAACTTCACCAGCGCATTCTTCGTCAGTGTCAGCGACCAATATGCCTATAACGACGGCGTGGGCAACTACTACAATGTATCCGTGGGCTACACCCGACAAAGCACCCGTCTGCAACTGGGCTACGGCAAGCAGCGAGAGGGCATCATCTGCATTGGCGGCGTATGCCGGCAAGTGCCGGCAAGCAACGGCCTTACGTTCTCTCTTACCACGTCATTCTAATCACAACGAAATACCATGAAACGCATCATATCCATTTTCAACATACTGTCGCTGGCTGCATTATTCGCGTTTAGTAGTTGCGACAAGATAGAAGCTGATGACAACGGAAATTACATCACCTTTGCCGGCGCCACGGGCGAATGGACGGACGGCGGCACCGTATCGGACCACAGCCAGCGCGTGTTTTTGGAGAAATACACGGGCGTGCGCTGTATCAATTGCCCCACGGCCGACGCGGTAATCCACGATGCCATGTCGAAATACGGCCCTAAACTTATTCCCGTCGCCATTCACGACTCGGGCACTTTTTCCAGACCCTTCTCTGGAAATCCCGACCTCCGCACCGAAGACGGCAACGTTTGGAGCAAGTACTTCGGCGTCGTGCAATACCCTTCCGCATTGATTAACCGCTCTCTCAAAGAAGGTTCTGCCAACATCGCAGACCCCACAAGCAGCATGGACGGAGCCATAGACGCCATTTTGGGCATTTCCCCATCCATAGCTGTCGAGGTAAACTCCCAGAAAACAGGCGGCGGGACTCTGAACATCTCCACAAAAGTGGAGTTTCTCCAAAATGTGGAGGAAAAACTCACTCTTACCTTGCTGCTCATGGAAGATTCCATTATCGCCAAGCAATCGCAGCCTAACGGCACCACGAACGATGCCTACGTGCACAACCATGTGTTGCGCGATGTCATCACCGACGTGTGGGGCATGGACGTGGACGCCGATGGACGGCAGGGCACGCGTCGCGCCGTCACAATAGACTACAATGGCTTAAAAAGCGACTGGAACCTGGCACGCTGCCATGTGGTTGCCATCGTCTCCAACAAGGACAGTCGAGCCGTTGTGAACGCCGCCGAATGCAAGGCTCAATGAACAAACGAATCCTTAGCCTGGCTCTGCCCAACATCGTCACGAACATCACCGTTCCCCTGCTGGGCATGGTGGACATGGCCATTGTGGGCCACCTCAGCGCGGCGCACATCGCCGCCATCGCCATTGGCTCGGGAATATTCAATCTCATCTATTGGAATTTTGGCTTCTTGCGCATGGGCACCAGCGGCTTCACCGCCCAAGCCTATGGAGCCAAGGATTTTGGCGAGGCGGTGCGCATTTTGGTGCGCGCCGCCTTTCTCGCACTTGCCATAGCTTTGGGTCTCCTCGCGCTGCAGTGGCCTGTGGCGCAATTTTCCAAAATGATTTTCCATGGCAGCGACACCGTGATGGGCTTAGCCTTCACCTATTTTTACATTAGGATATGGGCCGCACCTGCCACCTTGGGCCTCTATAGTATGAAGGGTTGGTTCATCGGCATGCAAAACAGCCACCTTCCCATGTGGATAGCCATCATCCTCAATTTGGTGAATATTGCGGCGAGTTTGGTGTTCGTGGTCGTTCTGAAGTGGGGCATGGCTGGCGTGGCTCTCGGCACCGTGGCGGCGCAATACAGCGGCCTTGCCTTGGCCATTTTCTTTGCTAAAAAGCATTACGGCAGACTCATTGGCCGGCACTGGAACGTCAAGGAGAGCCTGCAGTGGAATGACATGCGCCGTTTTTTCCAAGTCAACGGCGACATATTTCTTCGCACCGTGTGTCTCGCTGCCGTTTTCACATTCATCACCGCCGCCAGCGGGCGCATCAGCGACCAAGTTTTGGCCATCAACGCATTGCTGCTACAGTTCTTCACCCTCTTCAGCTATTTCATGGACGGCTTCGCCTATGCAGGGGAAAGCCTAACTGGACGCTACGTCGGGGCGCGCGACAGCCACAACCTTCGTTCTTGCATCCGCCTTCTCCTGCTGTGGGGGCTGGCTGTCACCTTGCTCTTCACTGGCCTCTACGCCCTTTGGGGCGAACCCTTCCTGCTCCTTTTCAGCAACGACGCCGAAGTTATCTCCGGCACGCAAAACTATTTGTTTTGGACACTTGTCGTCCCCATCTGCGGCTTTGCCGCGTTCCTGTTCGATGGCATCTTTGTGGGAGCCACCGCAAGCCGAGAAATGCGCAATGTCATGTTCGCCGCCACGGCGGCATTCGTTGGGGTCTATTTCGGCTTGAAGGCTGTACTTCTCTCCTCGCCTGCCGACCAACGCGTTTGGAACAACATTCTTTGGGTGGCCTTCCTAACCTATCTCTCTCTGCGCGGCATCCTCCAAGCCATACAACTGAAAAAAGCGGTTTTCGCCAAAGTGGCGTGAGTCTGCATGTGGCTCCAATCAATTGTGGGTGCCTGGGACGCTCCCCTCGCAAGCATCATGGCAGCACCATGGCAGCACCGTGGTAGCACTCATCTCCCACCTCGGTGGGAGATGAGTGCCGAAAACGTACCCGCAAGCCTCCCCTGCCCCGCACGCGTCCATCTCGTCCCCTTAAACTGTCGGCGTGCAACAAAGCCATTTTTCCCACCACACTTTAGCAAATGACGCAGACATTGTCGCGCTGCAAAATCCACGATGCCACTGCAAGACGCCTAAGATTATCCTACAAGCACGTCAGCTGCCATCAGCAGACATGCTTTTTCATTCCACAATAGAGATGGCCAATACACCCACGAAGCATGCTACCTATCGACTTTGGCTTTTGCGTAAGCCAATTTACACAGTAAATTTCACCACCTAAGGCAAAGCCCCTATTGGCATTAGACACCTCTTGTGCCCCACGTGGCAATAAGTGTCGTGCATCTTCGTCGTTTTTTCTTCCCATTGCATGCAAAAACAAAATAAAGGCAAAGAAATTACTTGCATATCGTTTTTTTTTCGTAACTTTGCAACAGATATTTTTTGAACGTATTTTGTGTTATGAAAAGATACTCAATACTCTTGTTATTTTTTACGTTACTGGCAACGGACGTTTTCGCGCAGAAATTAGTCCAGGACCCCAACAACAAACTTTACGGCTACAAGAATAGCGATGGTGGCTGGCAGATTGCCCCGCAGTTTGGTGATGCCCACCCTTTCCAAGGGCGTTTCAAGCGTTTTGCCGTGGTGAAGCTCGACCGCCACTGGGGTTGCTGCGACGACCGCGGACAGATGGTGGTACGCAATATTTTCGCCACGCATGAGGAGGCAGAGGCCGCCGGACGAGAATGGGAGAAAGGCGACGAGCCCGGCAAATGGCTCTATGCCACAGTGAACCCGGCCACTGGCCTATGGGGGTTTGTTAACTATTATGGGGACTGGAAGTATGCCCCCGTGTATGAGGACGCGCGCCAATATGTGGGTAAAGACCCCATGAGTTTCGCCACTGTGAAGACTGGCGGACGGTGGGGATGCATCGACGGCAAAGGAGTGATGATAATACAACCCATCTTTATGGAACAACAACATGCCGACATGGCTGGAAAGCAATGGATTGCCGGCACAAACTACGACACATGGCTCTACCCCACCCAGGACAAGGAGACTGGCCTATGGGGCCACGTGAACTATCTTGGCCGCTGGGTGATAGGACCCGAGTATGAAGACCACGATTATTTCGGCCCAGACCACAACTATTTCTATTGCCAAATGAAAAAGAACGGTCGGTGGGGCACTATCGACCGCCAAGGCAACGTAGCGTCGCACTTCATCTTCTTCACAAAGGCCGATGCCCACTATGCCTTGAACCAAATAGAACATCAACGCCCACTGACGGGTTGGCGTCTGCCCGTGACCGACCCACAAACCGACCGTTGGGGCTGGGTGGACCCCTCGGGAGAATGGGTCATTGAACCCATGTACGAAGGTGCCAGCCACTTTGCCAACGACACGGGCCGGTTTGCCACCGCAAAACTTAACGGTAAATGGGCCAGCATAGCGGACAACGGAGAACTGCTCTCGAAAAATGTATTCACACTTAGCGGCGACGCATGGAAAGCAGGATACGAATGGGACAACGACCAAGAACTGGGACATTGGCTGTGGCCTGTGCAAAATCCGGAAACCAACGCTTGGGGATACGTAAACTTCAAGGGACAATGGGTGATACAACCCACTTTTGAGGACGCCAAATTGTTCATCAAGACGTGGAACAACCGAGCCGCCCCCGCTAAAATGGACGGCAAATGGGGTTGCATAGACCACACCGGACGCTATGTGGTGACGAACATCTACACCACCTCGGCCGAAGCACAAACAGCAGGCATTCGTTGGGCGGAAAAAAACAAATTCTAATCATTGTACCCCTGCGACATGCACAGGGAAGCAAGAAAATCATGAACTATCAAATTCTCAACGCGCTTGTAGTCAACGAAGGCCTCATACAAAGACAACCCGTCTACATCACCAAGGGGGTCTTCACCGACAGTCCCGCGCCCGACGCCGAAACAATAGACGCAACGGGTTGCTACTTGCTGCCTGGTGTGATAGACACACATGTGCACTTCCGCGATGGCGGCGACGGCAGCAACCCTGCTGGCGACTTCGCCACCGAGAGCCGCGCGGCGGCGGCAGGCGGTGTGACCAGCGTGATAGACATGCCCAACACCACGCCGCCCACCACAGACATCCTTTCCCTGGAACGCAAGGAAGAGATGGGCGCGGAAAAAAGTCGCGTGAATTACGCCTTCATGCTGGGCGCCACAAACGCTAACATAGCCCAGTTGCTATCCACGGACCCCACGCGCTTTGCGGCCATCAAATTGTTTTTGGGCTCATCCACCGGCAACATGCTTGTGGACGATGCCAACAGCCTTGACCTGCTCTTTAAGGAAAGTCAAAAACTCATTGTGGCTCATTGCGAGGACGAGGGCATGGTGCAGATGAACCTCCGGACCTTTAAGGCCGACTTCGAGGGAACCGGAAAGGAAAGCGCTGCGCTGCACCCGCAGATACGCAACGTGGAAGCCTGTTACGTCTGCAGCTACCAAGCCGTGAAAAAAGCGCGCCAATACGGCACACACCTACACTTGGCACACGTCAGCTCGGCCACGGAACTCAACCTGCTCTCCAACCAAGACCTTGAAGAGAAAAACATTACCGCCGAAGTCACCCCCAACCACTTGTGGTTTGACGACCGCGACTATGCCGAACATGGCAATAAAATTAAATGCAACCCCGCCATAAAAAGCAACGACGATCGCATGGGGTTGTGGGCGGGCCTCTATGATGGCTTGCTCGACACCATTGGCAGCGACCATGCCCCGCATCCTATAGAGGCAAAGTTGCGCCCCTATTTCCAAGCCCCAAGCGGCATTCCTTCCATCCAACACACCCTGCCTATGATGACGGAGAGTTTCTTCAACAGTTGCACCACCCCCAGCGAAAAAGAGGAACTCATTAAGACATGGCTGCCCATCCTCGTGGCCAAAATGTGCCACAACCCAGCGCGCCTTTTCGGCATAGACAGGCGCGGATACGTGCGAAGTGGCTACCACGCCGATGCTACCCTCGTGGAACCCGTGGAAGAAGGCTGGGAGGTAACACCCAAAAGCCTGCTCTACAAATGCGGTTGGTCACCACTTGAGGGCATGAGGTTCCACAGCCGCGTGAAAACCACGTTCGTCAACGGATACATCGTTTTCAACAATGGCCAAGTGAACGACAATGTTCGTGGTGAACTGCTGAAATTCAACAAATAGAAAAACCAACAAGAAAATGAAAAAAATATTCCCACTCTTGTTCTGTTCGCTTTTGGCCGTCACGGGAGTTTTTGCCCAAGAGCGCCACAATTTAAGTTACAACCAGTTGCCCCAAACGGCACAGATATTCCTAAAGACCCACTTGGCCGATTTATCCGCCAGGCAAATCACGCAGATTGTGGACAGTTTCAGGGTTTCCTACGAAGTGCGCCTCACCAACGACAACCAAGTCGTTTTCAACCGAGACGGGTCGTGGCGCGTAGTGAGCATGCCCAAGACCTACGTACCACAAAGCATAATCCCTGCCGATATATCCGAATTCCTCACGGAACGCTTTGGCAAGCGTAACTGGAACGTGACCAAAATAGCCAAGGCAAAAGGAGGATATAACATAACCGCAAACGGCCAAACCCTCTTCTGCAACGCAGAAAGCATGGCTCGTATGAACAAGGAGATGCGGGACGATGCAGAATACCGCGCAAAACACAACGGAATGAGCCGCGACGAGATAGAGTCGGAAAAAAACAAGAAAAAAACGGAACGCTACCAAAAAAGAGGATTGAACGCCGATGGAGGCCGCAACCGCGAAGCAGCCAACGGAAAGCGTAAAAAAAGCAACGGCAGGCCATAGCACGTTTCCCTCGTGAAAATAATAACTACTAACATATTCAAAATGGAAGAAAACAATAAGCTAATAAAAATTAGTTCCATCACCAAAAAACTGGTGGTGGGTTTTTTGGGAGCCTTTCTCCTACTGTTCCTGCTATTTCACATGAGCGCAAACCTGCTCATTCTGCGCAACGATGGCGGAGAATGGTACAGCGCCTTTTGCCATTTTATGGGAACGAACATTTTCGTTAAGGCTTTCGAAATAGTCCTGCTGGGATGCTTGCTACTCCACATCGTTCTGACCATCATACTATGGTTCCAAAACCGCAAGGCGCGCGGCAATGTGCGCTACCACCAACGCAGCCGTACCAAAACCAGCACCGGCAGCAAACTCACTATCCTCACCGGCATCCTCATCCTCGCTTTCCTGGTGCTACACTTCTGCAACTTCTATTTTGTGAAGATGAACATCGTTAAGGGGACCTACATGGTGAAAACGGAAGACGTGCAAACGCAAGACGTAGCCGTCTTGCAGCAAACAAGCCAGCAGTATGGCATGGCTCCCGAGGACTTTGTGGAGCAATACATGCAGCAAATGGAAACCTATGCCAGCCAATTGCCGCAAGCCGACTCCGACAAGATGCGAGAAAGCATAGGTAACCTGAAAAAGGCGGTTCCCGTGGTGGCTTTCCTCAACAAAGCGATGGAGAATGACATGCTCTCCAAGGACGGAAAGTGGATTCACCATATAGACAAAGAAGACAAGGCGATGTTGGAAGATGCACTGCAAGCCGAGGTGGAACCCGACTTTTACTACATGGCGCGAGATCTTTTCAAAAATCCCATCTACACGCTCCTCTACCTGCTGTGTTTCGTCATTCTGTGGATACACTTGCGCCATGCTTTTGAAAGCGTATTCCAAACATGGGGGCTTGAGAACTACAAATGGTACCCCATCATCAAAGTGTTCAGCATCCTCTACGCCTGGGGCATTTGCCTGGGATTCACAATCGTGCCCATCTGTGTCATACTATTCTTGTAAAGCCTAAAGGGCCACGCCACCTAAAGCACATAAACGCAAATAAAAGTTTTTTTAGATATGCTAAACTCGAAAATACCAGAAGGTCCGCTGGAGGAAAAGTGGACACAATATAAAGCTACACAAAAACTGGTTAATCCCGCCAACAAGCGCAAATTGAATGTCATTGTGGTGGGCACTGGCTTGGCTGGTGCCTCCGCAGCAGCTTCCTTGGGCGAACTGGGGTTCAATGTGGACATCTTCTGTATCCAGGACTCGCCACGTCGCGCCCACTCCATCGCCGCGCAAGGCGGCATCAACGCCGCAAAAAATTACCAAAACGATGGCGACAGCGTGGGTCGTTTGTTTTACGACACCATCAAGGGTGGCGACTATCGCGCTCGCGAAGCCAACGTCTATCGTCTTGCGGAGGTTAGCGGAGACATCATAGACCAATGCGTAGCACAAGGCGTACCTTTCGCACGCGAATATGGCGGCCTGCTTGCAAACCGCTCCTTTGGCGGCGCACAAGTGAGCCGCACCTTCTACGCACGTGGACAGACGGGGCAGCAACTCCTTTTGGGAGCCTATGGCGCGTTGAGCCGCGAGATACAGCGCGGAAACGTAAAAATGCACCAACGCCACGAAATGTTGGAATTGGTTGTAGTGGACGGCCGCGCACGTGGAATCATCACGCGCGACTTGGTGTCGGGTAAAGTGGAACGCTGGGCGGCGCACTGTGTTGTGCTGGCCACGGGCGGCTATGGCAATGTCTATTACCTCTCCACAAACGCGATGAACAGCAACGGCAGCGCCGCTTGGGTGTGCCACCAAAAAGGAGCCGCTTTCGCCAACCCTTGCTATGTGCAAATACACCCCACCTGCATTCCCGTGCACGGCGACTATCAAAGCAAACTCACCCTCATGAGCGAAAGCCTGCGCAACGACGGGCGCATTTGGGTGCCCAAAAAGAAAGAGGACGCGGAAGCCATTCGTGCCGGCAAACTTAAGCCTACGGAAATAAAGGAAGAGGACCGCGACTATTATTTGGAACGCCGCTACCTCGCCTTTGGCAACTTGGTGCCTCGCGACATTGCTTCACGCGCCGCCAAAGAACGCTGCGATGCTGGCTTTGGAGTAGGCCCCACGGGACTGGCTGTCTATTTGGATTTTGCCGATGCCATTCAACGACTGGGCAAGAGCGTGGTAGAACAACGCTATGGCAACCTCTTCCAAATGTATCAAAAGATAGTGGATGACAATCCCTACGAAAC
>JAXFQM010000094.1:0-7165 GCA_034178965.1 Bacteroidales bacterium | reverse complement strand
ACAACACGTACCTCATGAAACGATTTTTTGTCATGTCTGGGTTTCGACCCAACATGTCAATAAATGCCAAAATTGTCAATGAACTCTTCAATATGGCGGCACCTGCCGCCTAAATGTTAATATTTTCTTACCGAACCATTGAAATTAATACATCTTCAGTAATTTGAGAATTGATACAACTGAATACTATTGGCATCAACCTTTTAAAATCTCAATCAGTTTATCTCGGACACTCTCCTTATGTGTGTTATACAGTTCCCTCTCACCCTGGTTTTCAGAAACTTTCCGAGATGTTGGAATCCTCGTCAATGAACCGTAGAATTCAAGACTTTTTTTTGGGGGGGGCTGATGAAATATTCCGTGGTACACTCTGACGACCTCCCTTTCTTCCTATATCGTGTTTGCACTATACTTTGGTTGGGATGCCGTCAGTGTGCCCACGTAAATTTTCACATGCCTACAAAAAATTATTACGGTGAAGAAAAGAACACATTTTTATTATACAGCAATCTTCCGAAAAAGGCATTTTTTTCTACCACAAAGAAAAATATTCGTATCTTTGCATTTTTCAAACTCATGCAACAAGGTGTATTATTAATATTAACAACATGACAATAAGGGAAATAGCGACACTACTGGATGCAAACGTGGTGGCCGGCGCAGACAAACAGGACGATGAGATTGAGAAATGTTTTGCCTCCGACCTAATGAGTGACGTGCTGACGCTGAAGGACACGCCGTTACTGATTTCTGGGCTGTGCAACATGCAGACCATTCGCACTTGCGACATGGCGGGCATCAACTACATCATCATCGTGCGTGGCAAAAAAATCACTGGTGACATGATAGAGGAGGCCAAGGAAAACGGCATGGTGCTGATGGGCTGTAAATATAGCCTTTTCAAGACATGCGGTCTGCTATTCGCCGCAGGGCTGAAGCCCATGTTCTGACAGCGACGGAAACTGAAACATATTCTCTACTCTATCCAAAATTTACTTTTATGCACTTGGAATACACTGTTGTGGAAAGTGATTTCGTTAACGCAGGCAAGGCCAGCGGCAACGTGAAAAAGACATTGAAACAGTTGAATGTGGCTCCGCCCGTGGTAAAGCGGGTAGTAGTGGCGCTATATGAGGCCGAGGTGAACGCCATAGCGCATGCCTATGGAGGCACTATATACGTAGACATAGACAGCGACAAGATACGTATGGTGGTGGCCGACAAGGGGCCCGGAATACCCGATGTGGACTGGGCAATGGAGGAAGGACATAGCACGGCAAGGCCTGAGGTGAGGGACATGGGCTTCGGGGCCGGAATGGGACTGCCTAACATGAAGAAAAACGTAGATCTGTTGGACGTGCAAAGCGAGGTAGGCATAGGCACAACGGTAACTATGGAAGTGAATTTCTGAACAGTTGAGTCTTGCCTTGAGCGGCAAAAGACCACCACCATGTCCCTCTCTGAATCTCCGAAACGCGCTGTGACACGACGAACCACACGGCGGAAGACAAACCCCTCAAGGCTTCGCCTTTCTTCAAATAGAAAAATACGTAATGCGTATGCAATCTTATTTATTGAATCCTCCAAAACAAAACCAATATGGAAATCTATCACGCACTGCTTATTGACGAAAAGAAATGCATCGGTTGCAGCCACTGTATGAAGGTGTGCCCCACGGAGGCTCTGCGCATTGTGAACGGAAGCGCCGTGATGCGTAATGACAGTTGCATCGACTGCGGTCGCTGTTACAGTGAATGCCCTACAAAGGCTATTTACATCAAGGAGGACGACTTTGAGCGCATACACGACTACGAACACCCCGTGGCACTCATTCCTGCCGTGTTTTTGGCCCAGTTTCCGGACGAGGTACGAGTAAGCCGCATTTACGCCGCGCTAAAAGACTTGGGTTTCGCGCACGTGATAGAGGTGGAGAGCGCCGCAGCCACCTACACGCAGGCCAAAGAACGCTATACTGCTGCACACGCCAACACGCGCCCCATGATTTCAGCTTTCTGCCCCGCCATTGTACGACTCATACAAGTAAAATACCCCTCGCTGGTGGACAACATCATGTCGCTACGCGCACCCTGCGACATCTGTGCCATCTATATCCGAAAAGAACTGACGGAACGAGGAATACCTGACAAGCAGATTGGCCTCTTCTACGTCACACCCTGCGCGGCAAAAATTGCCGCCGTGAAAAGCCCCGTAGCAGACGAAGACATACTGGTGGACGGCACCATCAACATGGATTCACTCTTCAATCGCGTTTACCATAAAATCAAGGAGCAAGGCAAGGATTACGTATTCCCGCAACTGGTGGCACCACGCTTGAGTGCGGACAGCATTTTAAGCACCCTTAACAATGGCGAACGCCGCTTGAACATGGCTAAACGAAGTTATGCTGTGGACGGGCTGGAAAGCGTGATGGAAATATTGGATAAGGTGGAGAATGACGAGCTGGAAGGAGTGGACTTCCTCGAATTGAGAAGCTGTACGCTAAGTTGTGCTGGCGCAGCATTGAGCATTGACAACCGATTCTTAAGCAGCGAACGTATGTACACTCGGGCTCGCAAAACCGCCACTCGGGAACGCAACGGGGAAATGGCTCGCGACCATGAGATGGACAAGTACAGCGAATATCTACTGAACAACGTGGAACTGGAACCTGTTAAAGCCCGAAACGCCATGGCTCTGGACCCCGACATTGGCAAGGCACTCGAAAAGATGGAACGACGCAATAAGTTGGCAAGCATGCTGCCGCAAATAGACTGCGGCCTTTGCGGTGCACCAACCTGCGAAACGCTGGCAACGGACGTGGTGCGAGGCTTGGCATGCATGGAGCACTGCATCTTCGTGCAACGACACAAAGAGGAGAAAGGCACCTTGTCGCACGACGCGGCTCAAAAGCGAATGCGGGAAGTATGGGGAGACAACAGGGTGACTGAATGAATGCTGAATACAAGAAGAAACACTTTTTTATGAACTCGCTTCTGATATACGTGCCAAAACTATCTAACAGACTGGGGTACACACTGAACGTCATTTTTCGGCATGTGCTGCAAGCCGATTTCAACATTACGGACAACGTCGACTACTACCTTTCGAAAGACTGCTACAAGCTGTGCTACGGCGCGCACAGAATAGGCGACACGCCTTGGATAAAGGCCGACACTCTACTGTTTTCCACCACCATAGAGACGCAAGATGTAGCCTACGTCGACTATGGAGGCTATGAAGTTCCCTTTGCGGTGCACGGCCACGACCTCGACTTCCCTTTCGACGTGTTTGCCGCAACGTTCTACTTGGTAAGCCGGTACGAGGAATATTTGCCGCACCGCAACGACCTACACGGCCGCTACCTCTCGGCAGAAAGCATGGCAGTGCAACACGGCTTCATCCTAAAACCCGTGGTGGAAGACTGGGCACTGGACATTGTAAAAAAGATACAGGAAAGATACTCCTTGTTTGGCATCCCGAGCCGGCACTTCGAACTGGAGACCACCATCGACATAGATTTGGCATATTGCTATCTTCACAAAGGGATAATGAGAACGATATTAGGTTTTCTGCGGGACGGACTGCACCGCCACGACTGGGAAGCCGTGCGACGGCGATGGAAAGTGGTGGCACGCAAGGAGCAAGATCCTTACGACACTTTTGATTATATTCTGCAAGGCTTCCTCGCACACCCGAAAAGCCGCTTGCTGTTTTTCGCCCTGATGGGGGATTACGGCATGTATGACAAACCCACCTCTCACCACAACCACGATTTCCTGCAGTTGCTGCAACATTTGGACGACTTCGCCAAGATGGGCATACACGTCTCGTATGCCTCGTTTGACAAACCAGAAAAGATTGAGCAGGAGTTGACACGATTGGCCAATACTATACACCGCAACGTGGAACACAACCGTTGCCACTTTCTGCGACTGGCACTTCCAAACACCTACCGAAACCTCATGCACACCGACATATTGCACGACTACACCATGGGCTATGCAGAACAACCCGGTTTCCGTGCCAGCATCAGCACCCCCTACCCTTTCTACGATTTAAGCCACGACGAGGAAGCCCCTCTCATCATACATCCTTTCGCTGTAATGGACACCACGCTAAAACGTTACTGCGGCCTCAACCCAAACGGTGCCTGGAACGTCATTAAGGAACTCATGGACAACGTGTCTAAAGTACAAGGCACGTTCAGTTGCATCTTCCACAACGAAAATTTGTGCGAAATGTTTGGCTGGGAAGGATGGAGGCAAGTGTATGAGCGTGTATTGGACTACGATACGACCCAAACGCATGTTTCTTGAAAAACCGTTTCCCAAAACATGCCACCCATGGACGAACGGAAACAATTGTCATGGAAAGAGACGGAAAATCTCCCCGCGCCAGCCGTATCCTTTCGGATACGAACCACAATGCCACAAGGCTTTCCGCTTGAAACATGCACCCAGAACATACGAAGACACCGTTGAAATAGAACCCAAAAGACAGGGTCTACATCCTTAACAACAAGAAAACAGAACCATGCCTATCATACTCGTTACAGGAGCCGCTGGCTTCATTGCCAGCAACGTTGTTGCAGCACTCAACACTGAAGGGCTACACGACCTTGTTCTCTCAGACGATTTCTCGCGAAAGGACAAGATACCCAATTGGGAGGGAAAACGCTTCGCCAAACACATACCGCGCAATATTCTGCCAACTTGGTTAGACCAACACCACAAGGAAATCGGTTTCGTCATACACCTCGGGGCAAGAACAGACACAACCGAAACGCGGTGGGACATCTTTCAAGAACTCAATTTGGGATATACCGAGAAACTTTGGGGCATTTGTTGCCGCCACCAAATACCCTTGATATACGCGTCCAGCGCCGCCACCTACGGCGACGGCACACAAGGGTACCACGACAACCATGCGGTAGTACCGCAGCTCAAGCCTCTGAACGCCTACGGACGCAGCAAGAATGGTTTCGACAAATGGGCGTTGCGCCAAGCGGAAACAGGCCGGCAACCTCCCTTTTGGGCTGGGCTAAAATTCTTCAACGTTTATGGTCCAAACGAATACCACAAGGGACGCATGGCCTCGGTAATACTACACACGTTCGAAAGCGTGAGATCCACTGGACATATGAACCTGTTTCGGTCGCACCGAGCCGATTTTGCGGATGGTATGCAGTTGCGAGACTTTGTTTACGTGAAAGACGTGGCCAACGTCATCTTTTGGCTCATGAAGAATAGGCCCGAAAGTGGCCTGTACAACGTGGGAACTGGACACGCACAGTCGTTCATTGACCTGGCAAACGCCACTTTCGCCGCCATGGAAAAACAACCTAATATCAGTTTTGTGGACATTCCGAAAGATATCCGAGACAAATACCAATATTTCACTGAAGCCGACATACGCAAGCTGCGCAAGGCAGGCTACGACAAAGCATTCCACAGTTTGGCCGATGGGGTGAACGACTATGTTCGGAACTATTTAACAGAGCACAAATATGCATAAGCAATTGAATTACAAAGGAAAGCTATATTCAATACGGGCTTTCGTCTTCGACTTCGACGGCGTATTGAGCGACGGGGGCGTGTGGGTAATAAACAACGAAATTGTTCGCAGAACCGACGTCAAGGACGGTTACGCCATACAATACGCCGCAAAAAAGGGTTATACGATAGCCGTCATCTCGGGCGCCACTGCGCCAAGCATCATACAGAGAATGAACTCGCTGGGGGTTACGCAAGTTTTTATGGGATGCACCAACAAACTGGAGACCTATGAACTTTTCCTTCAAGAAAACGGGCTGCAAGAGGAGGAGGTGGTGGTGGTAGGAGACGACATTCCCGATTTCCAAATGATGCAGCGCTGCGGCGTTTCCGTATGCCCCGCAGACGCGGCGTTGGAAATAAAGGAAGTGGCCGACTACATCTCACTTTTCCCTGGCGGAAAGGGGTGCGCAAGGGACATACTTGAGCAAGTGATGAGGCTGCAAGGACGGTGGTTTCACGCCGATGCGGTGAATTGGTAAAGCCGCATCGCCCTGTAAATTAACATCAAAAAACATGCCTGTCCCCAAATATTTTTTTCTGCTGCTCCTGTTGACGACAACCTCAATGGCTCTCTCGCAAAACGCAGGTGACACCTTGAAAGTGTTCTCCATACGTGCCACTTTCTACAGCGACATATTTGAGGGACGCCACACTGCCAGTGGGGAAATATTTCGACAAGAAAAATTCACCGCAGCCCACCGCTCGCTGCCTTTCGGGACGCTGGTACTCGTCACCAACCCTAAATCGGGCAGCCAAGTGATCGTACGCATCAACGACCGCTGCCCCAGGAGCGGCATATTAGACCTAACCAAACGCGCCGCAAAAAGCATCGGCGTGAGACACCACATGGTGGAAGCGCAAGTGCTACCAAAGCGGTATGAGGGAGTTTGGGCAAAGCAACACGAACTGTCCGACGCCATGAAGAACGGCACACTGCTTCTGGAAGTCGGCGACTCCGCAACGAAGGCACACCAACCCACGACAAGAGACGAAACTTTGTTTGGACTGCATCTCATCACCGTGAAAACGCACGCCGAAGCGGAACGGCAACTACGCAAGTTGCCCCTAAAGTACCAAGAAATAACCAACGTCATACCCACGGCAACAGGACAACAAAAAGTGACGTTGGACTTGAAAATGTCGCAACAGGAGGCCTTAAGGGTGAAAAAGGAACTTAATGCTGTTTTCCCCAACAGCAAACTACAAAAAAATGCACAAAAATGAACGCCTTTTCCAAAAACGGGGATACTTTCAAGAAGACAAATTACAACTGAAAAAGCAACTCTTAATTTTTAAAAAAGTGTGATTTATAATATTTTGCAAATAACAACAATAAAAAAACGAAGAAAAAAATCCGTATTTGAAGAATTATTCTTATCTTTGCATGTCAAAATCCTGCATTCAAAGTAGACGGGTAAATCATTTTTTAAATCGAACGCATCATTGAAAAAATATACCATCTGTAACATGAAAATCAGTACCGTAAAAATAATTACATTGTCCTTGATGATGATGGGATTTTCATGTGTGGGCGTGGCACAGATGGAGAGCCAGTTCTCGCAGTTTATGCTGAACCGACTTTCCTTTAACCCGGCTTATGCAGGCAGCAC
>JAXFQM010000006.1:0-8508 GCA_034178965.1 Bacteroidales bacterium | reverse complement strand
TCTATCTATACTTATCTTGAACAGCGCTTTGGTGCCACCAGCGAGGGGGTTGGAGCGCTTTTCTTCATTCTCAGCCGACTGTTGGGCAGCGCGCTGCGCATGTATTTGGTTGTCTTTGTGCTTTATGAATTTGTGTTCAAGGCGTGGGGCATCCCCTTTTGGGTGCCTGCCGTGGCATTCATCGCTCTCATCCTTTTTTACACTTTTCGCGGCGGTATCAAGACCATCGTTTGGACAGACACGCTCCAAACCACGTTCCTGCTGCTTGCCGCCATTCTCACTTTGGTGTTCATCCTAAAGCAGATGGACATGGGCTACGGTGCGCTGATGCGCCAGGCCGCCACTGATGGTCTCACCAAGATATGGGAGACCGATGTATCGCACCCCCGCTTTTGGGCCAAGCAACTTTTAGCTGGGGCCTTCATCACGATTACAATGACGGGATTGGACCAAGATATGATGCAAAAAAACCTCACCTGTCGCACTTTGCGCGATGCGCAGAAAAACGTGCTAACTAGTAGCCTACTATTCGTGGTGGTGAACATTATTTTCTTGTCCCTTGGCGCCGCGCTCATCTGTTATGCCGGCCACACGGGCTTTGCCCTTCCCATGGATGATGCTGGACGTGTGGTCGGTGACAAGATTTTCCCAATCATTGCATTCAGTCTCAACACTTTCACTGCTGTTGTTTTTGTCCTGGGCCTTGTGGCGGCAGGCTACAGCAGTGCTGATGGCACACTCACTGCTCTCACCACCACGTTTTGTTTCGACTTTCTTCATTTCGACCGTCGCAAAGGGATGACGGAACGGCAAAAAACACGCAGCCGCAAACTTATCCATGTGGGGTTTTCTGTGCTTTACCTTTTGGTAATCATTGCCTTCAGACCATTCCATAGCGATTCGCTTATCAACACACTATTTGACGTTGCCAGTTTTACCTACGGGCCGCTTTTGGGCATGTATGCCTTTGGGCTGTTCACCACATGGCAAGTGCGCGACCGCTGGGTGCCCCTCGTGGCTATAGTTAGTCCAGTCATTTGCTATATCTTGAAAGTAAACTCCTTCGCGTGGTTTTCATACAACTTTGGCTTTGAACTGCTGCTGCTTAACGGGATGCTTACTTTCATAGGACTGCTTCTTATTGGAAAGAAAGCACCCAATCCATTGAAGCATGCCTCATAATCCCCCCCCCACACACACGTCGTTTAGAAAAACTATTCACGAACATAAAGAAAACAAATAGATGCGTTTTAGGCAGTTTCGGCATTGTGCCGCATGTCCACTATCCTCTCCGCAGGTACGGCGTTCCTTTTTCGTGTGAGAACCCCAAGTGTCCGAACCTAATAAAATAATATTCAAAAACACAATGAGCCCCAAAGTTTTTCAAATCTCGTTTCTCGCAGTGTGCTGCGCCTTACTGTGCGGCTGCGGCGCGGGGATGCGCACATATATGGTGAGCGAAACCACAGCTTTCAAACTCCCCGGTGGAGTGTTGTATGCCCTCCCCCGTACGCAGGTGCAGGTTTCGCTCGACGTGCTCTATAGCGACAATAGCCAAGCTCCATACCACCAATATGCCCGTGAATACCTTGGCGTGGACACGTTGCCAAACCGCTACGACCTGCATAATGTGAACCTCTCGGCTGTTGGTGTGCCCGACATGAAGGCAATATACTATGTAGTGCCTGGCGCCAATAGTCTTTTCGTTGCCCCCAATGGTTTGCTATTGGGTATCAACCAGCCTCCTTCGGAAGACACCCTTGCGCCATTCGCCACCGGTCCCCTCATGCAGTTTAGGCATGTTGCCAGTCCAGCGCAGCATTACCTTATTATGGACAACACTTTTGAGCACACAGACACCTTCTATTCTCGTCTCGACAATCCAGGCCATCCCAGTATTGTCGTGGCCAAGACCGACCAACGTAACCTGCGAGGGCAGGCTGTTGAGACGGCACAGCGTCTACAAGACATACAGGAAAAGCAGCGGCAATTGCTTTACGGTGAGTACGAAGGAAACTATTCAGCCCAAAGCGTGCGATATCTCAATGAACAGTTGGAGCAGATGAAAGCGCCTTTGCTTGCCAAATTCCTGCCACGTCGTCGCACCGAGACTTTCACGTTCTACTTTGAGCCCTCCGAAACGCGCGACCTTGTAGACAGCCAAAGCGTGGTCCTCTGCTATTTCTCCCCCACAGTGGGCATCACTGACAGTGCCATGCGGGTTTCTGACAGCCGTCCCGTGCTATGCACTGTCACCTGCAACAATTCCATGCGTCGTGCCACCCGCTTTGCCGCCTCCCGTGGCCGTGCCAAGCGTGGCAGTCGAGAAGACCATCGAAGTCTCAAATATCGCATGCCGCAGGAAGCCACCGTTGTTGTTTCATGCCAAGGCTATTCCCCCGTAGCCGCCAATCTCCCAGTCATGCAGTTTGGCGCCACAGCCACCTTGCCCTCTTCGGGCTTTAGTGCCACATTCTCCCCGCGCACGGGGACACTGCAACAAATAATACACCAGAAATGAATTTTTTTGTCACTATTCTTGGTTCAGGAGCCGCGGCACCCGCGCATGGGCGCAACTGTAGTGGGCAGATCGTCAACGTGAATGGCTGTCACATGCTGGTGGATTGCGGCGAAGGCACCCAACTTCAATTCCGCATCTGCCACCAAAAATTGCAGTCCGTTTCCGCCATATTCATCAGCCATCTGCACGGCGACCATGTTTTTGGCCTTCCTGGCTTGCTTGCCAGTATGCACCTGCATGGCCGCACTGCTCCGATAGACGTGTTTGCCCCTACTGGCCTTCGGAACATGCTTAGCGTGGTTTTTGAGGCCACAGGCACGCATTTGCAGTACGAACTTTGCGTCCACGAACTTTCAATCTCCAACCCAGAACAGGTGTTCAGCCACGCGCGTTGCCGCGTCACGGCCTTTCCGCTCGTGCACACAGTGCCAGCCTTGGGCTACCTCTTCGAGGAGGAACAACCCTTGCTCAACATGCGCAAGGAGGTGCGCGAGCAATACAACCTCACCCCCTCCCAGTGCATGAACTTGAAGCGTGGCGAAGATCTTGTGCTGCCGGGCGGCGTTTGCATACCCAACGCGCAACTAACCCTTCCGCCGCGCCACAAATGCAGTTATGCCTACTGCTGCGATACGGCTTATGCCGAAAGTATTCTGCCCGCCATAAAAGGGGTGGACTTGCTTTGCGTCGAAAGCACTTTCGATGACGACCAGTTGGCTTTGGCACAGGAAAAATGCCACCTTACCGCCTCGCAGGCCGCCCGCATGGCTCTTCACGCCCATGCCGGATCACTGCTGCTTACCCATTTCAGCGCACGTTATAAGGACGTGCAGCCCTTACTTGGCGCAGCCCGTGCCATTTTCCCAAACACTTTGGCAGCCGAAGATGGCATGGCCATAGAAGTGAAACCACCCATTTCAAACCTATGAAAACAGTGACATTGAGGGCATTGGAACCCGAAGATATAGACCTTATTTACCGCTGGGAAAACGACGAGCGGACATGGGAAAGCAGTGATACCTACGCCCCTTTCTCGCGCCATCAACTTACACAATATATTATGGCTTCCATGGAAAGCGACGTTTATGCCACCCGACAACTGCGCTTGGTAGCTATGGACGAGGAGCGTGCCGTGGGATGTGCCGACTTGTTCGACTTCAACCCCTTTCATCGTCGTGCAGGAATGGGCATTTTGGTGGACAGCGCCTCTCGGGGCAAAGGCTATGGCGAAGCCCTCACACACGCGCTTGGCGAATATTGTCGCCGCCAACTCCAACTTCACCAGTTATATTGCGACGTGGCTGCCGATAACGCCGCCAGCATATCCATGCTGCGCCGCTGCGGATATGAGGTCATTGGTGTGCGCAGGGAATGGTTGTGTGTGGAGGGACAATGGAAGGATGCCCTCTCCATGCAACATATCTTATCTTAAGGTAGATCCAATAAGGGTCACCATTTTTGCGAAATAAGGATACGTGAGCCAAAATAGACTTCTCCACGCGCATTGCAGTCTTATCTGCTTCTTACTGTTTGTTAAGCCTATCAAGATAGCAAGAAATCAATCTATTGAACCCACCTAAAACAAATGAGAACCATGAAAATAAAAGCATATTGGAAAAACCTCAAGAAAGGAGTCCGCGTTACCATTATTGTTTTGTTGGCTGTTCTTGCCATAGACCTTGCGGCGCGTTTTGCCATGGGACGACAAAAGATACATGTTGATGAAACGCAATGGGTGCGTATTCCTCGCGGCACCACATACGAAGGACTGCTCGACACGCTCAATGCGCATGGTTGTCTGAAAAACAGAGCTGCTTTCGTGCGGATAGCTCGTTTGCGGGGCTTGCACAAGCATGTGCGCGAAGGTAGTTACCGCATCGAAGACGGAACAAGTATCGTCTCGGTGGTGCAAAAAATCTACTCTGGCCGCCAAGACCCTGTCCGACTTACCATAGGCAAGCACCGTACATTGGAAAGCCTTTGTCTCTACATGGACAAAAAACTTGAATTGAGTGGCGACAGCCTGTTGGCGCTGATGCAAGACACTACGGTAGCCAGCCGATATGACCACACACCGCAAACCATCATTGGACTTTTCATCCCCAATACATACGAGGTTTATTGGACCCTCTCCCCCACCGCCCTTTTGGACCGCATGGCTAAGGAAAGCGACCGCTTTTGGAACAGTGTGCGGCGCGGACAATGCAAAAACATAGGCCTCACGCCCGACCAGGCCATTATTTTGGCCAGCATCGTGGAGGAAGAAACCAACCAAAACGACGAGAAGCCCCTCATTGCCAGCGTCTACCTCAACAGATTGAGAAAAGGCATGGAATTACAAGCCGACCCCACAGTACGTTTTGCCAATGGCGACTTCTCCGTGAAACGCATAGGCGGCCCTATGTTACTTCATCCAAGCCCATACAACACCTATCTCCATCCAGGCTTGCCGCCGGGACCCATTTGCATACCCTCCATCGCCAGCATTGACGCCGTGTTGTCAGGCATATCCAGCCCATATCTCTATTTTTGCGCCAAAGAAGATTTCAGTGGCATGCACAACTTCGCCGCCACCCTTGCGGAACACCAAGTCAATGCCAATAAATTCCACCGAGCCTTGGATCTGCGAAGAATAGGACAGGGCAAATAAGGTGATTGGGACGGGTCGCCCTATGCCAGCCTCAAGCGCGCCAGCGCTGTATCTCCATCATGCGGGCACTCATCTCCCACTCATCTCCCACCAAGGTAGGAGGTAAGTGGGAGATGAGTGCCCGCATGCCCCTACCGTAGTGCCTGCAATGTGCTGGAAAAGCGTTGCAACGTTAGTCGCGACCAATGCAAAGAAGAATATTTAACATCTTTTTTATCCATCATTTCACATGCATGTGTGGAAAAAGTAGTATTTTTGCAAAATAATTTCTGTAAAACTATTACTATGAAAAAATTGATATTAACGATGATAATGCTGCTTGTGCTGACGGATGCCAATGCACGCAGCGTACGTTATTTTACTTATCCGCAGGCCATGCGCACAGTGTCATACCTAAACGAACAGCGCGAACTCATGATTTATTGTGGCTACCCCGACGAAATAGAGACTTATGTGCTACTCAACGAGGTATGGGCGGAAAAGGTGAACAGCAAGTTCTACGAGATATGGCTCTATGGGTGGGACGCCTATACGGGCGAGGAGATCTACATGCCCATTAGTTTGGAATGTATTTGGTTCTACCGTGCGGGACGCTACTACAACGCGGCGCAATACCTGCGCTTTCGCACTAACATAGGCACGCCAACCTTTGTTTGGGCCATGCCACCCTACAACCCCTATACGCGCGGCAACCATGTGCCAGGCCACGGCTACACCTACCATTGGGACATTCATCAGCGTGGTTGGCGTCCGCCTTACTACGGTCACTCGCAACCTAATATGCCGCATTACCATCCCTATTATTACCGCGACCCTCGCACGCATGTTTATCCCCCCGAACGGCCGTGGACGCCAGGCGTGGACCAGCCCGTTGTGCCACAGGGAGGCTACAGAAACTACGGCAGTGATGTGCGAACCAGCAGCAGCGACATACGCACGCCACAGGGCACCACCAGCACCAACGTGAATCATGGTACAGGCAACCGCACCACCAGCACACGCCAGGGAACCACCTCTAACGGCACCACACAACGCGGCAACAACGCCACCTCCGCAGCCACCAGCACGCGCCAGGGAACCACCTCCAACGGCACCACGCAACGCGGCAACAGCGCCGCCCCCACGGCCACCAGTACGCGCCAGGGAACCACCTCCAGTGGCACCACGCGACGAGGCAGCAGCGCTGCCCCCACGCGCCAAGGCACCATGGACGCCACGCGACAAGGGAGCACAACGAATGCAAAAAACACACGGTCCAATAACAATACGGCAAAAAATGGCTCAATAAGGCGTAACGGCAACGACAACAATAGCCGCGGGACGGGAACGAGCACCAGGCGATAAAGAAAAACAAACGCCAAACCCCGACAATTTTCCCGCAGGATAACATCATTTGCACCCTGTCGTTTCGGAGGAAAGTAATGTGCCATTATGAACTAACCTTTCGGCGCAGGGCAAGTATTACGCATGTCTTGTTAAGACCGCATAACATTTTTTATTATATTAGATGAACGAAATAGATAAGATTGCATCCAGCGAATTGGTCCTTGCCCCGGACGGCAGCCTTTATCACATACGCCTTACAGGTGACACGTTGGCCGACGACGTTTTTTTGGTAGGTGACCCAGGACGGGTTAACATGTTCAAGAATATTTTTGATAAAGTGGAACATGAAACGCAATACCGTGAACTTCACTCAGTTACAGGAAAATACCACGGACATCGCATGACTGCCTTGAGCACAGGAATGGGATGCGACAACATCGACATCGTGCTGAGCGAACTGGATGCCGCTGCTAACATAGACTTGAAGAGTCGTCGAATAAAAAAACATCGTCGCGCCTTGCGCCTTGTACGTATAGGTACTTGCGGCAGTTTGCAGCGCGAGGTGGCTTGTGGCAGCAGGATAGTCAGCGCATGTGCCATAGGCCTGGATGGTTTGTTGAACTACTATGAGCACGAGCCCTCCCTAATGGAAGAAAGCATGCAAGACGCGCTGCAGCGCCATTTGAATCTGCCGTCCAATATGGCAACGCCCTATTGCGTCGCTGCCAGTAACAGTTTGCTGAACGCGACAGGTTTCGACATGACGCGCGGCATCACCGCCACGGCCCCTGGTTTCTATGCTCCACAGGGCCGCCAACTGCGCATAGCGCCAGCCTTGCACGACCTGAATGAAAAACTGGCAAGTTTCCAATGGAATGGCATGAAAGTGGTGAACCTTGAGATGGAGACCAGCGCCATTTACGGTCTCGGAAAAATAATGGGACATGAAACTTTGACGGCCTGCTTAGTAATAGCCAATAGGGCTGATGGTACTTTCTTGAACGAATACGAAAAGCCCATGCGCGATTTGGTGGCCACGGCCATGGATAGAATGTCCAACGTTGAGCGGCAACCATGAAGTCTCTTTTTCACATAGCCTTTTATTTTTTGAGCCTCTGGCCCATGACGCAAGCGTCGGCACAAACCTCCTACATTGTGGAGCAGATAGGCCGCGATGCGCATCACATCGTGCAATCTTTAGGAGCGTTTGTAGGCAACGAAAGGGCCGAAAGCCAAAGCTTCGACATCACCTACATGCCCCCGGGCAACGGCGTGGAAGGCGTGGTGATTATCAACACTGCCGACTATAGGGCTACCTTCAAGATGGACCCCATGGACGGCATATGCTACCAAATATTGCTCGATACGCGCAGTGTGGCATTCTTGGCCGATTTCAACCTCCTATTTTCCGTCTACCCCTCCGAGATAATTTCGGAAACGGCACGCATTATCCACTTTGGCGACCGTCAAATTCGTATCGAGGAGAAAACTTCGGGCAGCGCCAAGAAACGTTGTTTCGTCATCGAATGACTATACTTTTTTTCTGACAATAAAAAAACATTTCGTATATTTGCAGAATAATAGAAATGGAACAACCGTGTTCAAAATGATAGTTATTAAAGCGTTATATGTTATTTGAAGAGAAGACCGCCCTATGAAAAGACCTTATGCCATCGTGCTGCCTACCGTTCTGTTGCTGGCCGTAGTTTCCTGCCAAGGGCCGCAATATATTACCAGCGACCCTACCATATTGCTGAACTATCAGAAAGACCCCAGCCATGAAACGTTGGACGCGCTGAACAAATCGTACCTCAACACCATCAACCAAAACCGCAAAACGGGACGCATTGAGCCAGGCCTGTACAGTGATTATGCCGTTACGCTCTATCTTTTGGGTAAGCCCGAAGCGGCCACGTCATGGTTCAACAAGGAAGTGGCCACGTTCCCCTACACTGCCGAATACATTCGTCAACTGCGCGAAGACTTAGAGGTGCGCTTCAACGGGGCAGAT
>JAXFQM010000196.1:0-6431 GCA_034178965.1 Bacteroidales bacterium | reverse complement strand
GTGCATGGCGCAGCCATTCGTATTCGGCATGTAGGTTCATGCCGAGTTTCTTGCTAAAGTCAAATCGCATGCGTGCAAATACGTTGTAATGTCGAGTGGCGCTCGTGATTTGGTTGGGAGATACGTATGGGTTTGCAAGGCGAATACTGTTCCACGAATTGGCCTCTATGTCGCCCGTGAAACCTGCGCTCAAGTTCATAGCGTTGTTCAAGAAATTCTTGCTCACGACAATGTCGGGGAAAAAGAGAAACTTATCGTCCGTGAGGTGTTCGTCGGGCACGGCGGCGCCCACCAGCACCAAGTGCCCCACGCTGTTGTAGACTTCGTTGGGGGAGAAAGCGTCCAGCGCAAAGCGTGCACCGACGTGGAACTTGAAGTCTTTCAGCAGAAAGTCTATGTAAGGGTGCAGGGTCGCGATGTTTTTGTTCCAGCGGTTGCTATCGGCGAGATTGCCGTAATAGAGATAGTATATGGCGGGGTAGGGTCCCATATAGAAGCCCAGTGGCAGGCGTCTGGCATCGGGGGCATAGTTGTCTAGTCCATAGCGTTCGCCATAGTGGTCCCACACCACCTGCAGTGCTGCTATGCCTTTGTAGTCTTTGAATAGTGGAAATCCATAATGTGCCGTGGCATCAATGTTCATGTGGAACTCGCTCAATTCGGGGCGTCCCCACAGATGTCCCAGCATTATGTTCACGTCATAGCCAAATAGGTTCACATCGGTATTTAGGCTCTTGATGCTTCCGGTCCATTCCAGCAGGTTCCACGAGCCCGCGTAGTTGTCTTTACTTATGTCGTAGCGGCGGTAGGCATTGTTTCCCAGGTGGTTTCTCCCATAGGCGTTTAGGGTGCTGTCGCTGAAGCCGTAATACAGGTTGTAGTCATTTTGGTATTTCAGCGAAGTGCCTACTTCGGCGTTGTTCTTCAGAATGTAGTTTGCGAAACCAAACATTTGCGTGGTGGCGTAGTGCGCGGCGCCATAGTAAAGGGGGTCGTCAATGATGCCGTCTTGTGGCTTGTGTCCAATAGTGCCCCAACTGCCGAGGTGTTGCATTCCTGCGCCGTATTTCAGCCGTTCATGGCGTGTGCTATTGTAGAAGGCATCCAGCATGCCAGTGTAGTAGTTGCCCAGTCCAAGGCGGAAGTAGTTGTTGTATAGTCGTGTGGCGGGTTCTCCTATTATCTTGGCTGCCTTGATGCGAGTGGGCTGGAAGATGCTGGTGAGCCTGCGCGGTGTGATGCCGTAGGTGAAAGTGTGTTGCAGCCCCATGGCGGTGTCCGTGAATTGCGGTGCCACGTTCAGTTTCAGCAGTGTGTTGTCCAGCACGGGGTTGTATTCGCCCGTTACCACCACGCTTTCGTTGTAAATCACGCTGTCTTTTGTCTGTGCCATGGTCGCCAATGGCAATGCCATGGCCAGGCCTAATATGATGCTTTTCTTCATTTTCGGGACATTGTAAATCTCAAACCAAACCATTTGTCCGCCTTTCTTTGTTGGCGGTTATGCGGTATCATTCGCCCATATTGATGAGCATTTCCTCGTTGGCTTTCTTATTGATTGAGTCTTCGGAGGCTTTTGCCGCCGTGGCCTCGGCCTCAAGGATGGCGTTACGTTTTTGCAGAGCCTCGGCCACGAGGTCGTCGCCCTCGTAATTGTCAATGATGCTTTGCAAGGTTTGCTTGGCTTGCAGCGTGTTACCTTGAGTATAGAAGATGTCGCTCCACAGGATGAAACTTTTTGCCAGCCAGTAATCGCTCTTTGGGTTGGTACCGATAGCTTCGATGGCTTTTTCACTGGCGGCATAATTCTTTTCGAGGAATAATTTTTCTGCCAGTTTGTAGGCTGCTTCTCCACCATACTCGCCGTTGCTGCTTTTCTTCAGCATGGTGTAATAGATTGCCGCGCTGTCGCGCTGTCCTCCTTTCCATAGGCTGCGTGCCATGTAGAGATGAGCTTCGTCGCGCTGATCCGCCGTTATTTTGGGTTCTTTCAGTAGGGCAAGTCCGCTTGCCATAATGTTTTCGTGGCTTTCCATCTTGTTCCAGCTGCGCAACAGTCCCAGCCTTGCAGCGAGACGAGAGTTGTCATCTTCAGCAAGTGTTGCCAGTCTCACGTAGTTGTCCAGCGCCTTTGTGTAGTTGCCCAAGCCGTAGGCGATGGCAGCGGCGTGCGCCAGCGCCGTTTCGGTGTATTGGTTTTTGTTGCGTTCGGCCAGGTATTCGAAGTGTGGGAGGGCCTTTTCGTTAAGTCCGCTTTTAAACAGGCAGTCGGCCAAATAGTAGTGCGCGGTTTGTGCGAAAAGGCCGTTTGGAAAGCGCGAAAGATAGCGTTCCATGGAACTGATGGCATTATCGCAGTCGCCTTCGAAATAATAGTTAGTTGCCACTTGGTAGGTGGTGCTATCTTGTTCGTTGCTGCTCACGGTGGCTTTGGTTGTTTCCTGTACGTATGCGAAGTATTCGTCCACGCGGTTTTGCTGCAAGTATATGTTTTTCACTGTGGCGAGGGCATCGCGCGCCTCTTCGGTGCCAGGATAGCGTCGCAGCAGTTGGTCGAGCGACGCCAAAGCCAGCGAGTCGCGGCCCGTGTTGTAGTATATCAGTCCGCGGTTCAGAAGCACTTCCTTCACGTGGCTGCTTTGCGGGTAATCTTTCAAGAAGTTGTTGTAATACAGCAGTGCCATTTCGTTGTTGTCCAGCACCAGGTAGGTGTTTGCGATTTCGAGAGCTGCCATTGGTGCCAGCGTGCTGGTTTCGTAGCGTTCGAAGAGATAGTTGAGATAGGTTAGTTTCTGGTCGTTTTTTCCCAATGCTCCGTAACAAAGAGCCTTTTGATAGGTGGCGTAATCGGCGTCGTTGGCGTTGGCGTTGATGACCACGTCGTATTGTGCTACAGCCTCGTTGAAGTGTTTTTGCGCGTATAAGCAATCTCCCAGCCTGTTGTAGGCATCATATTTTTGTCGCGTTGGCACGTCATCGGAAGCGCTGGCAAGGAAGTGTCGCATCTGTGCTCCGGCATTGGCATAGTCTCCCGTTTCTATCTTTAGGTATCCGTCCGTGTAAAGGGCTTGCTTGTAATAGGGCGAGTTTTTGGCATTGCTGCCGCGGAAGAATTTCTCGAGGGCTGCTCGCGCGCTGGGTTTGTTGCCTTGTCGGTATTGTGCTTCACCGTACAGGTAGTAGGCGTCGGTGGTGCTTTTGGGCACCGCGTTCACTTTGGCGGCTTTGAGGAAATATTCCGAACTTTGCTCGATGTCACGCCCGTTGAACAGTTCAATGCCGCGTCCGATGAGACAGCGCTGGTAGGCCTGTTTCATCTCTGCGCTCATGGGATCTGTTTTCTCAATGAGCGAGAGCGCATCTTTGTAGTTGCGTGTGGTGAGGTATAGTCCAGTAAGTATTTCTTCTATTTCGGCACGGTGTTTTGTGGCGGGGTAGCGTTTGAGGTAGTCCTCCAGGCTTCTGATGCTTTCGTTGTACGGGTTTTTATTAAGTTCGCAGCCCAGTTTGGCATAGTTAAACAGTGCATCTTCCTGTATTTTTTTGTCGAAAGCCATTTGCGACGCTTCGAGAAACATGCTGCGCGCGTCGTCCTTGCGGTTAAGTTTCAGGTAGGTGTCGGCGAGGGTGTATACGGCATTTTGCCCTATGCTGTCGTTGCAGGCCACCTTTTTTGCCAGGTATGCCGCTGCGCTGTCGTATTGTTTCAGTATGTAGAAACTGTAGCCCATTTGGTAGGTGTTGTCGTTGCGGTTGCAGGCCACTGCGTTGTCTTCCTCTTCCGCGTCTTGTCGCGCCAAGGTGTAATATTTGATGGCCTGCGCATATTCGCCCCTGTTGAAATACACCTCTCCAATCATTTGTTGCACTTCTGCCTTGCGGAACACGTCGTCTCCGCGCAGCAGGCTTGGTGCCATTTCCAGCAAGTCGTCTTCGCGCCCCAAGTAGTAGTAGATGCGTGCCACGTAGTTGGGTACGATCTTGGCGAACTTGCGGTCGTTTTCCAGTTTGCGGAAGTTCTCCAACGCCAATTCATAGTCGCCATTCCTATATTGTGTGTGGGCGTAGTAATAGCGTGCGCTGCTTTGATATTTTGAGGGTGACCCCATTACGCGGGCGAAATAGCCTTGCGCCTTGTCCGTTTCGCCCGCCACGAAAAGACAATAGCCCACCTTGAAGTTGTATTCGTTTCTGTGGCCGTAATCTATGTCCGATGGACTTGCCTGTAGGTAATGGTTCAGCGCGTCGGCATATTGTTGCTTGCTATAATGATAATTGCCTTGGTAGAAGCGTACCATGTTCACGTGGCCACTTTCGGGGTAGAGGCGCAGAAATTCCGCCAAGCGGTAGTTGGCGTCGTCGCTGCCCAGTTTTTCGCTGCATACGGCAGCATAAAACGTGGCGTCGCTGCGTCTTTCGACCTCCTCGCGAGCCAACAGGTCGAATTGATGCTGTGCCATGGCATATTTTTCTTTATAGAAAAGGTCCAAGGCATTGGCATAACTGCGTTCAAACCGCTCCCTGTCGGCATGCTTTTGGGCAAAAAGGGGTGGCGCAAGAAACAACGCTATGACCGCAACGGCAAGATAATTAATTTTTTGCATAGAAAGGCAATATTTTTCCACGTTGCTAAATTACAAAAAAATATGATGGTGGCGGCGGAAAAGTTTCGTTGGGCGTCAACAGTGCGTTGTTGAAAAGTGCCATCGTCAAGGACGATGGCTTTCGTTCTTTATCGGCTCCTTAATTGTCCAGCGCCAGTCTCAAGCCGCGGTAATAGTCGGCGCTCACCGTTGGGTCGTCGCGATAGCGCGCGCTCACGCGGCAGTTGCGTCCTTGGCTATACCAACTGCCGCCTCTTAGGGCGCGTAGGGTGCCTTGTTGCGGTCCCTGCGGGTTGGTTTGGCTCTCTGCGGGGTATTTGCTGTGCCAGTCGCTGCACCATTCCCACACGTTGCCGCTCATGTCGTAAAGTCCCAGTTCGTTGGGTGCCTTTTGCGCTACGGAGTGCGTGTTGTTGTTGCTGTTGTGGTTGTAGAAAGCCACTTTGTCCAAGTCGTTGCTTCCTGCATACATGTAGCCCCTGCTTTGGATGCCGCCGCGCGCCGCGTATTCCCATTCCGCTTCGGTGGGTAGGCGAAAGTTGCGTCCGGTGATGCGGCTCAGTTCCTGGGCGAACCTGAAGCATTGATGCGACACCAATTGTTCCACTGGCTTGTTGGGGTCTTTGTTGAATGAGGGGTTGTACCCCATCACGGCCTCAAACAAGGCTTGTGTCACTTCCGTTTCGCCTATTAAATAGGTGGAGAGGGTCACATTGTGCGTGGGCTTTTCTGTGTCCCAATATTGTGAGGCTTGTTCTTGGGTGGCTCCCATTGTGAATGTACCTCCATCCACGCGTACCATCTTGAATGTGATGCCGTCCACAATAAAGGTCTCACCTTTTTCCTGCTTGACGCTGAAGACGACATGAGGTTTTTCGCTATTTTTCTGTGCTATGCCATTGGCGTTGTTAGCGGGAGCACTGCCGTTGTTGCAAGCCGCCGCTGAAAAGATGGCAGTGACACATGCCGCCGGTATCAGCATGGCGCGGAGCCATGGCCGGTATCCTATACGCTGTTTTATTGCTCTTTTGTGAGAAATCATTCGTCGTTTGGATTTAGGTATCGTGTCAGGCCATAGAAACGGGTCTGCTTCGAGGTAGCAACCTTCAATATGCAGGTGTTGGTGGTGAGTATCAGCAGCCTTATGGTACGTCCGCAGCATAAAATAGTTCGATCTTTGTTGGAACTCCAGTTTCCGTTTTCGTCCACACCGTCCTTGCTTAAAAGCGCGGAGCCGTCGTTGCGCAGAATCAGTGTGCCGTTCAGCAGTTGCTTTGTTTCGTTACCGTTGGTGTCCATTACGGAGGTCCAATTGATAATCCAACGGCCTGTCAACTGGTCGCGCGACACTTCGAACGTCTCGACTTTTCCCGTTCGCGACAGTGTGGCGGTACCGTAGTATTCATGTCCGTTGCCATAGCGAAGCACCAGTTTGTTTTTCTTCACGCGATCTATCGTTGCCATAGGGGCTTTCGTGGCTTCAAGGTTTTCCGAAAAGAGGTATAGTGAATCGTTGCTTACGCTCCACTTGCCCGAGTCGTATTGGTAAATCCTGTTGACTTCATACTCTTCCGTTACGTATGTGCCGTCTTTGTCCAAATGCAGGTAGTAGGGGTGATCATCCATCTTTACTGTGGAATTGGATGCGTTCGTAAAAGAATCGTACCGCCATGTGCCGACTAAATTTTTGGAGTTTATCTTGAGGTTGCGGTTCTGTCCGCCGCACCCTGCCAAAAACAAAACTGTTAGCAGCATGCTGCAGAATTTGATTTGCGTTCGGATGTACATTTGTTTATGATTTTCTTAATCTTTTTAATGTTATTTTAA
>JAXFQM010000099.1:0-8837 GCA_034178965.1 Bacteroidales bacterium | reverse complement strand
TTGCGCAATTTCGTTGTAGATATCTGCCATTGCGAGCAAAACTGGACGCCAGTCTCCTTTGTGGATACCACCGTGTCTGACTTAAAGAAGAATTTGGGTGACGACCAGGTCATTTTGGGGTTAAGTGGTGGCGTTGATAGCAGCGTGGCAGCCATGCTGCTGAATCAAGCCATCGGAAAAAATCTGCACTGCATCTTCGTGGACAACGGATTGCTGCGCAAAAATGAATACGAAAGCGTGCTGCGGCAATATAAGGATATGGGGTTGAACGTGAAAGGGGTGGATGCCAGCCAGCAATTCTATCGCGCCTTGGCTGGCGTGGACGACCCTGAAAAAAAGCGCAAGGCCATAGGAAACACCTTCATAGAGGTGTTTGAGGCCGAGGCCAAGCAAGTGAATGATGCCAAATGGTTGGCGCAAGGCACCATCTATCCCGACGTGATAGAGAGCACCAGCGTGAAAGGGCCCAGCGCGAAAATTAAAAGCCATCATAACGTGGGCGGCCTACCCGACTATATGAAATTGCAGTTGGTGGAACCCCTTCGGTTGCTCTTCAAAGACGAGGTGAGACGCGTGGGGCAACAGTTGGGCATGCCTGCCGAACTGCTTGGAAGACACCCGTTCCCTGGGCCAGGACTCGCCATTCGCATACTTGGCGAGGTGACCCCCGAAAAAGTACGTACCCTACAGGAAGTGGACGACATCTTCGTGGGTGGTTTACGAGAAAGCGGACTCTATGACAAGGTGTGGCAGGCGGGATGCATGCTGCTGCCCGTGCAAAGCGTGGGAGTGATGGGCGATGAGCGCACATACGAAAGCGTGGTAGCCCTCAGAGCGGTGGAAAGCGTGGACGGCATGTCGGCTGATTGGTGCCACCTGCCTTATGAGTTCCTCGCGCGCATCTCCAACGACATCATCAACAAAGTGCAAGGGGTGAACCGAGTGGTGTACGACATCAGTTCCAAGCCGCCAGCAACCATTGAATGGGAATAGCGCGCCGCAAGTCGCAACCCATAGGGAAACCACAAAACAACTGCAAAATGATGAAAAAACACTGCACCATCTTGCTGCTCGTCATGTTGGCCGCGATGGCGGTCGCCCAAACGGGCATCGCGCCTACGGGGCGCACCACCACGCTCAATGGAAAGAAATACTATTACCACATTGTGGAAAACGGGCAAAGTGTATTCTCTATAGCCCGCGCCTACGGCCTGCACTACAGCGCTGCCGTGTTGCGTTCCGATTTGCAGCACGTCAATGCCGGAGACACTGTGTGGCTGCCTGTGAACGACCAAAGCCGAGCCGCCGTGAAGCGCGCCATTGGCATGGAAGAAGCCATGCCAAGCAAAGAGGGCGCCACCACACAAACCATTAAAGTGGAAAAAGGGCAAACGCTCTACAGCATCGCAAAAGCCAACGGCACCACGGTGGAGCGTATACAGGAACTCAATCCCGGCATAACGGCCGAGAACTTGAAGACTGGACAAAACTTACTGGTGCCAGTCGCGGGAGCGCCCCAAAAGAACGCCAAAACACCCAACGAGGTCGCAAAGCCAGCGAAAGGCACGAAAGAAAGTGCTGAAGTCTCCAACAGTGGAAAACAAAAGAAGTCCGGTAACGGAACACCAAATGTCTCGGCAAACAATTCTGGAAAGCAGGAGGCGGCAGTGGCACCCATGGAAGTGCGTCCCCGCATCGGCAACGACAAGGTGTGCGTGGCAGTGATGATGCCCCTGCATCTGCAACGCATGGGAGAAATTTCGACCACCAAATTTGATGTGGACCAGCGAGGCAAAAAAGATTACAAGAGTTTCGAATTCATACAATTCTACGAAGGATTGCAAATAGCCCTCGACGAATTGGCGCAAAGTGGCGTCAATGTGCAACTCAACGTGGTGGACATAGATGATGAAAACGAAAACACCATACGCAAAGCCTACGCCTCGCACAACGTGGCCAACAGCGACCTGCTCATCGCACTGCTGCAGCGCAGGGGATTCGAGGTGGCGGCGCAGTTGGCGCGTAACGACAGGCTCTTTGTCGTCAACCCCCTCTCCACAAGGGGCGAAATAGTGGTGGGCAATCCATATGTGGTGAAATATATGCCATCCGACGCAGGCAAGATAACGGCGTTGGTGGGAGCCCTAAAGGCGCAATATGGCGGTTCGCGCGTGTTCCTCGTAGGTAGCAACGCAAAAAACGAGGCGACAGCGCGCGCAGAATGGGAACGACAGTTGAAAGCCAACAATATACACAATACCTACTACGACTGGAGCAAGCAGGCGCAACTTGCCAGCGTGCTGAAAACCGAAAACAGGCCCGTGGTGGTCAATCTCTATGACCGTGACCGCGAGAAAAACCGCATACAAACCAATCTCCTGCTCAACAGGATGAATGCCGCCAAAACCCGTACGCCAGTTCTTGTAACCATGGATAACTTGGTGCGTGATATGGCCGACGCAGACTTTCGGCAACTGCAAAACTGCAACTACCACTTGTGCTACCCTACCTACCTCGACTACACCAACCCCGACCACAAGGCATTCATCGATGCCTTCAAAGAAAGATACAGGACGGAACCTAATGGAGAGTTTGCAGCGGCGGCGCATGACATACTGCTTTATTTTGCCACGGCAATAAATCAAAAAGGAAGCGACTGGTGGAACAACCCCCAACTGGCAGCGCCGCAAGGCATGCTCTTTCCCATGCGCCTGCTGCGAGAGGGAGATGGAAACGGCTTGGAAAACCACGCTGTAAAAGCCTATGAAATGATAGATTTCCAACTGAAAGAAGTGAAATGAAACAAACCACATTAGCCAAGCCCACTACTCCGCTATCCAGCACCGGCCTGCATACAGGACATATGGCGCAGGCCACACTGCTGCCAGCGTCGGCAAACACTGGAATAGTGTTGCGACGCACAGACCTATTCCCCCCCGTAGACATACCCGTGCTGGCCGACAACGTGGGCGACACCGCACGCAACACCACGCTGCAAAAAAACGGTGCCTCGGTGGCCACCGTGGAACACATATTATCCGCCCTCAACGGCATGCAGGTGGACAATGCCATAGTGGAAGTTAACGGTCCGGAAGCCCCTATCCTCGATGGTAGTGCAGCCCTTTGGACGCAAGCCATTAGCCATGCCGGCATTATTGAACTGGACGAGGAGCGCCGCTGCCTCATGCTCCCGGCCAATATATACATGACTGGAGACAGGGAGGGGGTGGAATACATTGCACTCCCAAGCAACGAGTTTAGGGTCACCGCAATCATAGACTTCAACAGTCACGTCATAGGCAAGCAAGTGGCGGAATTTAGGCGCAGCCAAAACGACTATGCAGTCGAGTTGGCACCCTGTCGCACTTTCGTGTTTCTACACGAAATAATGCCGCTTTTGGAGGCGGGGCTCATCAAGGGAGGAGACCTCACCAATGCCATTATTGTAGTGGACCCGCCCCTCGACTCCGACAAGACGGAACGTCTTGCGCAACTTGTGGGACGGCATGCAGCCGACCTAAAGGTGGAAAAAGGCATCCTTAACACGTCCCCGCACCGCTTCAACAACGAACTGGCGAGGCACAAACTGCTCGACTTCCTTGGCGACATACTCCTTGCGGGGCATCCCATCAACGCACACTTCATCATTCGTTGCCCCGGACACAAGAACAACGCCACCTTCGCCGCGTTGTTGCGCAAAACGCTTCAGTTGAAACAAAAATAAGGAGATAAGTTTTAACTTTTTTTTATAACGCAACGCACAATGTTTCTCGCATTTTTGCGTTATCATTCGTATTGCTTTCCCTCGTGGGGTTGGATAGACGGTCGGCTTTGGCGCGTCAAGAGGAGCAAAGAATAGGGAAAAGAACCAACAGAGAATAGAACAAAGAGAATGTCTGTAATGTATGACTTGCATCCTAACGCCAAGATAGGCAAGGATGTGACCATCTGCAATTTCACCACAATCTGTGACGATGTCGTCATCGGAGATGGCTGCTGGATAGGTCCCAATGTCACCATTTTCCCAGGTGCTCGCATCGGTAAAAACTGCAAAATCTTTCCCGGCGCTGTAATAGCTGGAGTGCCGCAAGACCTCAAGTTCGCGGGGGAATATACCACCTGCGTCATTGGCAACAACAACATCATCCGCGAATGCTGCACCATCAGCAGGGGCACAGCCGCCAGCGGCACCACCATCATAGGTGACGGTAACCTCATCATGGCGTATTGTCATATAGCGCACGACTGCGTGGTTGGAGACAACTGCGTCTTCGCCAACAATGCCACCTTGGCGGGGCACGTCGTCATAGGAGACTGGACCATATTGGGCGGAAAGACGGCCATACACCAATTCGTGCACATAGGCCAGCACGTTATCACCAGTGGCGGGTCGCTCGTTGACAAGGATATACCCCCTTACGCAAAGGCAGCACGGTTTCCAATCAGTTATGCCGGCGTCAACAGCTTGGGCCTGCACAGGCGTGGTTTCTCGCAAAAATCCATAGACAACATCCAAGACATATATAGAATTCTCTTCCAACAGGGCCTCACCACCACGCGAGCGGTGGAACTCATAAAGGAGAAATTCGGGCGCACCTCCGAAGGCAAGGTAATCCTCAGTTTCCTTGGCAGTGCCAACATGGGCATCATGAAAGGATACACCTACGTGACGAAACAGGCATCCAGGCCTAAGGACATCGAATAAAAGCCGGTGTGAGGGTACGGCAGACAAATGCCGCTAAGCACGACGGAAATGCCACTGACAATGTGGCACACTCGTTGTGCCTGGCACGCATTTTGCTACGCCGAAACATAAAAAATACCCGAAACATAAAAATACAGTGTAAAATATTACGAGTAAATGAAAGGCAATATTAATGTTCAGACGGAGAATATTTTCCCCGTCATCAAGAAATTCCTCTACAGCGACCATGAGATTTTCCTACGTGAGATTGTGTCCAACGCCATAGATGCAACCCAAAAGTTGAAGACCCTCGCCAGCATGGGGCAGTTCAAGGGGGAGTTAGGTGATTTGACCGTCAACGTAAAAATAGAGAAAGGCAAATTAATAGTGTCCGACAGGGGCATTGGCATGACGGCCGAGGAAATAGATAAGTATATCAACCAAATAGCTTTTAGCGGTGCCGAAGATTTCTTGGCCAAGTACAAAGACGTGAAGGAGCAACTCATAGGTCACTTCGGGTTGGGGTTCTATAGCGCCTTTATGGTATCCGACAAAGTGGAAATCAAGACGAAAAGTTACACTGACGCTCCCGCGCAGCATTGGACATGTGACGGCAGTCCTGAATTCACATTGGAAGAATGCAAGAAAGAAGACCGAGGCACCGACATTATTCTCACCATCAGCGATGATTGCAAGGAATTCCTCAACGAACAGGATGTGCTGCAACTACTGAAGAAATACTGTCGCTTCATGCCCGTGCCCATACGTTTCGGCGAAGAAACCGTATGGGAAGACAGCCCCACGGAAAAGGAAAAGGACGGCAGCCCCAAGAGGGTAGAGGTAAAGAGGCCACGCATCGTGAACGACAGCGAACCAGCATGGAAAAAGGCGCCTGCCAATCTGACAGACGAAGACTATAAAAAGTTCTACCGAGAACTTTATCCCATGAATTTCGAGGAACCCCTCTTTTGGATACACCTCAACGTAGACTATCCCTTCAACCTCACAGGCATCCTTTACTTCCCCAAAGTGCGCAAGGCCATAGACCCCAGCCGCAATAAGATACAACTCTATTGCAACCAAGTGTTTGTGACAGACAACGTGGAAGGCGTAGTGCCAGAGTATCTTATGTTGCTGCATGGCGTGCTTGACAGCCCCGACATTCCTCTGAACGTCTCTCGCAGTTACCTGCAAAGCGACGGCAACGTGAAGAAGATATCTTCACATATCAGCAAAAAAGTGGCAGACAAGCTTGAAGACCTGTTCAAGAACCAGCGCGAAGAGTTTGAGAAGAAATGGGACGATATCAAGATTTTCATTGAATACGGCATGCTCACGGATGAAAAGTTCTGCGAACGAGCCATGAAGTTTTACCTGCTGAAAAGCATTACGACAAGAGCAGGCGAAGAGAATAAAGAAACCTACTTCCCCTTGGAGGAGTACCGTGAGAAAATTAACGTGCTGCAAACCGACAAAGACAAGAACCTCATCTATCTTTATGCCAGTGACGCGGAAGAGGAACATGCCTACGTGGCCGCAGCCAAGGCAAAGGGCTACGACGTATTGCTGATGGATAGCGTGCTCAGCGCTCACTTTGTCAATCTGCTTGAACAGAAGATGGACAAGGCACGTTTCGTGCGCGTGGATAGCGACGTGGTGGAAAAACTCATCCAACACGGTGACGCCATCCCCGCCAAACTCTCCAAGGAGGAGCAAGACAAGTTGAAACCCATCATCGAGGCAGGTTTGGATAAGCAAAAGTTCACAGTAGTGATGGAGAGCCTGGAGGCCGATGACCTACCTATGTTGGTTACGCAGCCCGAGTTCATGCGTCGTTACAAGGAGATGAGCGCCACGGGAGGAGGCATGTATGGCATATATGGTGACATGCCAGAGGCATACAACTTGGTGGTCAATGTCAACCACCCCCTCATTAGCAATGTCTTGCACGAGACCGACGCCGAAAAGCAGAAGGCTCTCGTCAACCAACTCACAGATTTGGCGTTGCTCAGCAACGGCCTTCTAAAGGGTGCATCCCTCTCGGGCTTTATCAAGCGCAGTGTCGACTTCATCAAGTAAGCCGGAGAAACCAATATTATGATTTCATTGGCGTGGCCGCGGCTCCCAACCAAAGTGGGGTCGCGGCCGCGTTTCATTTAGAGAGAGGGCTACTTGTTGAAGCCAATGGCGGCGAGCCTGTCGGCGCGGTCGTTGGGCAGGCGCAGGTAGGCAAATGCGGTGTAGTTGTTTGGCGTCTCGTAGTGGTCGCCTTCGAGGGTGGCGGAAAGCGCGCGTTTACCGCCGATGGGAAGGAAGAGCAGTTGGTAGGCATAATAGCCTTGCTTTAGCAGCATGCGCTTGGTGTAGGCATGGTATTTGGCGTCGTATTCCATGCGGCTGTCGTCGTTGAACTTCCACTGCGTGAGGTCGCCTACGACATACACGTTGCCGTCGAGGAAGGGGCGTTCCCGCGGAAGGCTAAAACTGACCCACACATAGTCTGCCTCCGTGTTCACGTTGTTGCGGTCGAACGCATTTATCTTCATGCCGCCGTTGAGTGACGCTTCGTACACGAAAACTTTCTTGCTTTTATCCTCCTCTGGGCGCAGTATGGCGAAGTTCTCCCCAGCATAGCGTTGTAGTTCCTGCACGTTGTACATTTCGCTGCGCAGGTTGCTCAAGTCGAAGTAGCGGAAGCAGTTGCCTCCGGCGAAAACGTTCTCTTTCTTCCAACGATACAGTAGGCTACTGCCGTCGTATCCCGAAAAGGGCAGTGTGTGGATGGCGTCAAGGCGTCCGTTTTGCTGTACCCGCACCTCTATGCACTGCGTGGCGTTGGGTATGAACACGCCCGTGCTGGGCGTAAGTGAGACGGACACTTCCTGGTCGCGTATCAAGTCGCCCTCGCCGCTCATGGGTCTGTTCACCGTCACCGTGGCATTCAGCAGCTCTTCATATACACAGAATCGGCAAGTAAGAACCACGCTGTCTGGGTTGCCCTGCGGAAAAACGCTCACAACGTAGTTGCCAGACAGGAGGAAGTCGCTATTGGCTTCAGGCAGAGTTTGGCTGTAGTTAACATATTGCTGCAAAGTGATGAAAGAGTTTTGGTAGGTGTTGATGTGGGCCTCTTCGAAGCCGTTGAGGTAATCGGAGGGCTGCAAGTCGTCCACCCGCCAATTGCGGTCGCAATGTTGGATGCGGTAACTGAAGTGACGTGGCGTGCTCTCCAGCACATCGAAGCGCAGCCACGCGCGGTCTTGTCCGTTCAACCTCAAGTAAGGCCTTCCCAGTGCCGTTCCGTTCTTTTCCAGCAGCACGGTCTTAACCTCCTTGCTCCAGCACGAGTCTTTTGCGTAATGTCCTGTGGGCAACGCCGCCAGGCCAGCGCAGTAGGCTGCCAAAAGGAGGAAGATAACCAAGGTTCTTTTCATTGTATCCTTATTGTGTGTACAGCAAAAATAATTACGCTTGTTCCTCAATGTTAAAGTCAAGGGTCTGCGTCATTCCGGCTGGTATATGATTCTCTCTGCAGTATTTTTGCACGATGCGCAGAATGTCTGCCCCATACCGCTCCATTTTTTGTGTTCCCATGCCGGGAATGCTTTGTAGCGCATTATGCGTGACAGGCAGTACGTTAGCTATGGCCAGCAGCACTTTCTGCTGCATGACGAAGTAGGGCGGTACGTGGCCGTCACGTGCTTTCATGGCACGGTAGCGGCTCAGTATGGCGATAAGTTGTGGGTTCTTTTCATCGCCGTATATTTGCGCGGCGTCCAGCGATATGCTCGCCGTGTTTTTTTTCTTGCCTTTAGTGGCTTTCTTTTTCGCGCTTTGTTCCTGTTGCATCAGAAAATCCATTCTGGCCGTATTGTAGGCCGCCACGCTGAAGCCCTCCGTCCGCATCCTTTCCAAAAGGAAGCGTTTCTGCCCCAGTCCCTCCTTGTAAACCTCTGCGGCGTGCGACATCATCTCTTCCACGGCCTTGTTTGTCACTTCCAGTTGTAGCATCGGACTTGCCGTGTCATCCAGGCTGCATGCTTGCTCAAAGAAATACGCCACACCTTTGGAAATGCGTTCCTGCAGAAGGCTGTTGTCCGTGTCCCCATTTGCCGCGTTCAGTAGGTGGCGCAGTTGGCTTCGGAATGTGTTT
>JAXFQM010000149.1:0-9525 GCA_034178965.1 Bacteroidales bacterium | reverse complement strand
AAGATTATTGGTGGCTTCGCCCACGAACAAGTTTTCGCCTTGGCCGACAAAGTGGTGGCGGCTGTAAACAGCGGCGCCATACGCAAGTTTGTCGTCATGGCTGGCTGCGACGGACGCATGAAAAACAGGCAGTACTACACCGACTTTGCCAAGGCGCTTCCCAAAGACTGCGTAATACTCACGGCTGGATGCGCCAAATATAAATACAACAAACTTGACCTTGGCGACATCGGCGGCATACCCCGCGTGCTCGACGCAGGGCAATGTAACGACAGCTACTCTCTGGCACTCATAGCCTTGAAACTGAAAGAGGTGTTCAAACTTAATGACATCAACGACCTGCCCATCGTCTACAACATCGCGTGGTATGAACAAAAGGCGGTCATCGTGTTGCTGGCATTGTTGAGCCTGGGTGTCAAAAACATACACATCGGCCCTACACTGCCAGGATTCCTTTCCGCAAATGTCGCCAAAGTGTTGGTTGACAGTTTCGGCTTGGGCGGCATCACCACCGTTGACGAGGACCTCAAGGCATTTGGTCTCGCTTGAAGGCAACAAAGCCTGTATAAATCCGCATAATCTATAGGGCAACAAAAAAGACTGAAAACATGGACTGCAACTCTCTTTACAAGTTACAAGTCAGGTGCGGCTCCGTGGGCAGACTGCCGATATCCGTTGAACGCACAAGTCATCCAACAGACAAGCTCGCAAGCGACCTCAGGCAAACCTACGATGCGCCCTAAAGCGACTTGTTGGATACCCTAAAGACAACCCCAAAGACATGCTGTAGGGAGCCTCCCTACGGCATGTCTTTTGCTGCAATGGCATTACATCCTCTTCCCCCAAAAGTATCCGACGGCCAAAAAGGCTGGACTTATTTTTTATAAAAAAAAACAAAAAATAACTCACAATCAAAAAAATATTCGTAACTTTGCAAATCCTTTCACAAACTTAAATTCACATTTAAGTAATTAATAATAATAACATTAAACAAATATGTCATTGCAGAAAAAGAGTGTAAAAAACGAAATAATCTCCTATCTGATGGTGATAGTGGGCAGCGCTCTCTTCGCGGTGGGCGATGTGATGTTCGTAAATCCCTATCTTTTGGCCCCAGGTGGCACCTATGGCCTGGCGAACGTACTCAGCACCGTTTTTGGCGGAAAAATATCCCTCATCGCCATCTGCATGGACATTCCCCTGCTGCTGGTGGGCACTTGGATATTGGGGCCCAAATTCGGCGTGAAGACCGTACTTTCCACCATTCTTATTTTCGCTTTCACTTTCGTGCTGGAAAGCACGTGGGGATACACTCCTTTAGTGCACATTGGCGACTTGCTAAACACCCAACCACAGCCTGAAAACCTCATTTCCTATTTGCAAGTGCCCCACGAAAACAAGTGGTTCATGCCGGACTATGTAGTGAACACCATCGTGGCCGGCATCATTTACGGTTGCGCCATTGGACTCATTTTCAAGAGCGGAGCCACCAGCGGAGGCAGCGACATCATCAGCATGATACTGCACAAATACACCAAAATCAGCTTGGGCACACTCACGCTCATCGTAGACGGCTGTATCACGCTGACTTCCTTCGTGGCCTTCAAGCAAGTGCGCCTGCCAATCTACTCTATCCTCGTGATTGCAATAGAAAGTTTCATGATTGACCTCATCGTGGACGGACTAAAAACATACAAAACGGTTTTCATCGTCACCAACGAATACGAAACCGTGCGCAAATTCATCCTCAACGACCTGGAACGCGGCGGCACGTGTCTGGTCGGCACGGGCCTATACCAAGGCAGCGAACGCAAAATGATATATGCCACAATGGGGCGCACAGACCTCATCAAACTGAAAACGAACCTGCGTCTTCTCGATCCCAACGCATTCGTCAACGTTATTGAAAGCAGTGAAATAATGGGCTTCGGATTCAAAGCTTTGCCCGAAGAATAAATCATAACAATAGGGTTTTTAGTAATTTAATTATTGGGTTATTTTTCGCAGAGGGGACATGCCATTTTTCTCGGCATCCCCTCTTTTTTATGCAAAAATTGCCTGTTTCGGCCAAGAAGAACTGTCATTTGCGCCACGAAAAAGCAACGAGTACACGAAAAACGTTTATTGCAAATCGCTCTTTATCAGAATTATTCAATAAAAAACAACTTTTTTACATCAAAATATACTCTCATTATCAAAATTTTGCGTATCTTTGCAAATCCTTTCACAGGGGGGACTTCTATGTGAGCCCCCTTTCTTAATTGGAACGCCATCCAAAGAAAAGAGGTGAAAGGCAGAAAAAGAACCAGTGTTGCTATGATTGATAAGTTGGACGTTTTGGACCTCATTGACCACTCCTTAAAGGGTACCGACAAATTTTTGGTAGAAATGAAGATTTTGCCAGAAAACCGCATCTATGTTTCCATTGATGGCGACGAGGGAATTACCATCGACGACTGCGTGGATTTGAGCCGTGCCATAGAAAACGGGCTTGACCGCGACGTGGAAGATTTTGAACTCAACGTGGCCTCTGCTGGCCTGGACAGCCCGTTGAAACTGCCACGCCAATATAGGAAGAACATCGGGCAGCCGCTGTCGGTGGTCACTTTTGAGGGAGACCGCTACGAGGGGGTGCTGAAAGATGCCGATGACGAGCAAGCCACGCTGACGGTGAACAAGACCAAGCGCACCCCTGCCCACGACAGAACGTTCCGATATCTTGATATCAAAGAGGCCCGACTCATAATAAAGTTCTAATTTGCAAAAAGAAGAGAATAATATTTTAAGATAATGAAAGAGAAAGATCCAGGTCTGAAAGATTCTTTTTCCGAATTCAAGGACCTCAAGAACATCGACCGCGAAACGCTGATGCACATCCTAGAGGAGGTGTTCCGCGCTGCTATAGCCAAGCATTATGGGAGCGAAGAAAATTTCGATATCATCGTCAATATAGACAAGGGCGACCTGGAAATCTTCCGCAACCGTGTCATCGTGGAAGATGGCAAGGTTGAAGATGATAAACACGAGATAGCCCTCTCGGATGCCGTGAAGATAGAACCCGACTTCGAAGTGGGCGAAGAGTTGAGCGAACGTGTGCCTTTAACGGCTTTCGGTCGCCGCGACATCTTGGCAATAAGGCAAAACCTCGTCTCAAAGATACAAGACTACGAGAAGAGTCTCATCTTCCAAAAATACAAGGAAAAAGTAGGTGAAATAATTGTGGCGGAGGTCTATCAGCCTTGGAATAAAGAAATTGTTGCCTTGGACGACGACCACATCGAACTGGTGCTACCCAAAAGTGAACAAATCCCGCACGACCACTACCATAAGGGCGACCCCTTGAAAGCCGTGGTGTTGAAGGTGGAAATGAAAAACAACAACAATCCCGCCATCATCTTAAGCCGCACCAGCCCCATCTTTCTTGAAAAACTAATGCAGGCCGAAGTTCCGGAAATATTCGACGGCATCATCACAATACGCAACACTGTGCGCGTGCCTGGTGAACGCGCCAAAGTTGTGGTGGAGAGCTACGACGACCGCATCGACCCCGTGGGAAGTTGTGTCGGCGTGCACGGCAACCGCATTCACAGCATCGTGCACGAACTACGTGGCGAAAGCATCGATGTAATCAACTATTCTAGCGATGCCAAGACAATGGTGGCTCGTGCGTTGAACCCCGCGAAGATAACCACCATCAAGATAGACGAAGAAAACAAGCGCGCCGAAGTGTTCCTGCAACCCGACCAAGTGAGCCTTGCCATCGGCAAGGGCGGCAACAATATCAAACTTGCCAGCAAACTAACGGGCTACGACATAGACGTATACCGCGACACAGACGAAGACTACGACGACGTGGACCTGCAGGAGTTCAACGATGAGATTGACCAATGGGTCATTGACGAATTGGTGAAAATAGGTTGCGACACCGCAAAGAACGTGCTCGCTAAGAGCAAAGAGGACTTAATGGAACGCACCGACTTAGAAGAAGAAACCATTGACCACGTGCTTGCGGTGCTGAAAGCAGAGTTTGAAGAATAAAGTTACGGTTCAGCAAAAACCAACAAGGCTGCCCCAAGCAAAACGATGCTGAAGGACCTATCTTTATTGTAAAACTACTTGATTACGTAAGACAAATAACTGGAGCGCAAAATATGGAAGAGAAAAAGAAGATAATTCGATTGAAGCAAGCGGCAACAGAATTCAACGTTGGAATTTCCACCGTGGTGGAATACCTGACCAAGAAAGGCTTTACCGTGGACGACAAGCCCAACACGCGCATCACGCCCGAACAGTATGAGAGTTTGTCCCAAGCTTTCAGAAGCGAACGTGAAGTGAAAGAAAATGCCGATAAAATCGAAATCGCTACGGGTGGCAACAATATGGTGGTGGAAGCCTCGCACAAAAAGAACAAAAAGGACGAAACCGAAGAGATTACCATCAAGAACTACACTGCGCCCCATCCTACCATAAATGCCCTTGCCAAGACCAAGGCCGAGAAGACGTCTCCTGCTAACGCTCCAGGGGAGACAAGCGAAAGCCAGGTCGAAACTGACGAGGGTCCTATTCCCTCCGCCGACGAGAAGGGAAAAGAACAACCCGCTACCCAACAAGAAACGGGAACAACTTCCGAACAAAAGACGGAAGTTGCCAGTATGTCCCATGACGATGCCCTACCCCACCCCGCACCGAGCAACAAAACAGAGGCCGATAAGCCAAAATTCGAACCTCAAGTGATCACAGCATCGGTGAGCGGCACCAAGGAAGGGTCGGAAGCCTACAACGCCGAACTTAAAATAGTGGACAAGATAGACCTTTCGGGCATGGACGTCTCAACCCGCGCCAACAAGAAAAAGACTGACAAAAAGAAAAAGACCCAAAAGGTCGATGACGAGAAGTCCCACCTGGCTAAAGACAACAACCCGCCATTGGAAACGCAAGAAAAACCAGAACACAAGGCCGCCGAAGTAGAAATAGTAGATGCGTTGGCCGCGAGCCTGCCTGTAACGCAAGACGAGCCCATACATGATGAGATAATTATTGAGCCAAAAACGGAGATGGGAACTGCTACCGAAGACGAAACATCGGCAGTGGAAACACCCACCCAGGCCGAGACAGGTGAGGGCTCGCCTACTGATTTCATCAAAACGGAATACCAAAAATTAGAAGGCCCGAAGGTTATTGCCAAAATAGACGTATCTCAATTCGAGTCAACAACACACCGCCGCAAGCGCAAGCACATGAAGAAAGAAGGCGTTAAAGTTGACACCAACGCCATACAGGAAGGAACAGGGAAGAAAGAGAAAGGCCCCAAAAAGAACGACACCCATTTGCAAAGCGGCACCCCACAGCAAGGCCAAGACAAGAAAAGCATCCACAACGAGAAGAAAAAGTCCGACAAGAAAAAGAAGAAAGGTGGGGAAAAGAAAGTGGAGGTTGACGATGCGGAAATCGAGAAACAAATACGCGAAACGCTGGCACGCCTAAACCCGCTTGGGAAAAGCAAGACCTCGAAGCACAATCGCGAAAAGCGCGCCAAGGTGCAAGAGTTGTTGGAACGGGAACAGTTGCAGGAACAGGAAAGCCAAAACACGCTGCAGGTAACGGAGTTCGTCACCGCAAACGAATTGGCTACAATGATGAAAGTCCCTGTGACCAAAATCATCGCCACCTGCATGAGCGTAGGTATATTTGTCTCCATCAACCAGCGCCTGGACGCAGAAACGATACAACTCATTGCTGACGAGTTTGGCTATAAAATCAATTTTGTGTCAAGCGATGTCGTAAGCCACTTGAACGCAATCGAACAAGAGGATCGTCCTGAAGACATCGTGCCGCGCAGTCCCATTGTAACCGTCATGGGTCACGTGGACCACGGCAAAACTTCCTTGCTGGACTATATTCGCAATACCAATGTGATAGCTGGCGAGGCTGGTGGCATCACTCAACATATCGGCGCATACGAAGTAACCCTTGCCAACGGACGCAGAATAACGTTCCTTGACACCCCTGGCCACGAGGCTTTCACCGCCATGCGCGCACGAGGTGCCAAGGTGACCGACATCGCCATTATTGTCATTGCCGCCGATGACAAAATCATGCCACAAACCATTGAGGCCATCAACCACGCGCAAGCCGCCGCTGTGCCCATTATCTTTGCCATCAATAAAATAGACAAGCCTGGCGCAGACCCCGAACGCATCAAGACAGAATTGGCCAACATGAACTTGCTGGTGGAAGACTGGGGCGGAAAATACCAAAGCCAAGACATCAGCGCAAAGAAGGGCATCAATGTGGACTTACTGCTTGAGAAAGTGCTTTTGCAGGCCGACATCATGGAACTCAAGGGCAACCCCAACAAGCGCGCCAAAGGCGCCGTACTGGAGAGCGCCTTGGACAAGGGACGAGGTTTTGTGGCCAAGATTTTGGTTCAAGACGGCACCATCCGGCAGGGCGACCCCATTCTCGCGGGCAGCGTGTTTGGAAAGGTTAAGGCCATGTACAACGAACGCAACCAATTGATGAAAGAAGCCGGACCATCGCAGCCTGTGCTGCTGCTGGGCCTGGACGGTGCCCCCCAAGCTGGAGACTCTTTCAACGTCACCGAGACCGAGAAAGAAGCCAAGGACTTGGCGGCAAAGCGCATGCAACTACAACGCGAGCAAAGCATCCGCACAACCAAACACCTCACCCTCGACGACATAGGCCGCCGCATAGCCATAGGCAACTTCAAGGAACTGAACCTCATCGTGAAAGCCGATGTGGACGGCACCGTAGAAGCCCTTTCCGACTCGCTGCTCAAACTTAGCAACGAGGAGGTGCAGGTTAACGTGGTGCACAAGGCTGTGGGACAAATCACCGAAAGCGACGTGCTGCTGGCGGAAGCGTCGGATGCCATCATCATCGGTTTCCAGGTACGTCCAAGCATACAAGCACGCCGCATGGCCGAAGCGGAGAAAATAGATATTCGCCTCTACAGCATCATCTACGATGCCATCAACGAGTTACAAGACGCCATTGAGGGCATGTTGGCCCCCGAGACGCAAACCAAGATTATCGCCAATTTGGAGATACGCGAAACCTTCAAGATTTCCCATGTCGGCACCATTGGCGGATGCATGTGCCTTGAAGGCAAAATACAGCGCAACAGTAATGTACGACTCATCCGCGATGGCATTGTTGTCTACACGGGCAAACTTGCCTCCTTGAAGCGTTTCAAGGACGACGTGAAAGAGGTGGTTTCTGGACAGGACTGCGGCCTTAGCATTGAAAACTACAACGATATCAAGGTGGGAGACATTGTGGAAGCATACGAAACCATTGAGATAAAGCGCACCATCAAATAATTAACGAAGTAGAATGATTATCAACTTAAATACGACATAAACAATTTGGCTTTTTTTTGCAAGCCCGTCCCCATAGTTCAACGGATAGAACGAAGGTTTCCTAAACCTTTGATGTAGGTTCGATTCCTACTGGGGATACCAATCCAATTCCTTCTTTCTCACTTGCCAATAAACCACCATCCATTCCGCCTACGCCTACAAAATGGCCAGGGGGGATAATTTGTCAATAATGACTCAGACGATAAGCGTTCCTTTTCTCTTATATGGAGGCATGCTCTTTGCGGCAATAAGCACACACCTCTTACGCCAACGGCCGCAATAGTTGACTGTTGGCGTAAGGGTAAGGACCTGCTTGCGCCCCCCTACATGACCGCAACCTCACGAATAGATGTGCCGACAACGGGCGGAAGTGCATAGGGGCATACGGAGGAATGGGAACAGACAGCAGAATGGAGCAATAAACGGGATGATGGCAAGCTGTAAGAGGATTTGGCAAAAACAAGGAAAGGGCAATGAGCAGAATGAAGATTGCAAAGCCAAAACCTCGTTGTTGCCATTAATGAAAAACAGACCTGCAAAGCCACATGCATCGATGTTGCGCCAAAGTTGTTGCCACTATAGTTAGACTGTTGCTATCCTTCAAGTTATACTGGTTGGCCAATGCCGCGGAGGTAACGGGATAGTTGCGACACAGCACATTGGCTCTCCCGCTTGGAATCACCGCCTTAATTTCCTTAGGCTTCACGGCCCTAATCACCTCAAAAACGCGTCCTGGAAAATCGGCGACGCAGCGGTCGGAGGTGTAAAGATGCGTGGCTGGCGCCAACTTCTCAACCCCATACCACCAGCACAGCAACTTGAAGCATCCAGCTTTCATCGGCGCCGGGGAAGGCTCATACACATAGCGTTTCATTTCCGTTGCAAACACAGTTACCGCGACTGTTTCTTCCTCTACGCCGTAGTCCTTTTTGACACGTGCGTCTCCCTCGTCTCCTATTATGGTGAAAATCCTTCGGGTGGAGTGGTGTCTTTCCTCTCTCCCGCAAAGAAACAACACCTCCTTGCACTCTCCCTTCCACTCCACCACATGCACTTCGTCCACGCATCCCAATTCCTCCGTCGCTTTCTTGATGTCAACCATAGGCGAGGCTTTCACCAGCAATCTGTCTGCCACCTCGAACAGGCGTGGCAGCAAAGGAAGCACGTTTGGCGTGCAGTCGGCTAAAGAAGCCACTTTGCGTCCTGCTTCGTTCCTTCTGGCAGGGTCGACATAAAGCAGGTCAAAATGTTCGCGGGTATGGCAGAGCCACTCCATGCTATCCGCACATATGCTTTGCACCTTTTCCCTGCGTCCTGTCTGCAAGGCGTTCCACTCCGCTATGGCGTTCAGCGGTCCCTCCTTTTCTATCCTCAGCACTCTCTTAGCTTTCTCTGCGAGAAAAAGGTCGTCTATGCCAAAGCCGCCCGTAATGTCCACTATGTTCAGTCCCTCCTGCAGCAGAGATGCCTTATAACGTGCCGTCGCTTCTGATGAACTTTGCTGCCTGTTCAGGTGCGGGGGGAATACGAATTGAGGATATTTCAGCAACGAGGGGTATTTCTCCCTTGCCTCTTTCCGTCCGGCCAGTTGGTTAGCCACAAAACCCGCTTTCTCCCGCTCCAGTTTGCTATGCAGGAGAAAACGTGCTGGGTCCTCCCCGGCATGCTCTTTCACGAGTTCCCACAAAGAGGCGTCAGTCCATGCATCCACAATACCCTAATACACTCCTTGGTCGTGCATCTTCTTTAGGCGTGCCACTACCAGGGGGCGATCCTCCTGGTAGGTGACGCCAAACCATTGTGCCGTGGTGTGCAACACGCGCATTTTAGCATATCCGCGCGCAATAAAGGTATTCACGGCGAAAGGAATGTAATATTCCGACTTCATCTCCTTGCCATGCTCCTTGAGGAAATCCACGAACAGTTTCTCACTCTCCACAAAATAGTCGGGCGTAAAGCCAAAAAGGTTCATCGAAACGGTAGTGTCCGGAGCCAAGGAGTGTGCTCCTTCCTCGTCCTTGTATTCTATGATACCTTGCGGGTTGCGCCCTATGGCAGTGCGTTCCGTCATTCCGATGAGGTAGCCGCTGTCATCGGTCTCACACACACCTCGCGACACAGTACCGTTTTCGCTGAGGGTGTT
>JAXFQM010000146.1:0-4281 GCA_034178965.1 Bacteroidales bacterium | reverse complement strand
GGAGAGTGATGCGTTTGCCAAGGAGCGTGCCAAGTGGCCAGTGAGGAAGACAAAGGTGCGCACACGCTGCTCCTTGTTCATGCCGAAAGTGGTGCCAAACAAGCTTTCGTAGTCGTAGTTTTCGGGGTCAAGGTATCCCCTGTCGGCATCCAGGAACTTGCCTACGTCGCATGAGAAATACATCATAGAACTGTCTTTGATGCTGGCAATGCAGATGGGGGCGATTTCTTCCATGGGCAGGTTCAGGTAGCGCCAGTTGTCGCCGTCGTACACGTGTCGGTCGTATTGTATTTCATACACCTTATGATATTCTCGTGTAGGGTCATTCATTATCATGCAGAAATGGCTGAAGTCTGTGGCAGCGTATTTCTTGTAGAAACTCATGGGCGTGTAGGTTTCTGTACTAACGGCCTTTCCTTGTGCGTCGCGCTCGGTCCAAGTGAAGGAGGCTGGCGGCACGCCGTAGACCATGGCCAGCATGCGGTACACGGTGGCCAGCATCTCCGTCTTTTGTGCGGTTAGACTTTCCATTGTGGTGCCTTTGCGGGCCGCCGCCTCGCGCAGCAGCAAGCCGTCCTCTCGCAACTTCAAGGCCAATAGGCTGTTTATGCTGCTGGTGTTGTCGGCATTATAGGTTTCGGGCATCACGTCGGCGGGCACCAGGCCATATTTGCTCACCAAGTTGGCTACGCCAGTGAACTGGCCCCCGTCGCTGATGGGATTTCTGAAAAGCCATTCCACCTCTTTGTCGTCGAAACTTTTCGCGCGGGTATCGATGACGGCTTGCAGAAACAGATTGCTTTTTTCCAATTGGTCGTAGAAAAACAGATAGGTTTGGCTGAATTGGAAATCCTGTGGCAGATTGTGTACACGTATTGCTTTGTTGCGCAGCACGTTCAATCCACTAAACATCCAGCAGCGACCGCTACTTTTTTGGTTTGTGACAGCCTTTTGGTTCACTTGGTTGCTGAAGTGTGTATCAAAAGTGTTGTTGCGATGGTTGATGGCCATCTTGGAAGGACTGTTGCCCGCTAAAATGTTGGATAACGCCTTGTCGGTTGGGTTGTTGCCGAAGCCTGCCGAAATAGTACGCATCATATCGGAGCTGATACCGCCGTGGTTCTTTTGTGCCGTCGCTGGCGTCATAACGAGACACAAAGCGGAGGCAAGCATAAGGTTCCTTACTTTTACAGACATTTATCAAATGTTTTTTTATCGGTTAATAAACAACGAAATATCATCACTTTCCCCTAAAAAATATTGTTATATAGAAAATGCAAAGTTACGAAAAATAATCGATATGATGGAAAAAATCATGACAGTTACCCATAAAAATACCTCACTGCATTGGTTACTTGTTGTTTAATATTCAATGATTTTAGAATGTGTAAGGGAGTCCTTGCTTTTTCATTGAAAAAGGTAACCAGTTCCGTTTCTATTTGTTGTCTGTCTTGGTTGGGATGGTACTCTGCCGTTCCCCACCGAGACGACTTCCTCGTTTTCGCCAGGGTAAGCGGAAAGTTTCCTTCTTTCCCTCCATTGCGAAACAAATGCTATGGCGAGAAATGAAAAAACTGCGCTCATGCCGCCAACGTTTGCGCGCAGTTAAAGCATGACGTTGCTTTTTGAGAGGTGGTGGAGGCATCTTTTGTCAGACTTTCTCATTGGCTTGACAAACTCATTGGCTTGGACAAAAGTGAGCCCGTCGTGTATGGCAGATACCGACATGTAGCACGTAACATCACACCGGCCTGTTGCTTATGGCAACAAGCCGGTGTGATGCGTATGGCATGAGGGAAGCAGTTTCCGAATGATTGCCGCTATTTGTTCAGTTTTGCCCAACTGTCCTTCAGTGTGCAAGAGCGGTTAAATACCCATTTTCCGCTAACGGCATCTTTGTCAAGGCAAAAATATCCCAGCCGTTCGAACTGGAAATGTTCGGGTTCCCAGGCGCGGTCGGCGGGTAGGCTGTCTTTTTCCTCGCCATAAGTGCGCGCCAAGGTCAACGAAGGCTCCAGTTTGCAGCCGTGTAGCACGTTCAGTGAGTTAGGATTGAGGTTGTCCAGGAATGTCTTTCCTTCAGGGGCTTCGTCGGGGGCTTCGGTGGCGAACAAGCGGTCGAACAAGCGCACTTCGGCATCCACGGCGTGGCGGGCCGACACCCAATGCAAGGTGCCTTTCACGCGCCGTCCGTCGGGGGCATCGCCGCCGCGTGTGGCAGGATCGTAGGTGCAATGAATGCACGTAACGTTGCCTTCGGCATCCTTTTCCACATTGTTGCAGGTGACAAAATAGGCATAGCGCAGTCGCACCTCCTGGCCAGGGGACAGGCGGAAATACTTCTTTGGAGGATTTTCCATGAAGTCCTCGCGCTCAATGTAGAGTTCGCGGCAAAAAGGGACTTCGCGCATGCCGTCGTCGGCGTTCTCGGGGTTGTTCACTGCCGGGAGCATTTCGACCTTTTCCTCGGGATAGTTGTCAATCACCAGTTTTACTGGATTAAGAACCGCCATGCGCCGTTGCGCAACTTTGTTAAGATGTTCGCGCAGGCTGAATTCCAGCAGGCTGTAGTCGATGATGTTGTCGCGTTTTGCCACACCGACGCGCTCGGCGAAGTTGCGTATGCTTTCAGCCGTGTAGCCGCGTCTCCTGAAGCCGCAAATGGTAGGCATGCGGGGGTCGTCCCAGCCGTTCACGTGGCCTTCTTGCACCAGTTGTAGTAGTTTGCGTTTGCTCATCACCGTGTAGTTGATGTTGAGACGGGCAAACTCGTATTGGTGGCTTGGGAAGATGCCCAACTGTTGGATGAACCAATCGTAGAGCGGACGGTGTATGTCGAACTCCAGCGTACAGATGCTGTGGGTTATCTGCTCGATGCTATCGCTTTCCCCATGGGCGTAGTCATACATGGGATAGATGCACCATTTGTCTCCCGTGCGGTGGTGACGGGCATGAAGGATGCGGTACATGATGGGGTCGCGGAACATCATGTTTGGGCTTGCCATGTCTATCTTTGCGCGCAGCACTTTGCTGCCATCGGGAAACTCGCCAGCCTTCATGCGTTGGAACAGGTCCAGATTTTCCTCCGTGCTGCGGTTGCGCCAAGGGCTGTCTTTGCCTGGTGTGGTGATGGTGCCGCGGTTCTCGCGAATTTCCTCCAGCGTTTGGTCGTCCACATAGGCAAGGCCGCGGCGTATGAGCACGCAGGCCCACTCATACAGTTGGTCGAAGTAATCGCTGGCATAGTGCTCGCTGGCCCAGTCGAAACCCAGCCAATGGATGTCCTGCCGTATGGCGTCGACATATTCGGTGTCCTCTTTCACGGGATTGGTGTCGTCGAAACGGAGATTGGTCTTGCCTCCATATTTCTTCGCGAGACCGAAATTGATGCAGATGCTTTTGGCGTGGCCAATGTGGAGGTAGCCGTTGGGTTCAGGGGGAAAGCGGGTGAGTATAGAGGTGCAAGTGCCGTTGGACAGGTCGCGTTCGATAATCTCTTCCAAAAAGTTCAGTTGGCGTTCGTTGGAGGGCTCGGTGTTTTCTTCTTTCATGTCGATGCTATGGTTACTGTTTTCCTCCTTTTTAGAGGGGAAGCTGTATTTATTCATTAATAATTCAAGCGTTTCACACTTCTGCCTGGGTCAAGCAATGGCCCTCAGGCGTTCGGGGATGTAGTTTGGGAAGGCAGGCGAGGGGAGGTGTGACTGTCATGCAGTTTGGGGTGCTGCCGTGGGACGATGGTGGTTTCCCTGCTTCACAGGTGCCATTGTTATTCGTGTTCATTTCTTCTGATGTATCTCACCATGCGAGGTATTCCTTTTTTGAGGTTAATGCTTTTTTGTGGGGAGGGTGTAAGTGAGCCCCACCATGGCGGAGAACCGTCGGCTCGGATAGTTGGCCCAGTAGAAGAACCGTTGTGCGGCGATGTTGTCCAGGTTTATGAAGAAACTTAAGGCTCTGTTGTGCACGTATTCCACATTAAGCGAGAGGGCGTAGCGCACTGGCAAGGTGTCGGCTGTTGTGGCGCCAGAGGCGCTGGTTCGATATTCTGCCGTCATCTTGCTCAACGCCAGCCCTTGCAGGGAGACCTTGACTTTGTTGTTGTAGTTTACGGCAAGGCCGAGGTGCGCATCGAAAGTGGGCCGGTATGCTCGGAACGACTGGTCGTTACCCTCTATGCTAGCATAGGTGTAATGGTTGATGCCTATGAAAGCGTTCAGCATTTCATCGTTGACAAACGAAAAGTCGCCTCCCATCTTCAACATAGTGAAATCCACATAG
>JAXFQM010000123.1:0-14002 GCA_034178965.1 Bacteroidales bacterium | reverse complement strand
CCTTTGGGCGTCATGTAGGGTATCATGCCCAAATAGACGGGTTGCTCTACCGCCTTGAATTCTTCGTTCTCGGGGTCGTTGCAACTGAGACGCAACTTTGCCTTCAACGGCACACTGTAAGTGAGGCCGCGCTCAATGCATTCCTTGATGGAGTAGCGGGGCGGATCGATGAAGTAGTCGAGAAATTCAAGGGTAAAATTATTATGCGCATCGGTGATGGGGAAGTTCTCTTTAAACACCTGGTAAAGGCCTTCGTTCTGACGATTGTCTGGGTCGGTGTCTATTTGGAAAAACTCGCGGAACGACTCAAGTTGGATGTCCAGGAAGTCTGGATACTCATACTTGCGTACCGATGCAAAATTTACGACTGTGGGTTGCTTCTGTGCCAAGGTCTTTGGATTTATGTTTTGAATGTAATTCTTTCTCGCTGCGTGGACTTTCCGTCGCCACTTTAAGGCATTCCTGCCGCGGCTTTATTGAATGCGCGCTACGCGCCATCTATATATGTCGTCGTATTAACGGAGTGCTTGACGACAATAAGGAATAGGTGCCTCGGTCTCAATGCCGAGGTCCTATCCCTATGTTTTTTTAGGTTGTTGGGCTTTTAGGTCATGGTTGGGCGCTATTCTTCACCTTTCCGATGATCATCTTTCCAACATCCTGTCTTGTCGAGAACTATTTCACCTCTACTTCTGCGCCAGCCTCTTCAAGTGCTTTCTTCAAGCTTTCGGCCTCATCTTTAGAGACACCTTCCTTAACGGGCTTAGGGGCGTTGTCCACAAGTTCTTTGGACTCTTTCAGGCCAAGACTTGCGAGGTCCTTAACGGCCTTCACCACGGCCAACTTCTTGGTCATGTCGGGAACGCCTTTCAGAATGACGTCGAAGGAAGTTTTTTCTTCGGCTTCGGGTGCTGCGCCACCGGCCACGGCGGCAACCGCCACGGGAGCTGCGGCAGGTTCAATGCCGTATTTATCCTTCAGGACGTCAGCAAGTTCTTTCACTTCTTTTACGGTTAAGTTAACCAGTTCTTCAGCAAGGGCTTTAATGTCTGCCATGATTCTTATGTTTTTTAAGATGTTTATTACGTTAATTAAACTATTTTGGCTCCTTATGATTAGCGAGGAGAGCCTCCCTCGGCTTGATGTGTTGAATAACTCGTGTTATTCCGCTTTTTTCTCCTCCAGCGTCTTGAGCACCCCAGCGATGGTATTGCCCGCTCCTTGCAGTCCGCCGATGACGTTCTGCATGGGAGACTGTAGCATGGCCACCACATCTGCGATGAGTTCGTTTTTAGACTTGATGTTGACCAACGCTTCGAGGTTTTCATCGCCCAAATAGAAACTTTCTTCCACATAAGCGCCCTTGAGGATGGGCTTTGTGGTGACCTTTGCGTTTTGGGTGCGGAAGTCTTTTATGAGCTTTGCGGGTGCGTTATTTACATTGGAAAGCATGATAACCGTCTCGCCCTTGATGGCGGGATAGAGTTCGGAATAATCCACTCCGGTGCGTTCCAATGCCTTTACGAGGAGAGCGTTTTTAACAACCGTCATCTTTACCTCCCTGCGGAAAGCCATGCGGCGAATGTTGCTCGTAAGCACCGAGTCCAAACCGCCCATGTCGGCCACATAGAGGTGGGGATAAGACTTTATCTCTTCGCAAAGCGATTCGATGAGTTGTTCTTTCTGTTCTTTTCTCATGTTCTTTTAATATTAAGCGTTAGCAGTAGCGAGGGACTTGGGGTCAATCTTGATGCCTGCGCTCATGGTGCTGCTGATGGTGACACTCTTCATGTAGGTGCCTTTTGCGGCGGCGGGTTTAAGTTTGACGATAGTTTGCAGTACTTCGCGTGCGTTGTCAACAATCTTGTTGTTATCAAACGAACATTTCGCCACGGCGGTGTGGATGATACCGCTTTTATCGACCTTGAAGTCGATTTTACCCGCCTTTGCCTCCTGCACAGCTTTTCCTATTTCCATCGTCACGGTGCCCGTCTTGGGGTTGGGCATCAAGCCGCGGGGGCCGAGGATTCGTCCTAAAGCACCCACCTTGGGCATCACGCTGGGCATGGTGATAATGACGTCTACGTCCGTCCAACCGCCTTTTATTTTGTCGACGTATTCATCGAGACCAAAATAATCGGCACCGGCAGCCTTGGCTTCCTCTTCCTTGTCGGGGGTGCAGAGCACAAGCACGCGCATCTCCTTTCCCGTACCATGAGGCAGAGTAACACTGCCGCGCACCATTTGGTTGGCTTTGCGGGGATCTACACCCAAACGAACGTCCACATCTACGCTTGCGTCAAATTTGGTGTAGGTGATGTCTTTAAGGATAGCTACCGCTTCTTCAAGGCTGTAGGTCTTTGTTTTGTCGAACTTTGCTAAAGCTTCTTTTTGTTTTTTAGACAGTTTTGCCATGTTATTTCTTTTTATGTGGTTCCAGCACGCCTTGCGGCGCTCCCACTACATTGCTTAAAGATTTACTTGTTCAGTGGGGATTCACCCGTAACAGTGAAGCCCATGCTGCGTGCCGTGCCTGCTACCATGCTCATCGCTGCTTCTATTGTAAAGCAGTTCAAGTCGGGCATCTTGGCTTCGGCTATGGCTCGCACCTGATCCCAGGATACAGAGGCCACCTTTTTGCGATTAGGTTCGCCAGAACCTTTCTGCGCCTTGGCTATCTCCTTGAGCTGGACAACAACAGGGGGATTTTTGACTACAAAATCAAAGCTTTTGTCCTTGTAAACAGTGATAATGACTGGCACAATCTTACCGGCCTGCGCCTGCGTGCGAGCATTGAACTGTTTGCAGAACTCCATAATGTTCACACCCTTGGCACCCAGCGCGGGGCCTACGGGAGGAGCGGGGTTTGCGGCGCCACCTTTGATTTGGAGTTTAATCAATCCTGCAACTTCTTTTGCCATTTCTTGATTTCTTATTAACTATTAACTTACTTGGTTGCTTCTTTGTCTCTTTCCACTTGGTTGAAGTTGAGTTCAAGCGGCGTGCGACGGCCAAAAATTCTTACAGTGAGTTTCAATTTCTTCTTTTCGGTGTTGACTTCTTCAATCATACCGCTGAAAGAACTGAACGGACCATCTATCACTTTAACCATTTCGCCCACCTCATAGACGTCTTCTAATTCGCCTTCTGTCTCCGCCTGCTCGTCCATTTTGCCGAGAATGCGGTTTGCCTCGCCCTCGAGCATAGGCACCGGGACTCCGTTGCCTGCGTCGCGCAGCCAGTCAATAACGCTGGGAACATTCTGAATGACGGGAACGATGTCGTCGAAAAGTTCCACTTCCAACATCACATAACCTGGGAAGTAATTGCGTTCTTTTACTACGCGCTTCCCGTTCTTTATGCTGACGTATTTCTCTGTGGGAACGACAACTTGGGACACATAGTTACTCCAGCCGCGCTTGGCTATTTCAGTCTCTATGTATTCCTTGGCCTTTTTTTCCTTGCCGCTTATGGCCTTCACGACGTACCATTTCTTTGTATTCTTCTGTTCCATTTGGTCGAAATAAACGCAAGTTGGTAAAAAGACTGATTTTATAAAGAGATATGTTTCATTGCGCTAACCTCAAAGAGAAAGGAGCCGACTGGCCCTCTTGCACTGGTTGGGAAGCAAGGCTTTGCGCAGGGAAGGGATGAAACCTATCGGATTATACTGTATATGTAGCCCAATACGCCTTTCCATCCTTCGCTGTTCACACCACAGACCCAGTCCATGATAAAGACGATAACGGCAAGGATGAGCGCTGCCACGGCCACCACCACGGCGCTGCTCTGCAACTCCTTGAAAGTGGGCCAAGACGTTTTGTGCATGAGCTCTTCATAGCTCTCTTTTACGTAATCTCCTATTTTAGACATGTCTAATAACTTCTTGGCAGGGGAAGAGAGAATCGAACTCCCATCTAAGGTTTTGGAGACCTCCATTCTGCCATTAAACTATTCCCCTGAAAGAAGACTGCCGACGTTGCACGCCGGAAGTCTTCTGATGTGAATTATTCGAGGATTTTGGTCACCTGACCGGAACCCACCGTGCGTCCGCCCTCACGGATAGCGAAGCGCAGGTTCTCGTTCAAGGCGATGTCGGATATCAAGTTCACCACGATGGTGAGGTTATCGCCTGGCATAACCATTTCGCGGCCTTCGGGCAACTGGATTTCGCCCGTCACGTCGGTGGTGCGGAAATAGAATTGAGGACGATAGTTGTTGTGGAATGGGGTATGACGTCCACCTTCTTCTTTCTTGAGGATATATACGGTAGCCTCAAATTTGTGGTGGGGGTGCACCGAACCTGGCTTGGCGATAACCATGCCGCGGCGAATTTGATCCTTGTCGATACCGCGGAGCAGCAGACCTACGTTGTCGCCAGCCTCGCCATCGTCAAGTATCTTGCGGAACATTTCCACACCCGTGACCACGGATTTCAACTTTTCGGCACCCATGCCGATGATGTCGACGGGGTCGTTCACCTTGATAACTCCAGTCTCGATACGACCGGTGGCCACGGTGCCGCGTCCCGTAATGCTGAAGACGTCTTCAACTGGCATGAGGAAGTCCTTATCCACAGCGCGCACGGGGTCGGGAATCCAATTGTCGACTGCTTCCATGAGTTCCAGCACCTTCTTCACGCCGCTTTCCTCGCCGTTGAGGGCTGCCAGCGCGCTGCCGCGGATGATGGGGATATTATCACCATCGTAATCATAACTGCTAAGCAGTTCACGGACTTCCATTTCCACGAGGTCAAGCAACTCGGGGTCGTCCACAAGGTCGCACTTGTTTAGGAAAACAACGAGCTGGGGCACACCAACCTGACGGGCAAGCAGAATGTGCTCACGCGTTTGGGGCATGGGGCCGTCCGTAGCGGCCACCACGAGAATGGCGCCGTCCATCTGCGCAGCACCCGTAACCATGTTCTTCACATAGTCAGCGTGGCCGGGGCAGTCAACGTGGGCATAGTGACGCTTTGCAGTTTCGTACTCAACGTGGGCGGTGTTAATGGTTATACCACGCTCTTTCTCTTCGGGAGCGGAGTCGATGGAGTCGAAGGACTTGATGTCTTCTTTCGAGAAACCAGCTTCATGCAGCACCTTGGTGATGGCGGCAGTCAGAGTGGTCTTACCGTGGTCAACGTGGCCGATGGTGCCTATGTTGACGTGCGGTTTGGTTCTTTCGAAGTTTTCTTTTGCCATTTTACAATACGTATTTAAAATGTTTTACTTCTTTTTTTTTATTCATTCACAAACTATTTCTTTTTACGCTCTCGCGGGGGCGCTGGCACTTTCTTCTTTTTTGTTTTCCAAGAGAAAGCCGCGTCCTCGCTGTCCATAAAAAAAGAGCCATAGATGAGAGTCGGACTCATGACCTCTTCCTTACCAAGGAAGCGCTCTACCACTGAGCTACTACGGCTTTTTGCTGCAAACATGTTGAGCGGACTCGGAGCGGAAGACGGGGCTCGAACCCGCCGCCTATAGCTTGGAAGGCTATCGCTCTACCAAATGAGCTACTTCCGCTTGTTCTGCGTGGGGAAGAGTGGACTCGAACCACTGAACTCCTAAGAGGACAGATTTACAGTCTGTTGCAATTGCCACTATGCGACTTCCCCATTCTTACTCGCCAACGCTACCCCTAAGAGAGTCAGCATGCCTTGTAAGGAACGAGCCGATGAAGGGACTCGAACCCCCGACAGGCTGATTACAAATCAGCTACTCTACCAACTGAGTTACATCGGCTTTCAGTAAAACACGTCAAACAACTCTATTTTTCTATATCTCCCTTTTCTCAAACGAGAATGCAAAAGTACAAACTTTTTTTCATTCGTGAGCAAAAAAATTGCATTTTACTGTTATTTTTTTTCTATCAATCTGTTTTTCAAGTTCCCCATTTCGGCTGGTTTTTCTTTTTTTCTTCCTTCGTTACAATAATAATAGGTTGCTTTCATCGACTTTTCAAGAAAAAGACGCTTTTTTAAAACAAAAATTGCACTAAACCGCGTGAAACATATTTATTGATTGATTTCATGCAAGTTAAACATAATACATCCTTCTTTCCGCCCCCTCTTGCACCCAGCCTGCCACGCTAAGGCATTTGCCCTTGTTCACGCTTTTGCCAGTCCGCTGTTCGCGTCTGCCGTTCGTTCTCGCCCATGCACAGAGAGCAACACGGCGACCGTTACCTTAAAGCAGGTTTATGAATTGATTTCTTGCGATTTTGAGGGGATTGTCGAACAGAGGGCTGTGCGACACGAGAGCGTACAGCGGACTATGCCACAGAGTGACAAAACGGCAAGAGCCCGACTATACTTCAGTGGTGCGGAAAAGTTTATTTTTTCGCACGTATCTTTTTATTTTGCAAAACGGTGAATGAAGAATCCACAAAAAACTAAACGGAAGCGGCGGGGCTCTTTATGGGCACCGTGGGAGCAGTCTGGCAGCACACATCTCCTACTTATCTCCGACCGCGGTCGGAGATAAGTAGGAGATGTGTGCCTGCGTCATGCCGTCGTGCAGCCAGGGCGATGCGGATTGCGCCTGCACACCAAGCGTTTACCCTTGGCTATCTTTCAAGGGACTCGTTTTCCAGTCGCTGCCATTAGGGTTTGTCGCACCGCACCATCGTGCTCACAAGGCGAATGGCGTTGCCCGCGAAGTGCCGCCCTTCCTTTGTTACACTTCATATTACTCAATATTATTGTTTGTTTTTCTTTTGTTTACGTTATTCCACTTGCAGACTTTCTTCTTTGCTTCAAAATGTTTATTTGCGTTTTTTTCGGTGGCAACAAAAAAGTGCATTTTGGGGACTTGGTATATGGCCTGCCACCGCGCCCGCCTTTCATTAGAAGCCGTTCGCGCAAGTTGCCTTGGGGTGGTTCACGGCACACCTCTCCTTTACCCTGCGGTTCAAGGCTCGCAGAGATGTTGCTTTACCAAACTATGGATACCCAAAAAAAGCCAAAGTCTCACCTCACTGGCGTTAAGGCGAGACTTTGGTAAAATGTCTGATTCGTGCGGTTATCAACCGTCAACGGTCCACATAGTCTGTCTTGACTTTCACGAATGTGCCGTTGTTGAGTTCCTGGACAGCCGTTCTTATTTCTTCCTTAGTATTCATCACTATGGGGCCGTACCACGCCACCGGTTCGTTAAGCGCCTTTGATATCATCACCAGTACCTCGGCGCCTTTGTCGCCAGCGGATAGCGTCAGTTTGTCGCCTTCGCTCAACTTAACAGCAGTCTTCTCGTCCACTGTCGCTCCTCCTACTTTCACCTCGCCTTGGAGCGTGAATGCCATCACCGAACTTTCAAATAAAATGTTCAATTCCAACGTTGCGTGCGGCTCCAGGAAGATGTCGTAGTAGTCGAGCGGCAAATATTTACCTTGATATCCTTTCTGCCCCTTGTATTCGCCAGCAAGAAGTCGCAACTTGCCCCCTTCGAAGTTAAACTCCTTGATATCTTCGTTCCGGATGCTGTGGTAGGCCGGCGCACTCATTTTGTCTTTTTGGGGCAAGTTCAACCAAAGTTGAACCCCCAAAAGGCGTTTCTCCGCAGACATGAACTCTGAATGGAATGCACCCGAACCAGCGGTAAGCCACTGTGCTTCTCCGTTGCCTACTGTGGCTTCGTTGCCCAAGTTGTCGCGATGGCGGATGCTGCCTTGCGCCACAAACGTCACGGTCTCTATACCACGGTGCGGATGGGTGGGGAAACCCGCTTCAAAATCTTTGGGGTCGGTGGTGTCGAAAGAATCCAACATCAATATTGGATCAAAATCCTGTACGGTTTCATTACCCAAAACTCTAACCAAACTAACACCGGCTCCATCATGCGTTCGCTGTCCGCGCACTGCCGTAATTATTGTTCTTTCTTTATTCATAATTTTCTGTATTTATGTACAAAGAACATACCAGTATGCCATTTTGACAGGATTAGCTCTTAAGGGTGCCACAAAAATGAAAAAGACATCATTCTCTGCGAGTTTTTTGGAGAAACGCAAGCAGACGCAAAACTATTAGGTTGTTTTCAATAAATTCACCATTTTGCATACAGTAAGGATACACGAGCAAACAAAAACAAACTTTCCCGCGCTTTTGAAGCATTGTCGGACACTTGCTGATTATCATTCGGTTGCATAACTCGTCATGCCCCCTCGTTTCGCACAGCCCTCTGTTCTACAATCCCTTCAAAAATGCAAGAAATCAATGGATAATACCCACCTGTAAAGGAGAAGCCACTTCTGTGGATGAGGAGAGGATGGTACTTTACCCAATAATGGGAACGTAAACTTTCATAGCAGGATGCCTGCACACATTGTGGCCATCGGAACTGCCATCCCCAAAGGCTGCTGCTCTCCTATACCTCTTCCTTGATAATCCCCTGCTCCTTGAGGTCTTTGTATGTCATTTCGGCGGCAAGTTGCTCGGCTGCCTTGATGGAGAAGTTTATGGCTTTTTTTTGAGGCACGTCGTCGAGCAGCACTTGGCACTCATACGATTTTCGGCTCTCGCCCGCCTTACCCTGGTAAAACGAGCGCACTATTTCATAGGAGATTTTGCGATGTTCGCGCTGCCCCCAATTGAGGAGCTTGCTCTTGAAATTCCAATCGGAATGTTCGATAGCGTCAATGTCCAAGTAAAGATTGAATACCCTATCAATCATTACTTTACGCGTGAATTTATACCCTCTTTCGAGGTATATGGCACCTGTAAGCGCCTCAAACGCATCACCGCTAATGCTCTTGAACGCGCCTTGTTGCTGACGGTTATATTCAATGAGTTGTGTAAGGCCTATTTTGAGGGCCAATTTGTTGAGGTTGGCACGGCTCACTATCTTGCTCCTCATTTCAGTGAGGAAGCCTTCGCCTTGGAATGGATATTTCTTATAAAGATATTCCGAGACTATCGTCTCCAACACCGCATCGCCCAAATACTCTAATCTTTCGTTATTCACGCGGTAGCCGTGCGGCGTTTGTCGGCTTCTGGAGCGGTGAATGAAAGCTATTTGATAGGTTTCGGTGCGGCGTGGCGTAAAGCCCAATACGTTGCGGAAAAAACTGTAAAATTCCTCGTTCTCACGTTTACGGCGGAAAAGACATATCATTGCGCTGCCAGCATAAACTCTCAACCGTTATATTTCCTAAAAGCAAGACACACATTATGTCCCCCAAAACCGAAACAGTTGCTGAGGGCGAAGTCAATGTCGCGTCGTGTAGAATGGTTGAATGAATAGTTCAAGGGTACGATTTCGGGGTCGTCGGTGAAATGGTTGATGGTTGGCGGGACCAGACCGTTCTTCATGGCCAAAATAGTGGCGATGGCCTCAACGCTGCCCGCCGCGCCCAGCAAATGGCCTGTCATCGACTTGGTAGAATTGAGTACTATCTTTTCGGCATGGTCGCCAAAAAGACGTTTTACAGCGATGGGCTCGCTGCGATCGCCAATAGGCGTTGAGGTGCCATGGGTGTTGATGTGCTCCACATCTTCAAGTTTCATTTCCGAGTCTTCCACGGCCAGCCTCATGGCCATCAAAGCTCCCTCTCCTTCTGGATGGGAAGCAGTGACATGGAAAGCATCGGCGCTAAGCCCCGATCCTGTTATCTCGGCATAAATGCGCACCCCGCGCGCCTTGGCATGCTCGAGTTCCTCCAATATCAAGGTCCCTGCACCCTCGCCCAACACAAATCCATCGCGGTCCTTATCAAAGGGTCGCGATGCTGTGGCAGGGCTATCATTGCGCAAGGAGAGCGCCTGCATGGCACTAAATCCACCTATGCCACAGCCGTTGATGGCAGCCTCCGAGCCGCCCGCCACTATAGCATCGGCTTTGCCCAGCCGAATGAGGTTAAAGGCATCGCTTATTGCCACAGCACCCGATGCGCACGCAGCCACCGTGGCATAATTAGGGCCATGGAAACCATGACGTATTGAGATGTGCCCGGCGCATATGTCCGCTATCATCTTGGGGACGAAAAACGGACTGAAACGGGGATTCTCCCCACTCCTAACATAATTTCCAATCTCTTCCTGAAGTGTCTCCACTCCGCCACACCCCGCGCCCCAAATTACACCTATTCTATTTCTATCGGTGCTGCCGCATTCCTCAAGATTTGCATCTCGGATCGCTTCTTCGGACGACACAATACCGTATTGGGAGAAAGAATCGAGATGGCGCAATTCCTTGCGGTCGAAGTGCATCATAGGGTCGAAGCCTTTCAACTCGGCGGCTATTCTGCACTTGAAACGTTCTGCGTCGAAACGTGTTATGGGCCCAGTGCCGCTAACGCCCGCAGCCAAAGCCTCCCAAAAGGAATGCACATCATTGCCGATGGGGGTTAGCACACCCAGGCCCGTAACGACAACACGTTTCAGATTCATCAAGAAGCGAACTAATTTTACTTGGCCTGAATGTGTTCTTCGATGTACTTAATGGCGTCGCCCACGGTGGCTATCTTTTCTGCGTCCTCGTCGGGAATCTGAATGCCAAATTGGTTCTCGAACTCCATAATCAACTCAACGGTATCCAAGGAATCTGCACCGAGGTCGTTGGTGAAACTGTTTTCAGGAGCAATTTCGCTTTCTTCGCGTCCAAGTTTCTCAACAATGATAGACTTGACTTTCTGTTCAATTTCTGACATTTTAAATAATTTTTAGTTCAAACGAGGTGCAAAGGAACGAAAAAAAAACGATATGTGAGTGTTTTTTTACTTTTTAACACGTTCTTAAAAAATATAAGAATTTGTTTCCATGATGTTTGAGTGGAAATATTTTTTCCCTCATCTCTCTTTTGGGGTCAACCAAATTTGGCATTTTTTTGTTACACTTCAATAAATTTTCTTAAATTTGCACTTCCAAAAACGCTTACGTTCGATTTTTTGTTATAACTTTTTGATATATAATAAAATAAAACTTGTTCTATGACAAATAAGCCTATTAGGATAGCCATCCTTGCATCGGGGAACGGCACTAATGCACAGCAGATTACAGAGCATTTCGCCACACGTCCAGATGTGCAGGTTTCCTGCATCATATACAACAAAAAGGATGCCTACGTGGCTGAAAGGGCAAAAAATATGGGCGTGGAGTCACATTATTTCTGCCGCAAAGATTTCATGGAAACTGACAGCGTGCTAAACTACCTGCGCGAAAGGCAAGTGGACTGGCTCGTGCTAGCAGGCTTTTTGCTGTTGGTGCCACAAAACTTACTTGACGCTTTCCCCGGCCACATCATTAACATACACCCCGCCCTGCTGCCCAACCATGGTGGCAAAGGCATGTATGGCCACTTCGTGCATGAGGCCGTGGTGGCAAACCGCGAAGCGACAAGCGGTATCACCATACATCTCGTCGATGAACGGTTCGACCACGGAACCATCTTGTTCCAGGCGCGTTGCAAAGTGGCACCAAGTGACACCCCTGACGACCTCGCCGCCAAGATACATACATTGGAAAAGACCTACTATCCCTCCGTTGTCGAGGCCATCGTAAAAGGTGCTGCCATGCCATTGCAGGATAAACCCCTTGAATAAGAGAGCATGAGAATTGCCATCAACATAAGGCTTTGGCTTCCTGGTAAACGAGACGGTATCGGGTGGTTTGCGGCCGAGACCGTAAAACGCATCGTGTCGACGCATCCCGAACATCAGTTCTTCTTATTGTGCGATAGGAAGGTTAACCTCGATTGGCAATTGCCACAAAATGCGCGCCAAGTCACGCTATTCCCTCCTGCCAGGCATCCCGTGCTATGGTATCTCTTTTTTGAATGGGGCGTGGCGCCAGCACTCAAAAGGCTGAAAGCAGACCTCTTCTTTTCCACGGACGGCTGGATGTCGTTGAGAACTCAGGTTCCCACTCTCACCGTAATCCACGACATCAACTATGAGCATGCCGAAGATTACCTACGCCAATCGCACCAGCGCTATATGAAGCACTTTTTCCCACGCTTTGCACACAAAGCAACGCGGATAGCCACCGTGAGCCAATTTTCTAAAACAGACATTGCCCAAACCTACCGCCAAGACCTTGACAAGATTGACGTAGTTTACAGCGGCTCGCGCAGTACCTACCACCCTCTTGTCGCCGAAGAACGGCAGGAGGTGCGTAACCAATACACGCAAGGTAAGCCCTTCTTCATCTTCGTCGGCACCATAACCAAGCGCAAGAATCTTGCCAACACACTGAAAGCTTTCGACCGATTCAAAGAATCCGACACCTTGGGTTTCAAGATGGTGGTGGTGGGCGCCAAGTCGGGACGCGACGATGAGTTGGAAAAAATTTACACCTCCATGCGTCACAGCGAGGACGTCCTTTTCTTCGGACGCGTGGAGACCGACATATTGTCAAGGCTGCTGGCAAGTGCCACAGCCCTGGTCTATGTGTCGCTTTTCGAGGGGTTTGGAGTGCCTATCCTCGAAGCCTACAGCACTGAAACCGCTGTCCTTGCCTCCAACGTTACCTCCATTCCCGAAGTGGCAGGCGACGCTGCTCTTGTTGTGAACCCGTGCGACGTGGAGCAAATTGCCTCCGCCCTAACACGCCTTGCCACCAACGTAGAATTGCGCAACACGCTGATAGCAAGGGGGCGTGTGCAACGCGAATTATTCAGTTGGGAACACACCGCCAACCTCCTTTGGGAGAGTCTCATGAAAATCAACGAAGGAAAAAAATGAAGAAAACGTTTGCCATTGCCATTGCAACGTGCTTGGGAACCTGCGTCGCGGCGCAAACAGACTCCTTTGCCCCGCAGGGCAACAATCTTGTGTACAACCCCTCTTTTGAAGAATACGTGGATTGTCCGCGCAAAGTGGATGCCCATGGCATTCTTACCACGGTGCAAGCCTGGTTCCAACCTACCGCCGGCAGCGCGGACTACTACAACCGTTGCGGCTCGAAAGAATGCGGCGTGCCGAAGAACAAACTCGGCGTGCAATTTCCACGTACTGGTGATGGCATGTGCGGCATCTATTGCAGCAAAACCGATTACCGCGAATACCTGCAAACCAAACTCAAAGAACCGTTGCGCGCCGGTGAGACCTATCGACTCGCATTCCATGTCAGCCTTTCTGAATACTCCGCCGGCGCGGTGGCCACCATCGGCGGCTTGGTCACGCAAGAGTGCCCTGCCGACACTGGAGAAAGCGTGCTGATGAAGAAAGAGGTGCGGCAAGTGGCCCCTGGCATCTCACAAACCGTAGCCACCTATTACCAGCCGCAAGTGCAGAACAACTACTACCGCGTCATCGCCAACACCGTCTCGTGGACTGAAATCTCCGGTGAGTTCGTCGCCGAAGGTGGCGAACGCTACCTTACCATCGGCAACTTCCTGCCCGCTTCCCAATCTAACGTGACGGACTTGGAAGCGCTCACCTATGTGCTCCCTGGGGCCTACTACTACGTAGACGATGTCTCCCTACACTGTCTCACTTGCCGCATCGACAACGACGACACTGTCTCCAAACCACCCGACACCAACCACTACACCGTAGGCGCCACTTTCGTCCTCAAAGACATCTATTTTGCCTTCGACCAAAGCGTTCTGCTGCAACAATCCTACGTGGAGCTGCAAAAACTGTTGGAGACACTGCGAAGCCACCCCACCATGCGAATAGAAATTGACGGTCACACCGACGGTAACGGCTCAGTTGAATATAACCAACGCCTTTCCGAAAGCAGGGCTCGCGCCGTGGTGGACTACCTCATTTCCTGCGGCATAGACGCACGTCGTCTCGAGAGCAAAGGTTTCGGCAAAAGCCGCCCCATTGACTCCAACGACACTGACGAGGGACGCGCCCGCAACCGTCGCGTAGAGTTCAAGGTGTTGCGTCTGTGAATGGTGCAACACAAAAAGCCTGTTTTCACCTTGTCTTGTACTGAAAAAGTTGACTCTACAAACCAGAGTTAACATGTTTAAGTATCACACAAAGAAGATGGAGATGTACTACAATCAGGTGATCGAAATGTACCTTGCCGGATGCTCCACTCGAACAATTTTTCAAAAAA
>JAXFQM010000096.1:0-14119 GCA_034178965.1 Bacteroidales bacterium | reverse complement strand
TAGCACCATAAGCCGCCAATTGAAGGCGTTGTCGAAGGAGTTGGAGATACCCGTGATAGCCCTCAGCCAATTGAGCCGCGAAGTGGAAAAGCGTCCCGATAAGCGCCCCCAGTTGAGCGACCTGCGCGAGTCCGGCGCTATAGAGCAGGATGCCGATATAGTGAGTTTCATCTACCGCCCCGAGGTATACGGCTTTACTGATGACGACGAACTGGGCCCCACGCTGGGAATGGCCGACATCATCATCGCCAAGCATCGCAGTGGCAGCACAGGCGCGGCACGACTGCGTTTCATAGCCAACCTCACGCGCTTTGAGAATGTGGAAGACGCGCGCATGGGCATGGGGGCTCATTTAGGTCCCAGCCAAGGCTTTGAGGTGATACAAAGCCGTATGAACGACGGCATGCCAGGCGACGACAACGCGAGTCTGTTTGGCAATCCGAACGTCAGCGACGACGACCCGCTCTTCTGATTTTTTTTCCACCATGAGAAAAAAAAATCGTACCTTTGCAAGTTGAAATTTACATGACGCTATTTCACAATATATTGAACATTAACCATAAGTGATAAAAAATGGAAAAGAAAGACCTTCTAAAAGAAACCATTAAGCACATTGACGTCAAGAAGTACGACTCCACAGAACTGATAGACGCCATGCGTGGCATGTCGTTCACCAGCCGTGACACCGCACGCGCAGCCGACATCCTCACGATGATGTGCAAAGAAAAGGATTGCACCAACATCCTCACCCTGGCGGGCAGCACCAGCGCAGCGGGCTGCATGCAGGTCTATGTGGACATGGTGCGCAACAAAATGGTGGATGTAGTGGTGTCTACCGGAGCTTCCATTATTGACATGGACCTCTTCGAGGCCCTTGGCTTCAAGCACTATAAGGGCACAAAGGAAAATGTGATACCTGACACTAAACTGCGCGAACTGTACATAGACCGCATTTACGACACCTTTATCGATGAGGAAGAATTGCAGGATTGCGACAATTGCACCTACGAGTTGAGCAACAAACTACAGCCCAGGCCCTACAGCAGCCGCGAGTTCCTGTATGAACTGGGTAAGTGGTTGCACGAAGGCCGTGGCGTGAAGAAGGATAGTCTCATACAGACGTGCTACGAATGCGGAGTGCCCATTTTCTGCCCCGCCTTTAGCGACAGCAGCGCCGGCTTTGGAATAGGTAAGCATCAGTGGGAACGCATGGCCGAGGGCAAGCCCTATGTGAGCATCGACAGCGTGCGCGACTTTATTGAACTGACCATGATAAAGATGAAAAGCCCCGAAAGTGGACTCTTCATGGTAGGCGGCGGCACACCCAAGAACTTTGCGCAGGACACGGTGGTAATGGCCGAGATAATTGGTCACGAAGTGCCCATGCACAAATACGCCATACAGGTGACGGTAGCCGATGTGCGCGACGGTGCCTGCAGCAGTAGTACGCTGCTCGAAGCGGGCAGCTGGGGCAAGGTAAGCGAAGAACTACAGCAAATGGTGTATGCAGAAGGCACCACGGTGATACCCGCCATAGTCTCATATGCTTATCACAACGGATGCTGGAAGGAACGCGAATACAAGAACTGGCAAAAGATTTTCGAGTAAAAGAGTGCACCACGTATCCGCCGTCGTTTTTGGGGAGGAAAAGGTTTGCCAGCAATGTGTAGGCGTAAGCCACCAAGGTGCCAGTTTTGGCATCGCGCATCCAAAGGCAGGACGCAGGAGCGGCGAAGTCCTCTCTGCGATGCAAAGCGAAAGGCTTGAAGCAATCCTCAAGGGCAGGCGTTGACTTCCGCTCCAAAGATGAAAAAGAGAAAAAGTTGCGAGGCGATAATATCCCGTTGAAGGCAACTTTCTTATGCCAAAGCCAATGCCGAACCCAGAAAGAATAGGATGGCATATAAATATAAATAACATTTTGAAAAAATATCACTTATGGAACAGGCCTTGCGCCAAGAACTCATAGACTTGATGAAACGCGAGGTGGTCGTTGCGACGGGCTGTACCGAGCCAGGCGCCGTGGCGCTTTGCGTGGCGAAAGCACGAGAGACGCTGGGGCGCATGCCAGACAGTGTAGAGGTGTTGCTAAGCAAAAACGTCTTCAAGAATGCGATGGGGGTGGGCATCCCGGGAACGGGTATGATAGGGCTACCCATCACGGTGGCGATGGCGCTGGTGGGAGGCGACAGTGCAAAGGGACTGCAGGTGCTAACCATGTCGGCCGACAACATCGAGCGGTCGAAGAAGTGGCTGGCCAACAACACCTCAAAAATCAAGATAGGCATTGAGGACAGCGCCGACAAACTCTTCATCAAGTGCATCTGCTACGGCGGAAACGACCAAGCGAAAGTCGTCATTGCCAAGAAACACGACAACTTTGTGTTGGTGAAGCGCAACGAAGAGACTCTCCTGGACACCCACTACCGTCAGGGTAGCGGGGTCCCCAACATGCCAGCGCTGCACGATCCCATGTTGACTTTGGAAAAGGTGTTTGACTTCGCCACCACGGCCCCTTTGGAGGAAATCAGTTTCATTCGCGACACGGCAAGGCTGAACAAAGCCGCCAGCGACGAAGGGCTGAAACAGGATTATGGGTTGCGCACAGGGCGCATACTGAAGAAGCAAGCGGGCAATGACATTGTGCACAACGTGGTGGCACGCACCGTGGCCGCCAGCGACGCGCGTATGGGCGGCTGCACGCTGCCCATATACAGCAACAGTGGCAGCGGCAACCAAGGCATAGCATGCACCCTGCCAGTATATGAATACGGCGTGGCAACGGGATGCGACGAGGAGAAGGTGGCACGTGCGCTTGCGTTGAGCCATCTCGTCAGCATATACGTAAAGAGGGGCATAGGGCGCTTGAGCGCGCTATGCGGCATTGTGAACGCCTCCATAGGGGTGGGCTGCGGCATAACGTACCTCATGGGAGGCGATTTAACGCAAGTGGGCTATGCTGTGAAAAATATGATAAACACACTGGCTGGCATGGTGTGCGATGGCGCCAAGCCAAGTTGTGCATTGAAGATGGCCACGGGAACCTACAGCGCTTTCATAGCCGCAGAACTGGCATGCAACGGCAGCGTGGTAGACCCCACGGACGGGCTTTCGGAACGCGACGTGGACAACAGTGTGTGCAATGTGTGTCGGCTGGGGCACGATGGCATGGACGAGACGGACAACGTGATTTTGGACATCATGACTCATAAGCAACCTTAACTATACAAAACACAGTATCTATTCGAAAATCAAATTATTAACACGATATCATGAGAAATTCAAAAGACCAAGACGAATTGTATTCACAGCAGGTACCTGCCGGAAAACGCAAGTATTTCATCGACGTGAAAGCCACCAAGGGCGGCGACAAGTTTATCACCATTGCCGAAAGCCGCAAGATATTCGACAACAACACGGGAACATTCTATTTCGACAAGAACAAAATGTTCTTATACAAGGAGGACTTCGAGAAATTCAATGAGGCCCTGCAAAATGCATTCCACTACGTGGAAACAGGAGAGATGGCGCCGCAGCCGGAATACAAAGATGAGTATCGCAGCGCATACAACGATGACGAGCAACGCAACGACGAGGGCTACGACTACCATACTAACGAAATATAACATCGATAACCAATGGGAAAGATAATTTCGATTGCCAATCAGAAAGGCGGCGTAGGAAAGACGACGACAGCCGTCAACCTATGCGCCGCACTGGCGGTGCTGGAGTACAAGGTTCTCCTCATCGATGCGGACCCGCAGGCCAACGCCACGTCGGGCCTTGGCGTGGATCCCGAAAAGTTGGGGAAAAGCGCTTACGAGTGTTTCTTGGGACAAGCGGCCGTAAAGGATTGTGTGGTCGAAACAGAACTTCCCAACTTGCATCTGCTGCCTACACGGATAGACCTGGTGGGGGCCGAGATAGACCTGGTGAACCAAAAGCAACGGGAGTACTTCATTTCAAAGGCCTTGGAGCCAGTGAAGGACAACTACGACTTCATCCTCATCGACTGCTCGCCCTCCCTCGGGCTTATCACTATCAACGCGCTGACGGCATCGAACAGCGTCATCATACCCATTCAGAGCGAATACTTCGCCTTGGAAGGGCTGGGAAAGTTATTGAACACAGTGCGTATCGTGCAGACACGTCTCAACACCAACCTCGCCATAGAAGGTCTGCTGATTACAATGTACGATTCGCGGCTGCGGCTGGCGCGTCAGGTGGTGGAAGATGTGCGAAGCCACTTCAAGCAGATGGTATTTGATACTATCATATACCGCAATACCAAACTGGCGGAGGCACCCAGTTACGGAAAAAGCATCATCATGCACGATGCCACAAGCACAGGCTCTATCAACTATCTGAACCTCGCCAACGAGATTCTGACACGTAACAAGATGAAGAAGAATGGCTAACAAAAAGAACAAGAACACTGGCGGATTGGGGAGGGGACTCGGCTCGATATTGCCCGACGTGGAGATGGACATCGCCATGGTGGGCAAGGCCAACCTGACCACAGCCATAGATGCGATACCCCTCGACGAAATCGACGCCAACCCGTTCCAGCCTCGCAAGGAATTTGACGACGAGGCACTCGGTGAGTTGGCGCAGAGCATTCGGGAACAAGGGGTGATTACGCCTATCACCGTGCGGTGCATGCCAGACGGTCGTTACCAATTGATAGCAGGAGAACGGAGATTGAGAGCCTCGCATTTGGCTGGCTTGCAAGAGATCCCAGCCTACATTCGCATCGCAACAGACAGCCAAATGATGGAGATGGCCTTGGTGGAAAACATACAGCGCGAGAACCTCAACGCAATGGAAATAGCGTTTTCGTACAAAGCGCTGGTGGAAGAATGCCAGTTGACGCACGAACAACTATCGGAAAAAGTGGGAAAGGATAGGAGTACCATCACGAACTACTTAAGGCTGCTGAACCTCCCGTCGGAGGCGCAAGTGGCGTTGAGCCAAGACAAAATTTCCATGGCACACGCAAGGTGCTTGATGGGATTGAGCGACACCGACGACCAACTCAAGGCGCTACATAAAATCATGGCGAACCGCCTGTCAGTGCATCAGGCTGAAGTGATGATAAAGGCCCTGCACAAATCCGAACCTGTGCGCAAGCGCGCTGAACCAGATTTGCCCACGCTGCATGCCGCAGCACAAAGTTCGCTACGGCAGCACCTACAGAACGAGGTGGAGATAAAACGCTCGAGGAGAGGAAAGGGAACCATTATCATACATTTCGATAACGACGCCGACTTCGAACGCATAACACGGCTTATCGACCGAAAGGGATGACAAAGAAGGCCACGAAGGGCATAAAACTGCTATTACTGGCATTGCTAACGCTGTCGTTGTCGCCGACAAAGGTAGTGTCGCAGACGGTAGATACCGTCCCCGCAACTCCGATAGTTCTGAGGGAAACAGCATGTCACAGCCCACAAAAAGCACTTCTACTTTCCACTTTTCTGCCAGGAGCAGGGCAGGTATATAACCAGCAGGCGTGGAAAATTCCCATAGTGTATGCAGCCCTCGGAGCGGGAGCCTATTTCATAGGAAGCAATTATGGCAAAATGAAGAAATTTAAGGAGGAGTATCTCTATCGCGTCCGCCACGATGACACGCCGCAGTCCAACGCGTATGCAACTTATCCTACAGCCAACGTGTTCAATATGTACGAGGTCTACAACCAACGCTTCCAATTGTCGATTATTGTGACGGTGGGACTGTGGGGGTTAAACATGCTTGACGCGTTCGTGTTTGGACATCTGTTTGAATACGACATGGGCAACGAAATAACGCTGCAGTGTGGCCCCCTTTGGCAATACGACCCTTTGGCAGGAGCGGTACCATCAGCCGGGATTTCGATAAGATTTTGAGATTATCAACAAAAAATCGTTGATAACTTTCTCGAGACAGACACGTGCACGTGAAAAAAAAAGAGTAATTTCGCATCAAAATAAGTAAGAATATGATGAACGCTATTTTGCTGATACAGAGCAGAGTGCAGGGTGCTGCACAAGTCATGGAAGACACAATGTCGCAAATGGCCACCGCGGCGGCGGCCACTCCGGAAAAACTTTCCTTCCTCAATATGGCCACAAAAGGAGGTTGGATTATGATTGTGCTGGCACTACTACTCGTGTTGGCACTGTACATAGCCATAGAGCGCTATTTGGCTCTTAACCGCGCACTGAAGGAGGATTCGTCGGACTTTATGAACCGCATAAGCCAATACATTCACGAGGGCAACATAGAACAAGCTAGAAAACTGGCTAAAAGCACTGACTCGCCCATTGCGCGCATGATTGACAAAGGCATCTCCCGATTAGGAAGGCCGCTGAACGACATACAAACGGCCATAGAAAACACAGGCAAGATGGAGGTGGCCAAGTTGGAACGCAGGGTTTCACTTATCGCTACGGTGGCATCATTGGGTCCCATGTTGGGATTTCTCGGAACAGTTACGGGTATGGTGAGGGCTTTCTTTGATATGGCAAACGCGGGTAACAACATAGAGATAGGTGTGCTGGCAAATGGCATTTACGAAGCCATGGTGACTACCGTGGGAGGCCTTATCGTGGGCATCATTGCCTATTTCCTATACGACCTATTGGTGAGTTACATCAGCAAAGTGGTGTTCATGCTTGAGGCACGCAGCATGGAATTTATGGATTTGCTGCACGAGCCGGCAGAGTAGGGCCGCGAACGGGACGTAACAAGCCAAAGTGACAAAGGATTGGCATCATATAAATATTATCATCATGATTGAAAGTCAGAACCATGTCCGCATAAATAGCAGCAGCAGCACGATGAGTGATTTGGTGTTCTTGTTGCTTATCTTCTTCATGATTACCAGCACACTCATCAGTCCAAACGCGGTGAAGTTGCTTTTGCCGGAAAGCAACAGCAAAACCATGGCGAAGCAGAACGTAACGGTGTATATTGACGAAAAATTCAATTACCAAGTGGGTGATGCGCCCACAGCACCGTCGGAACTGCACAACGCCATCGGAGCCTACATAGAGCCAGGCATTAACGACGCCTGCGTGGTGTTGAGGGCTGACAAGACTGTGCCAGTGCAATATGTCGTGAACGTGATAGACGCCGTCAACGCCATCAATATGGAGACGGGGTGCAAGCACAAGGTTATATTGGCCACTTCGCCCAAACAAGAGTAAAGCCATGAAAGAAGAAACGAAGGAAAAGCTCATTTCAGCAATAACAACGACGCTGCTATTGACAGTGGCGGTGGTGATTTGCGCCTTCGTGGGCTTCAAATACCCCAATCCGCCCATTCAAGAAGAGGGGGTAGAGGTGAACTTGGGAAACAGCAACTTTGGACTGGGCACAGCAGAGCAACCCGACGTGAACGAAAACAAAGTACCTCCCGCACCGTCGGGAGGCACGGGAGAAAGAATAGCACACCAAAATACCGAAGCCACAGAACAAGTGGATGCAGACGGAGAGGCAAGCCGACGCCTCAACAACACTGTGAACCCCTCTAATGAGGAGAGAACGGTTCAGCCCACCATTAACCAGAATGCACTCTTCAAAAAACGAACAGACAGCAAGGGTGGTAGTGAGGGAGTGACACAAGGAACAGGCAACCAGGGAAACCCAGAAGGAGACCCAAACAGTACACGCTACAGCGGGGATCCAGGCAACGGAGGTAGCGGATGGAAATTGGAAGGCAGGGGGCTGGTAGGAGCCAAACCTGTTCTGAACTACAGCAGCAACGAACAGGGAAAGAACGTGGTGAAGATTTGGGTGGACCGTAATGGAAAAGTAGTGCGTGCGGAACCCAACCAACGAGGGAGCACCATTACCAAGCCATATTTTGCAAAAAAGGCTAAAGAAGCAGCGCAAGACTTCCGTTTTACCGAGAAGCCCGAGGCGTCGGAATTGCAAATAGGATATGTGACGTGCGTGTTCTCTAACGTCGATTAGCAAAAAATTCCAACATTACTTGAATGTGCCGCGAGTATGCTGCGCGAAGAAAATTATTCCAAAGGTGCAATAATAAAGAGGTAGACAGTACTAAATAGTGTTAACGATCGAAAGAGAGAAACAGTTAGTCAAGGCTATTCTTGACGGCGACAAGCAGCAGTTTGCTGAAATAGTAAAAGCCTATCAGCAAATTGTTGCCAATATCACTTACAAGTTGAGTGGAGACCGCCTGGATGTGGAAGAGATCTGTCAGCAAGTGTTTGTCGAACTCTATACATCGTTGTCTCGTTTTCGTTTTGAATCGAAATTGAGTACGTTCATCTATAGCATCACAGTGAATCTTGTGAATAAAGCGCTGTTGCAGCAAAGACGTATTGTTTCTTTCGACAAAGCCGTTATCGAAAATGAACCAGGAGGGCATAACGAAGAGGAGGAAATAGAGAAGGAAGAACGTCGTCGCATGTTGAGGGAAGCCATAGGCCAGTTGAAGCCAGAACAGCGAACTGCCGTGGTCCTCTACAGTTTCGAAGAGTTCTCATACCAAGAGATAGCTGACATTATGGGTGTGTCGTTATCTAAAGTGGAATCGTTGATTTTTAGAGCAAAGAAGAACCTAAAGAAGATTATTGAAAACGTTAAGCAATAAATTATGAATCAAGACTTGTTCGACAATGAGCTGCGGAGGGAACTGCAGAACATCACATGCTCACGCCAAGTTGACGTGGTGGATAGGGTGATGGAACAAGTAACGAAACAACAGTCGCATGTGAATACATTATCACCTCGACGATGGAGGATAGCAATAGGTGCAGTGGCAGCCTGCGGGGCAATTGTAGTGGCCGTGGGGTTTACTTTGGTGCAGAAGAACGTCGAATTAGAGGAAAATGTGGGCTATATGGTTAATTCGGTAACGGCGTATGTGGATGACTACTTCGCTGAAAACGAAAATGATGCGAAGAAACGCTTTGAGTACATAGAGGATTTTACCATAGCTGGCGAGGATGTAAATAAATGAATAATAATTTGCAGATATGAGGTTTCGTGTACATATTCTTTTTGCTATACTATGTTTGAGTGTGGCCAATTTAGCTTTCTCTCAATCTTATTCTACAAGCGAGGCTACTCAGGCCGAGTATATCTCCAAATTCGTAAGCAATCTCAGTTTCAAGCAAAAGCGCCAGTTGGATATGATATCGAAGGAGAACAACAAGGAGGTTGCATCGCTGAAAAGCCAATTGAGCGTGGTACGCTCGGACATACGAAGAATTATGGACGACAAGGGCGACCATACAAACGAGATGATGCCGTTATTGGAGCGTGAGGCGGCGTTGGAATTGCAAATCAACAAGGCTCTCTATCGCGTCAAGGTAAAAATTGACGAGGTATTAACAGATGAGCAATACCATGAGCTTATCTCCAAAATGGAAAAGAATCGCCACCGATGCAGAGAGGCATCGAAGAAGTAGGGGAGAGGGCGCCCATTCTATATTGTTATTATGCTTATTTTGGTTAGTAAACCATTGACAAGCGACAAATACATTATTAAGGGCGCTAATAAGAGAAGTTTGATATGCTAAGGTGCTAAGGGTAGGTTCACTTATTAATAGTGTCACCGAGTATTTTTTGGCTTGCAAGCCCCCCCCCTCCCACACACACCACGATATACAAATGCTATTCTTGCCTCCATATTTATTGAGATAACCCAGTAACTCCAGGAAGGGGACATGAGAGTCGTTGGCGTCCCCAGGAATCCATGGGAGAGCCTTTGAGTTCCTTTTAGAGTCGAGAGTTTCGTAGGGTATCTGTTTTACGCCAGGTCTTGTTTGGCGAAGAGTGTTCGAAACGCCTCCTCAATGACGCCCACTCCCGTCACATGAATGCTGTAGCGGTCAAGGTTCATGCCTCGAAGATTGTATTTGCTACAAATAATACGTTCGTAACCCAACCTGTCTGCTTCGGCGACGCGTTGTTCGAAGCGCGAAACGGGACGCACTTCGCCCGTAAGTCCCAATTCCCCTGCGAAGCAGAAACGCTGGCTTATCGCCATGTCCACATTGCTGGAGAGAATGCTGCATACTACTGCTAAATCCATTGCAGGGTCGCTGATGCGCAAGCCTCCTGCTATGTTGAGGAAGACATCCTTTAGGCCCAACTTGAATCCGCACCGTTTTTCTAAGACGGCCAGCAGCATAGACAGGCGGCGATAGTCGAAGCCGTTCGAGTTGCGTTGTGGTGTGCCGTATACGGCAGAACTCACCAAACTTTGCACCTCAATCATCATAGGCCTCGCCCCTTCAAGGGTGACGCATATAGAAGTGCCGCTTAATTGTTCGTCACGATTGGAGAGCAGGAACTCGCTGGGATTGCTGACTTCTTTCAGTCCGCTGCCATGCATTTCAAAGATGCCAATCTCGGCCGTGCTGCCGAAGCGGTTTTTCAATGCTCGGAGTATGCGGAAGCCATAATTTCTGTCGCCTTCGAATTGCAGCACGCAGTCCACAATATGTTCCATCAGTTTGGGGCCTGCGAGGTTGCCGTCTTTGGTAATGTGTCCCACTATAAAGACAGGTACGCCGCTTTCTTTGGCAAAACGTTGAAATTCGGCTGTGCATTCCCTTATCTGAGATACGCTTCCAGCGCTGGCATCAATGCTTTCGCTGTTAAGTGTTTGTATGGAGTCTACAATAAGCAGGTCGGGCTGAACCGCCGCGGCATGTTCCATGATGCGTTGCGTGTTGGTTTCGCTCACCACATAGCAACTTTCGCTGGAAATGCCTATCCGTTCGGCTCGCATCCTAATCTGTTGCTCACTTTCTTCGCCGCTTACGTATAGCACGTTTCTGTCCTTAATCAACAAGGCTGTTTGCAGTAGCAAGGTGCTTTTCCCTATTCCAGGTTCGCCACCGATAAGCACCAGCGAGCCAGGCACGATGCCGCCTCCTAACACGCGGTCCAACTCTCCGCAGTGTGTGGATTGCCGTTGGTTTTCGCTGTAGGACACGAGCTGTATCAGTTTGGGTTGCGATAACGTGTTGCTGGTTTTCTTTTTCAAACCCGTTTTCTGCTCCACTTGCACCACTTCTTCAGTGAAGCTGTTCCAGGCCCCGCACTCAGGGCATCTTCCCAGCCAAGAAGACGATTGGTAGCCGCATTCTTTGCAGAAAAAATATGATTTCGTCTTTGCCATGTACGTGTTTTTCCTATGGGGCAATAATTTGATTATTGCGCATTCTTATCTTATTTTTGACGGGTTGTAGGGCAGAAGTACTCCTTCTTACAAAGGCGGCAACGAGGGGTGATTCCTGCGGGTTGTTGCGTTTTGGAGAAGAAAGGTATCCAGCATCATAGCGCCTTTTCCAGTTCCCACATTTTGTTTGAGTTGGAGCCTTTTAGCAAAACCACTGCATTTTGTATAGGGTGTGCCATCAGATAGGACAAGGCATCGGCGCTTGTTGGGAACCACTTAATTTTTTCGTTACCTTGTGTGAATTGGAATTCGTTGCCTATCAGTATAATGCCTTGCAGGCTGGCGCCGAGCAATCTATTCACTACGGCTATGTGCTCGTTGTGGCTGTCTTGCCCCAGCTCCTTCATGCTTCCTACAATAGCCCATTTCTCCATTTGCGTCATGGCCGTAAAACTGTCTATTGCCACCTCCATGCTGCTTGGGTTGGCATTGTAGCAGTCTAAAATGAGTTCGTTGCGCTTCGTTTTGCGGTATTCCGAACGGTTGTTGGCGGGTGCGTATTGCTCCAAGGCTTCCTTGATGTCAAACAGCGGCACCATAAAGAAGCGTCCAGCGCACGCCGCCGCCATGGCATTGGCAAAATTGTATGCGCCTACCAGCTGCGTTTGCACGCTATACACCTCGTCGCCCTCTTCGAAATACAACTTAAGGTAGGGTTGCGCACCCACGAGGGTGCCTTTTACTTCAGCCGTTTCCTTGCTTCCGTATGTCACCACGCCCATGATAGCCCCTTTCTCTTCTTCCTTGAATTGGGTTATAGCCGGTGGCACCACCCCAGGCAGGTCCGAGGGCAAATCCGGTATGGTGGATAACTTTGTGGCCATGTCCATCAATATCTCGTTGTTCTCGTTCACGAACGCGGTTCCGTGGTTGACGGCCAAGTAGCGGTACAGTTCCGTTTTGGCCTGCACTACACCCTCAAAACTTCCAAATCCTTCGAGGTGCGCTTTCCCCACCGTAGTGATGAGCCCGAAGGAGGGCTGTGCAATCTGGCATAGCATGTTGATTTCGCCTTGATGGCTGGCGCCCATTTCCACTATCATCAGGTCCGTGTTTTCTGGCGCGGACAGGATGGTAAGCGGCACGCCAAGGTGGTTGTTTAGGTTGCCTGTGGTGGCGTGCACCTTGTATCGGCGCGAAAGCACGGCTTTCATTAGTTCCTTGGTGGTGGTTTTGCCGTTTGTGCCTGTGACGCCAATGACGGGGATGGAGAGTTGGCTGCGGTGGTGTTTCGCCAGGTCTTGCAAGGTTTTCAGCACGTCGGGAACCAATAGGCAGCGATTGTCGATTATCTGCCCAGCATCGGAAACCACGCAGTATGCGGCGCCTTGTTGCAGAGCCTGCGCAGCGAAAGCGTTGCCGTCGAAGTGCTCGCCTTTTAGGGCAAAGAAAAGGCATCCGGGCGTGACGTTGCGACTGTCTGTTGTCACTTGGCGGCTTTTGAGATATAAGGGATAGAGTAGTTCTTTGATGAAATCCATAATGCAGTTGTTTTTATTATAGGAAAAACGTGGGATTTGTTTCTTTATTGTATGCAATACGAAGAAAGGCTTGATTTTATCAAAATCAAGCCTTCTTTTCATCTTCGTCGGGGCGAGAGGACTCGAACTTCCGACCCCTTGCACCCCATGCAAGTGCGCTAGCCAACTGCGCCACGCCCCGATTGTTTTCCGACTTATCCCTTATGGGCAGCCTTGAAAACATTTGCAAATATACGACCTTTTTTGTTAATGACCAAATTTTTCTTCCGATTTTCTTATAAAATACTATATATTAGTAATATATTTTTAACCCGAAGTGGAAAATTACACTGTTTCTTGAGGAAGATTAGTCTGAAAACGCACATTTTCACACTCAAAAAGAGCAAAAAGGGCTTATGTTCTTGCAAGATATTGATTATTAACAACTACTATTGTTGTGTCTCAAAAACGCCAGTCTCCATCATCTTTTGGAACGCTTCGCTGGGTTTGCTGGGTTCCTCGTCTGTGTTGAGGCCGTTAGAAGTGGGTGTTGTGCCGGTAGACGCGTTGTTTGTAGTGGTCTGGCGGGTGTCCGCATCGTTGTTTTGGCGGTTGGAATTGGCTGTTTCTTGTGTGTCGAGGAAGTCGTTTAGGCTGCGGCGAAGCATTCTGCCGTTTGTCGTGGGGGAGCGCTTTTCGGCTGGAGTCTCGAAAAAAAGCAGCACTGCGTTGGTTTGGTCGTTTTCGCCGTTTGGTTGAAACACAGTTTCGAACACGGCGTTGTTAAGCACGCGTGCTGGCGCTCCATGCCGCCACAGCAATTGCTCGATGGCGTCTTCGCGCGCAAAGCAAAGTAGTTGGTTGAAAGCGGTGTCGCGTTCCGTGTAGATGCATGTGACATATAGGCGTAGAGTGGGATTGTCGAAGAGGAATTGGGCTGTTTGCTGCACAATAATCTTGCCCTCTTTGGAGAGTTCGGTAGCCACGGGGTGGGCAAAAAACGCTTCGCGGGGGAAGGCGTATTCGTGGTTGGTACGCAGGCAGTCCAACCGCACGTTTTCGTGTCTGTCAACTATGAGGTCATCAAGGTTGTCGTGCGGTGTTTCCAACACCAATGTCCTGCTGAACGCTCCAGGGCAGCCAAACACGACGTTGAAAGTGCCGTTCGGTTGCAGGTAAATGGCGAAACTGCCGTCAGCGTTGCTTTGCGTTGTGAACACAGGTGCGCTGTGTTGCTTTGTGGCGTCAAAAACGGAGATGTCCATTGTTCCCATTTGGGTTACTTTCTCATGCTTCGTCTTTGCGGCGGCGTTGTCGCCCGAAGGCCATAGGTAGTAGCCTTCTGCTTTTCCTGCCAGTCTCACGCAGGCGATGTTTCCTGTGAAAGAAAGGAGTCGGTCGTGCCCCGTAGCGTTGCGTGCCACGTAAAAGCCGCATTGCTGGCTTGCGTCGT
>JAXFQM010000067.1:0-7283 GCA_034178965.1 Bacteroidales bacterium | reverse complement strand
CCACGCCATGACCTTGTGCGCCGTGGACCTGGACGCCAACGGCAATCCTCTGAAATGGATGGTGGAAAACAGTTGGGGCCCAACCTATGGACATAATGGTTTCCTCATCATGAGCAACAAATGGTTCAACGAATACATGTTCCGCGTGGTTGCCGAAGACAAATACATACCTGCCAACCTCAAGGACTTGATGCAACAAAAGCCCATACTGCTTCCAGCATGGGATCCCATGTTTGCCCCCGAACAATGAAATACCACAAATTAATTAATTTTTAAATAGACACATACATAATGAAAAAGACATTTGCAATCCTCTCCGCGCTCCTGGTCGCTGGCAGCGCATGCTTTGCACAAGAAGAAAAAAAGGAAGACGAAGGCTACAAGTTCACCGTTGTAAAGGAACTCCCAATCACCTCCGTGAAAGACCAACACAACGCGGGCACCTGCTGGTGCTACAGCGGCTTGGGCTTTATCGAAGCCGAACTACTCCGCATGAATAAAGGTGAATACGATTTCAGCGAAATGTACCTTGTCAACAGAACCTACCACGACCGTGCCGCCAAGGCTGTGCGTATGCATGGCGACGTGAGTTTCAGCCAAGGAGGTTCATTCTACGACGTTATCTACGGTATGAAGCATTTCGGACTGGTGCCAGAGGAAGTGATGCGCCCTGGCGCACAGTATGGCGACACGTTGAGCAACCATGCCGAGCTTAGTGCGCTCACCGATGCCATGGTGGCCGCCATTGCAAAAAACGACAAACTGAAGAAACTGCAAACCGACCCAAACGGGCAACCCCTATGGCTGAAAGCCGTGGACGCCGTGCACGACATTTACCTGGGAGGCTTCGGCAAGGATAGTGACACGACCTTCGTTTACAAAGGCGTCACCTACACCCCCATGAGCTTTTTCAAAAGCACTGGCCTAAACCCCGACGACTACATCAGCATCACCAGTTACACACATCATCCCTTCTACACGCCCTTCGTGCTTGAAATACAGGATAATTGGCGCTGGGGTCAAAGCTACAACCTGCCTCTTGACGAATTCATGCAGGTTTTCGACAACGCCATAGACAACGGCTATCCCATCGCGTGGGGCGCGGACGTTAGCGAGCCAGGCTTCAGCATGGGCGTAAAGAAAGGCTTCTGCGTGCTGCCCGAGACCAACGGCAAAGCTGCAAAAGTGGGTTCCGACCAAAGCCGTTGGAGCGGCATGAGCGCCAAAGCCATCAAGGAGGAGGCCGCGCAACACCCCACGCCGCAACGTTGGGTGAGCCAAGAAGAACGCCAAACCGCTTTCGACAACTTCGAGACCACCGACGACCATGGCATGGTCATCTATGGTAAGGCCAAAGACCAAATGGGCAACGAATACTACATGGTGAAAAACAGTTGGGGAGACTATGGCGACTACCATGGCATCTTCTACGCCAGCAAAGCTTTCGTACGCTACAAAACCATGAACATAGTGGTTAACAAGAACGCGCTACCCAAAGACATCAAGAAAAAACTCGGCATAAAATAATCCTTGTCTCGGCGTAACCATACGTTTCGTATGGTTTCTGTCAAACGCTGACAAGGATAGGTTCCAACGTCCCGCCCTATTCAAGGGTGGAAAACGTTCGAAACCTCTTTCTAAAAGGAGGTTGCCAAAGCCGCTTTTGGCTTTGGCAACTTTCGTTATTCTTGGCATAGCAAAAACACCGTTCCACACCTCTTGTCTTGTCAGTGCCGAGTCTGTTTCGTCGAAAACCGCAGAAAACGGCGCGAGCATCGCTGCTGCGCCTTTTCGTCTATTCAAGCCCTTCATCCTTGTATTGGCGTGGAGACATGTAAGCGTTCCCTTACTTGAAAGCGTTTTCACTGAGACCTTTCCCGTTAAGCGCCAATTCTTTCATATAGGAAGGCACGTCGCGTCCGAGGTATTTGTCCACATACAACTTGGCAAGATACTGCCCCAGCATGAAGCCATGCCCACGCAGTCCGGTTAGCAGTCCCACTGAGGGGTCCACAATATAGCGCGGCTCCACGTAGTATCCCGCCCACACAGCATGGAACCCCACAGATGCCAAATTCGGAATCCAATCGGCAAACACCTCTCCGCACACTTGTAAGAACTCCTTACTGTTGTATTGCAAATTTTGGCGTGCCTCATAGGCATCGCTATCCGGCGATGCGCACCCGATGATTTGCCCCGTGTTGAAGAATTGCTGTCCATACACCGCACTGAAGCCTTTGTAATGCCGCCTGTCAATAATCATATCCAAGCTGTCGCCACCCACGCCCAATCCTGGCAGACGGCGCGTGATGAAGGCTTGGTGCTTCACAGGGTATAGTTGTGTGTCAAGGCCCAGCATGTCCGCAAACTTCTCTGCTCCCCATCCCATGCTGTTCACAAAATGGTCGCAGCAATACTCCACATACTGCCTATCGTGGGTCTTAACCAACGCTTTGGTCTTTGAGCCAGCCTTTTCCACATGCAGCAGTTCGCAATCCTCCAAGAGGCACCCTCCGTGTCTCTCGCCCTGCCCTCGAATGTAATCTATCGTGCGCCCCGGCGTTGCCTGCCAGCAGTCCCTGCTCACCAGGGCATGGCTGTAAGCGTTGCTGTCCATGTTCCACAACGGGGAAATTTCTTTTCGGAAATCCTTCTTTTCTATCATATAGGCATCGCTCCACGCCCGCGAAGCGTCCAAGGCCTTGTAAGTGGCTTCGTCGTGCACCAAGTTGACGTAGCGCGTCACCTTAAAGTGAATATCACTTTCTCTTTGTATGTTGCGAAATATTTCCAAGTTGTGCATGGCAATGTCGCTGATATCGGGGTTGGAAAAAGCAGGTCGCCCGCCCCCTATGCAACGCCACGTTGAGCCGCGTTCGTAATTTATCAGCACTGGCTTTTTCCCCGCTTCGGCAAAATAACGGAATGCCGCGCTTCCCGCTATGCCCCCGCCCGCGATGAGCACCTCCACGTCCACTTTCTTTGCTTCAAGCCCCGAGGGAAAAACGAAGACCTCCTTTGCATGGGCTCCACACACATCGCCCAGTGTCACTTGGCTGGCCAATGGCGCCCGCGGCGTGCTGTCGCCCGTCACTTCTATTCCATGGCTTTGCAGCATTTGTTTGGCCCTTGCCACGCACCGTTTGCCACGGCAGGGTCCCATACCCATGCGGGTGGTGTGTTTCAATTCATCCACGGAGATGAAGGTTCTGTCTCCCACCACCTCCAGCAAGGTGGCCAAATCCACGTCTTCGCAGTGGCAAATGTATGTACGTCCTTCCTCGTCTAGCTGCCGTTCAAGCAGCCGCAACGGTTCAGGGAAATTCTCTTTGACAATGAAGCCTCGCACCGCCGCAAGGTCGTCTGCCGCCGTGGCCCTCACGCACGCCACATGGGTCTTGTTGCCGTTCTTCTGCACCTTTTCCACAACGCCTTCTCCTATCTTCTTGCCATCGTTGTCTACAAAGAACACCTCTTTGTCTTCTTCCACCTCGTATTCCACAGGCAAAAAGGCCACCTGCTTCTTCTCATCGTATCCGAATATGGCGAGACCTGGGCATCGGTTAACGCACCGCATGCAACCCACGCACTTGTCGTAATCCACCATGGGCACACTGTTTGTGCTGGACTTGGAAATAGCATTTTGCGGGCACGCGAACGTGCAGGGATTGCAGGCGAAGCCATACAGGCAATCCATGCGAATGTAGGGTCGCAGCATCCTGCGCTCTGCCGTGGGCATGCGCGGCTCGTCGAGGATACGAACGGGACGCTGTTGGCTATCGACATACTGCCGACTGATGTCAAGATATTCGTCGTAGTCGTACCTCACGCCCATACTTTGTGCCACTTCATATGCCACTTGTCGGCCTCGCAGCACAGCGCTTGTGCCCTCGCCTATCCTTGCTGCGTCGCCAGCACCGTAGACGTGCGCGCCAAACACGCTGCGCCCTTTGACAAGCAGTTGGGCGTCGGGTGTGAGGCCTGTGCAAATGTTGATGAGGTCTATGTCGTCCAACACCCGTTCCGTTCCTGGTACAGGCTTGAAATTCCGGCATTGCGCCACCACAGCCCCCGCCACACCGTTGCGCTCCTTGTTCGGGATGGCTTTCAGCAGCATATGGCTCGTCAGGATAGGTATGCCAAGCCTTCTTACTCGGTTGGCCTGCACTGGAAATCCCCCCTCATGGTCCATGCCTTCTATGATGGCCTTGATATGCGCCCCTGCCTGCATGCCCTGGTAGCTGGTGAGGTAGCCTATGTTGCCCGCGCCCACTGTGAGCACTTTTTTACCCAGCAGGGTTTGTTGTTGGTTCATCATCTTTTGGAACACTGCGGCAGTGTATACCCCTGGCAAGTCGTCGTTCTCAAAGGCGGGCGTAAATGGCACCGCTCCTGTTGCCACCACCAAATGCTGCGCGTCCACGTAACTCACCTCCATGCTCTTCAAATTCTTCAGTGCTATGCGCCTGCCCTCAAGCAAGTCCCACACCACATTGTCCAGCAGAATGCCGTCTTCTTCGTCGCCTGCCAAGGCGCCAGCTATCTCGAAACCTCTCATGCCACCATATCTCCGCTCTTTTTCAAAAAAGAAGAATGGGTGGGTCTGCATGTTGAACTGTCCTCCCACAGCGTCGTTGCTGTCCACCACTATGTTAGGAATGCCAAACTTCCTTAACTGTTCTCGGCAGGCCAACCCGGCAGGTCCTGCGCCGATGATGGCCACCGTTGTCTTGTACACCCTCATCTCCCTTTGCGGGTTTTCGTTTGGCTCGGGCAGGTAGCCGTGCGGCATCTCACGCACCTCTCGCACCCCGTCCACCTTGGTGATGCAAATGCGGCGTATTTTACCGTCCACCAGCATCTCGCAAGCCCCGCATTTGCCAATGCCACATTCCAAACTGCGTCCGCGTCCGTCAAGACTGTGGCTATGCACGGGATAGCCCGCTTGGTGCAATGCTGCGGCGATGGTAAGACCTTTCGTGCCGACCACCTTCTTGCCGTCATAAAGAAATTCGACCGGTTCTCCCTTGGGAATGTCGAGAATAGGATGATTAGTAATTTTATACATGGGTTCTCAAATTTAATATTTTCCTGTAGTATTCTATACATCAATATATTGACGAAAATATTCGTCACCCACATAACATCCAACGCGCTTTCAAAGATACGAAAAAATCCTTACATTCAAGTTAAAAAACATTTTTCCATAAAAAAGGCTTATACATCGACATGCTGGCAGGCAAATTGGGTAAAGAACAACTTTCAACGAAACGTGTGACGCTTTGTCATTATTTAATTATCCGCCGCACCTCACCAATGGCTCGTGCATGGGAACGCCATGCCAGCACACATCTCCTGCTTATCTCCCCCCTCCGTGGGAGATAAGCAGGAGATGTGTGCTGGCATACTGCTGCCTCAGCTCTTCCTGTCACCTTACTCGGAGCCAACATGCTGGACAAGATGACTTGAATGCAAAATAGTTCAAGACGTTGCAAACATAGGTCCTGACAGACAAATTTTGTTCCGTCAAGCAAAATAAAAAACACTTTTTTGCGTTATATTTTTAATACTTTATAAGTGAATATGAAACATCGCATAATATCCCTACTGACCATTGCCACCATTTTCGCTTTTTCCGTGCCGCTCCATGCCCAGCAGGAAGATACCTCTTCGCTGGGTTTCCACGTCACGATGGAACCAATAGTAATCAGCGCCAACCACACTCCCGTATCGAAACGGCAAGCACCCTCTTTAGTAGGCGTGGTGGACAACAACTTGATGGAAGCCACACAAAGCGTATGCATGGGTGACGCGCTGTCGTTCCAATGCGGCGTGCGCGTGGAGGACAACTGCGCCACCTGTGGATTCAAGCAGGCTCGCATAAACGGCCTGGATGGCCACTACTCGCAAATCCTCATAGACTCCCGCCCCGTACTGCCTAGCGTGGCCGAACTTTTCGGCTTGGAACAGTTACCGGCCAACATGATAGAACGAACCGAGGTGATGCGCGGCGGCGGTAGCGCGCTCTATGGCGCATCGGCCGTGGGCGGCACCATCAACATCATCACACGTCAACCCAACAGTAACAGTGCCTACCTCTCGCACAGCCTCATGAGCATAGGTGGCAGTGGGGCGCTGGACAACACCACGTCACTGGGTTCCTCGTTCGTATCCAAAAAGGACCGCACGGGCGCAACCCTATTTTTCCAAAACAGGCAACGCGACGGATACAACCACTACGACGACGGATATACCACGCTGCCACAGTTGCACATGATTTCGGCCGGTACACACGCTTTTTTCCGCACGGGCGAGTTTTCCAAACTGGACGTCACCTATTTCTTGATGGACGACAGCCGGCGCGGCGGCAACAAACTAAATCTGCCCGTGGAACAAGCCAACCTGGCCGAATTGAACGAACACTCCATGCACAATGCCAACGTAAACTACCACTGGAATTCGGAAAACAACACCTGGCACGCCGACATCTTCTCCTCCGTGGCCGCCATGAAACGCCACAGTTATGCCGGAGGCTACCTCTATGACTACGCTCCCGACACCAACGCCTACAAATACCACACGCTAACGCGCGACGTAGCGGTGAACGGCGGCGCTATGCTGCGATACTATTTCCAACGCCTGTGGTTCATGCCCGCCAACCTCACCTTCGGAACCGAATACAGCGGCGACTACCTGCGCGACACGGCGCTCTCCTACGCCCTCACCACACGTCAAGACGTGCACATCGCCAGCGTATATGTGCAAAACGAATGGAAAAACGAACAATGGGACATCCTTCTTGCCGCTCGCATGGATAAGCACAACCTTGTCTCACGTCCCATCCTCTCGCCGCGCGTGGCACTGCGCTACTCGCCCGCCAAGGGGCTCGACCTACGCGCCGGATACAGCGAAGGTTTCCGCGCACCGCAAGTGTTCGACCAAGACCTGCACGTATCGATGGCGGGCGGCGAAAGATACACCATTGTGCTGGCCGAAGGCCTTAAGGAGGAACGCAGCCACACGGCCAACCTCTCCGCCGACTACTACGCCACTTGGAATAACATCCCAATGAATTTCATGATAGAAGGCTTCTACACCGCGCTCAGCGGTGTCTTCGCACAACGCGAACTGGCCACCCTCTCCCCCACCGGCGACCAACAAATGGAAAAATATAACAGCAGCGGCGCACGCTATTTCGGAGTCAACCTAAGTTGGCTCGCACAATACAGCAGCATTTTCTCGTCTAACATAGGCATCACGCTACAACGTAGCCGCTACAAAGA
>JAXFQM010000053.1:0-4633 GCA_034178965.1 Bacteroidales bacterium | reverse complement strand
CCATTCGCGCCTTCTCGGCTTTGGGCGTTTCGTACCATTGCAGGAACCCCAACGCTAGATACAGCGTGTTGGCCCCATTTTCTTCCAGCAAGGTGCGCGCGGCTCTATATAGCCGCGTCAGCGCTGGCTTCAGCAGTGCCGGTTCCAGCGGGGTGCGCAACGTGCGCGTGCCGGCGTTGTCTGTGCCGGTGGAGGCAATATCAAACACTTCACCAGCAAAAAGGGCGTCCTCCAAGGCCGGCACGTCGGTCTCCGACAGCATCAGCGTCGTTTTACCCATGTGGGTGTTCAACAGATTGTTACGCAACCCCAAGTCAAGCAGTTTGCGTTCCCACAATTGCTGTTTCGTGAGGTTTCTCGCGCTCACTTCGTTCAAGGCGTCAAAGGTCTCAGCGCTGTCAGTATTCGCTTCTTGCATCATATTTAGGCTTATGAATGGCTTTGCAAAGGTACACAAAAAAAAACACCTGTGCAAAAAAAGGTTATTCCGTCCTTGCAGCCATCCCTTCTGCCTGCGCTATCTGTACCTGTCTTTGCCATGGAAACGGTTCGGTATAGACACGTGCGGCCTCGTTTCCGCCAAAAAAACACGCATGTGTGTTTTTTTTCGTATCTTTGCAACTGGAAAACAGCGTATGCACGCATCGTAAGCCTCTCTCGCTGGCTCACTTATGCCCTAATAAAGACTGTTCTTAGACTAATAAAAATTGTTAACCAACCATCATGGAAATAAAGATAACCCGCACCTTTGACCTGCTCGATCACCTAGTGCTCAATTTTCCAAAGGATGACATCCTTGCGGGAAAAAGCGGCGGCGAATGGGTAAAATACAGTTCGCAGGACTATTATAAATTTTCGCACTTCATGGCCTACGGCTTCATCGAGATGGGTCTACAGCCCGGAGACCGAGTGGTTACCCTCTCGCAAAACTGTCCCGAATGGAACTTTGTGGACATGGCCTTGTCCATGGTTGGCGCCATACATGTTCCCGTCTATCCCACCTTATCCACCGAGAACTACCTTTTCATCCTACAGCACAGTGGCGCAAAGTGCATCTTCGTGAGCAACAATCTGCTACTGCGCCATATTAGGCCTGCCCTGCAGCAGATGGAAAACCCGCCAGAGGTATACACCATGAACCGCATTGAGGGCGAGAAACGCATGCTGGACGTGCTGAAACTTGGCATCACCAATCGCGACAAGTATCTGCCCGTCCTCGAGGAGCGCAAGGACAACATCAAGCCCGAAGACTGGGTGACACTGATATACACCAGTGGCACCACTGGCATGCCGAAAGGGGTGATGCTTAGCCATCGCAACTTGATGTTCAATGCCATTGCCCACAGCAAGGTGCAGGTTATGAACAGCAGCCACCGCGTATTGTCGTTTCTGCCTCTGAACCATGTGTATGAACGCAGCATGAATTATCATTACCAATACCTCGGCATCAGCATCTACTATGCCGAAAGCATCGGCACTATACAGCAAAACATGCACGAGTTGCGCTGTGACGGCTTCTGTGCCGTGCCACGCGTGCTGGAAATGGTTTACGACAAATTGTATGCTGCTGGCAAGGATTTCCGGGGCGCAAAACGGTGGATCTATCAAGGCGCCTTGCGCCACGGTAGCCATTTCGACTATAGTCGCGAGCGTTGGGGCATATGGTACAGTCTCACACAACGCCTGTTCGATAAAATGGTTTACCGCCAATGGCGCGAAAAATTCGGCGGGCGTCACCTCACCATCATCACTGGCGGCAGCAGCGTGCAAGAGCGCATCGTGCGCCTATTTTCTGCCGCTGGCATGAACGTATATGAAGGCTATGGCATGAGTGAGACCTCGCCCGTCATCGCAGTGAACAACCCGCGTGACGGCTATGTGCGTATCGGCACCGTGGGCCCCGCGCTGGCCGGCACCGAACTGAAGATAGCCGACGACGGCGAGATACTTACCCGAGGGCCACACGTGATGATGGGCTATTACAAGGATCCCGAATACACCGCCGAAGTCATCGACAGCGAAGGCTGGCTGCACACGGGCGACGTGGGCAAAATGGACGGCGGCATCTACCTGAAAATCACAGACCGCAAGAAAGACATCTTCAAGTTGAGCGGAGGGAAGTACGTGGCACCGCAGGTGCTGGAGAACAAAATGTGCGAAAGCGAGTATATAGACCAAACAATGGTGGTGGGAGCCAACGAAAAATTCGCCGCAGCCATCATCACCCCAAACTTCAACACGCTGCACTACTGGGCACTGAAACATAGGCTGCACTACCGCGACAACGCTCAACTTATTCAGATGCCCGAAGTGAACAAGAAATACCAGCAAATAGTGGAGGAGCTCAACAAGGGTTTTGCACCACATGAACAGGTGAAGCGTATCAAACTGGTGGAAGAGGAATGGACCTCGCAAAACGGCATGCTTTCCCCTACCATGAAATTAAGGCGCAACGTGCTGATAAAGAAATATGAATCTCTCATAGCCGAAATCTATGAACGCGCCGTTCCAAGCAAGACGGGCTTCCTCAGCGGCCTACGCAGCATCGAACTGCCCACGCTAAAACTACCTTTTGGCAAGAAAGAAAAAGAATAAGAAGATTGGGCTGGCATGGCAAGGCGCAACAGGGAAACAGTTCTATTACCTCCGGCGGGAAGCCTCTTCGGCTTTCCGCCGGAGTTTTCTTAAAAAAACATCCCGTCCCGAAACAACACCCGCAACGCCGTCACTTTGATTTTAGACAGAATGGCACCGCGGTCACTCCCACCCTGGAGCTGGTTAGGGTGGGAAGGAGCAGCGTGCAAGCGCCTCTGAACGGAGCTGCCAGCACACATCTCCCACTTTGGTGGGAGGTAAGCAGGAGATGTGTGCTGCCACAGTGCTGCCATGGTGCTGCCACGGTGCCAATACTCTCCAGAACACGGACAGCTAATCGCTACCATTAAAGGACCAACGTCGTTCGTGGGGCGGCTTGATTCTGCCTGCGACCATCTCTGCATATGAACATCATACATGCCTTAAATAATCAAAAAAAATAAAATGAACAGAGAGAAGAGGGCAGGCAACAGGAGTGGTAGCACGGCAAAGGTACTACGACGTTAAAAAGCCCTTATTTTTGTAGAAAAGGACGGTAAAATAGACCTTTTTTGATAGCAAACAACGCCTTCTTCATAAAAAAATGACATTTTTTTATACTTATAATACAAATAGTTGAATGCAAGAATGGAGAAATATTTGCACTTTTTTTTCGCCATGAAGAAAAAAATGAGTACTTTTGCAAATCGTTTCAAAAAAGAGGCGGCCATGTCCCATGGTGTAATGGTAGCACATCAGATTTTGGTTCTGCCAGTCAAAGTTCGAGTCTTTGTGGGACAACTAAACGCAACTGAATGCATTCAGTTGCGTTTTTTTCCTCCGCTATTAACAACGATTGCCAGGCATTTTCCATGCACAACTTGGCTATACGCGGCACCACCAACGCCTTGCGATGTGCGTAACAACACAACGGGAAGAAAGCGGGGGTTCTTGTCGCCACACTGTTTTTTGCCTACATGTGGAAAAGTTTTCGTATCTTTGCAAATTAGTTTGGACACGGAGATAGCGTCGAAAGAGATTGAATGAATGCTCCCTATGTCTGATGTGACGTAAAAAGAAACCATGGAAAGAACAAATAAAGTACTTATCATATACACCGGCGGCACCATAGGCATGGTGCGCGACGCGCAAGGCTCGCTGCACCCTTTCGCCATGGACCGCATCTACGATGCCGTGCCTCTGCTGCATCGCTGCGAATATGCCATAGACAGCCGCACGCTGGAGAATATCATCGATTCGTCGAACATGACGCCCGATTTTTGGGTGGACATCGCCAACATCATTGAACAGGAATACGACAACTACGATGGGTTTGTGGTGCTGCACGGTACCGACACGATGGCATACAGCGCGTCGGCGCTCAGTTTCGTGTTCGAAAACCTCACGAAGCCCATCGTGCTCACAGGCTCCCAACTGCCTTTGGGAACGCTGCGCAGCGACGGACGTGACAACATTATCTGCGCGCTGGAAATAGCGTCGGGCCATTACGGAAACATTCCAGAGGTGTGCATTTTCTTCGAAAGCAAGTTGTTGCGCGGGAATAGAAGCACAAAGGTCTCCGCCGAGAACTTCGACGCTTTTTCATCCTACAATTATCCCGATTTGGCACACGTAGGCATTGACATCGACGTGAGACGCGAAAACGTGATGCCCTTGCCCAAGGAGGGCAATCCCCTTACGGTGAGGAAAGCCTTCGACAGACACATTGCCGTGCTGAAGTTGTTTCCCGGCATTACGGAAGCCGTAGTGCATGCGGTACTGCGCACCCCCTGCCTGCGAGGGGTAATTTTGGAAACCTACGGCAGCGGCAACGCCCCAACGGATGCCTGGTTTCTGGATGCCTTGCAGGAAGCCGCCTCGCAGGGCATTATCATCATGGACGTAACGCAGTGCAAGGCGGGCGCGGTGAAGATGAAGCAATATGAGGCCAGTGTGGGTATGGAACGAATAGGCGTGGTGAGCGGATACGACATCACCGTGGAGGCCGCTGTGACAAAGATGATGTACCTCTTGGGCAACTATGGCGACGACCCCGGCT
>JAXFQM010000041.1:0-11549 GCA_034178965.1 Bacteroidales bacterium | reverse complement strand
CCGTCATGGACCGCATGGCCAAACTGGCTCTTTGGTGCATCTTCCCAGCGCGCCTGCTGGCCGAAAGCGCCACCAGCGCCATTTACCACAACGGCGGCTTCCTTACCCAAGCCTGCGGCAACGGGCTTGCCGCCATCGGCTTCACCGCGCCTGAATTCGAATATAGTTGCTGGATGTTCTACAGCCTGGCCTTGGGCGTGTTCTTCGCCCTGATGCCCTTCACACGCTACATGCACATCTTCACCGAGGTATTCCTCATCTATTTCCGCCAACTGGGCGTGAGAGAGCATGCCGTGCACAAGACTGGCTACACCATGTTCCAACTTAGCGCATGCAGCCGCTGCGGCATCTGCATAGACCACTGCCCTCTCAACAGCGAACTGGGCAACGCCAACGTGCAAGGCGTATACATGCTGCGCAGCATCCGCAACCTGGAACTGCAACACCAGCAAGACACCATCGCGGAAGACTGCCTGCTATGTGGACGCTGCGAGGCCGACTGCCCCGTGAACATAGACCTCAATGCCATAAGGCGCGAGGTGCGCATCAAGAACAAGCGCGCTTTCGACACCTCTGGCAACTACGACTACTTGGACAACGTGCACTCTTTCAACGCCATCGGGCGCATCGTCTATTTTGGAGGCTGCATGAGCCACCTCACACCCGGCATCACCGAAGCCATGCAGAAAATATTCGAGACCGCAGGGCAAAAGTATTGGTACATGGATGAAGACCGTAGCATTTGCTGCGGTCGTCCGCTGCTGCAACAAGGTTTCACCAACCAAGCCTCCGACCTGCGCAAGAAGAACACCGACCTCATCGCTTCCAGTGGCGCCACGGCACTCATCACCAGCTGCCCCATCTGCTACCGCAGTTTCAAGGAAGAATACAAACTGAACATCCCCGTTTACCACCACACGGAGTACATCCACGGACTTATGCAGGCAGGCAAGTTGGCGGTGCGCAACTCAGGCCAACGCATGACCTATCACGACCCCTGCGAGCTGGGCCGCGGAAGCGGTATCTACGACCAGCCGCGCCATATTCTGCGCTCGGCTGGCATCCTGCTGAAAACGAAGAACGAGCGCGAAAACAGCCTTTGCTGTGGCTTCAACCTCAACGATTTGGCCATTGATGCCAATCAAAAACGCGCCATCCGAGATGCCGCCCTCCACAACCTGAAAGTTCCGCACCCAAACGTGATAGCCACCTCCTGCCCCGCCTGCAAGAAGGCCTTCACGCGCGCAGAAAGCTTCCCCGTGAAAGACGTGGCGGAAATCGTGGCGGAAAACATGGTGGTGAAAAACGACGCATAACGAAATGAGAGTCGCCTGCCATGCTATGCTGACGACCTAAGGATTAAAGAATAGAAAAAAACGACTGAAATATGGAAAAACGTTATTGGAACGAATACCAAAAAGAGATAGCTGACGACCACTTCTTCTATGAGAGGTCGTGCATTCGGCAGACTTTCTTTCCCGGAAGCGAAAGAGCCTTCCTGCAAATCATGCGCGACGAACTGGGCAAGGACGTGTGCGACAACCCCCATCAGCACACCTGCACAGGAATAGGCTACCACACCGACGTGGTGCCACTAGAAACCACCATGACCATCTGCGCCCGACTGTTTTCACTGATGAAGGAATGCGGCTACGAAAACTACGTTCCATCCTGCATCACCTCCTTCGGCCTCTTCAGCGAGGTGATAGACAAATGGGAGCACCAGCCCGAACTGAAAGAGAAAGTGCGCCAATGGCTATGGGATGCCACCAAGCGCGAGTTTGAAGTGCCCAAAAACTTGGTGCATCCCAGCGACTTGATATACAAGTTCCGCTTCGACCTAAAGCCTCGCATGAAATACCAGTTGGTGAACCGCTTTACGGGCAAGCCACTGCGCGTGGTGGAACACATTGGCTGCCACTATGCCAAGATTTTCCCAAACCGCGGCGTGGGAGGAGCCGAGTTCCCCTACGTGCTGGCAGGAATGATAGAGGCTTGGGGTGGCGAAGTGGTGGATTATCCCGAACGGAGGCACTGCTGCGGCTTTGGATTCCGACAATACTTGGTGAGGGAAAACCGAGGCTACTCCATCGCCAACACCAAGAAGAAGTTTCAAAGCATGGAACCCTACGAAGCCGACTTCATCGTGAGCAACTGCCCAGGCTGCGCCATGTTCATGGACAAATGGCAGTACACCATAGCCGAAATGGAGCACAAGACCTTCGACAAGGAGGGCTACGGCATACCGGTGCTCACCTACGAGGAGATGACCGGCATGCTGCTTGGATACAATCCTTGGCAGCTGGGCATGCAACTCCACCAAGTGCAATGCGAGCGTCTGCTGAACAAAATAGGCGTCAACTACAACTCCGACGAGAAATACACTGACGTGAACGGCAACATCTTGCCCCGTCCCGAAACGCCTTCCTGCCTGCTGGTGTAGGCCTTAGCCACTGCATGCGCCAAGAAAAAAGTAGAACCCCATGTCCCAGTCCTACTACAAACAAAATCTGCGTCTTTCCGTACCCATCATGCTTTCCTCGTTGGGCCAGAACTTCGTGCAGATGATGGACACCCTCATGGTAGGCATGCTGGGCACGGTGCCGCTGGCAGCGGTCAGTTTCGCCTACAACGTGTCGTGCAACGCCATGGTGGTTGGTCTGGGCATCAGCATGGGGCTCACTCCTTTAGTGGGACAAAACTACGCTCAGCGAGACAAGAACGCCATTACCTCCATCTTCCAAAATTCGCTGTTACTAAATAGCGTGGTGGCGGCGGCGCTGGTGGCGATACTGCTGGGTCTATTGCCCTTCCTGAACGCGTTTGGCCAGCCGCCCGAGGTGGTGGAAGCCTGCCGCCCCTACTACGTCATCGTCTCCCTCTCCTTCATCCCAATGATGATATTCTTCACCTTCAAGCAATGGCTGGAAGGCATGGGAAACACCAGCGCCGCCATGGCCATCACCATTTGCGCCAACCTGCTCAACGTCTTCGGCAACTGGGTATTCATCTTTGGCAAACTAGGGTTTCCCGCCATGGGCGTATTCGGCGCAGGTCTCTCCACCTTTTTAGCTCGCCTGCTTTGCCCCATAGCGTTCTACGTATACATCAAGCGCACCGAAATCTATAATTCCTTCCTGCTTGCCTTCCACCGGCGGCGCATAGCACGCCACGTGCAAAGGCAGCTTGTACAGATGGGTCTTCCCATCGCCGGTCAAATGTTCATTGAGTTCTTCGCCCTTTTTGGCATCACCCTCATGATGGGGTGGGTTTCCACCGCCGCCCTTGCGGGATGGCAGGTGGTGAACACCCTGATTTCTGCCACTTTCCTCACCGCCAGCGGCATCGTAAGCGCAATCACCGTACTGGTGTCGCAGGCTTGGGGACGCAACGACGGACAGGAGGTGAGAAGGCATTTCTTTGCTGGCTGGAAAATGGTGCTGTGCATCATGCTCCTTTTCGGCATCTGTTTCGTATTCTTCGGACGCTATATCGCCATGCTTTTTTCCAAAGACCCCGAAGTAATAGCCGTTTGCACGGAACTGTTCGTGGTGGCAGGCATTTTCCAACTGTTCGACGGCACACAGCAAACGGGCTTGGGCGGTCTCAGGGGCATCGGCGATGTGGGCAAACCCATGCTATACGCCATCATATCCTATCTCTTCGTGGCGCTGCCTTTCGCCTATGTGTGCGGTTTCGTCCTGCGCCTGGGCGTGTGGAGCATTTTGGCCGGCTTCATGGCAGGGCTGGTAACGGCAAGCATCCTCTACCACACCCGTTTCCACAAAACCGTTAAGCGCCATTTCCATCAACTGAAAAACAATCCTCAAAAATGAAAAAAGTAGCAATCCTCGGCGCCGGCCCCGCCGGCATAGAAGCGGCAAGCATACTGGCCAACATGGGCCTTGACGTGCAACTATTCGAACGCTCGTCGTCGCCGTTGAAAAACATCGCTGACAAGGCGTTCCTCTTCCCCAATTTCGCATCCGCCTCCGACCTGACGGACGCTTTTTCCAAAAAACTTCTCACCGAAGGCATCTCCACACACTACGACACCAACGTCACCCAATTGAGACGCGACGGCGATGGCTGGCGCGTGGAAGACGAGCACGGCAACATGGCCTACGCAGACGCAGTACTCGTGGCCACGGGCTACACCCCTTTCGACGCGCGCCGTAAGGAAGAACTGGGATATGGCATCTACAAGGGCGTAGTTACCTCACTCGAGATGGAACAGATGATACGCTACAACCAAATAGTGAACACGATGGGCGAAAGGCCGTCGCGCGTCACGTTTCTCCAGTGTGTGGGCAGCCGCGACGAGAAGATAGGCAACCACTACTGCAGCAAAGTGTGCTGCGTGACCGCCGTGAAGCAGGCCATCGAAGTGAAGAAACAACTGCCTGACGCCGAAATCTATTGTTTCTACATGGATCTGCGCATGTGGGGGCAACACTTCGAAGAAATGTACCGCGAAGCACAGGAACAATACGGCATCCGCTTCATCCGCGGACGCATCTCCGAGGCCAGCGGCACTTTCGACGGACGCATACAAATAAAGGCCGAGGACACCCTCATGGGCCTCCCTATGAAAATGAACACTGACCTGCTGGTGCTGATGGTGGGCATGGAAGCCAGCGAAGGAACGCGCTGCATAGCGAAAAGTGTCGGACTGTGCGGCGAATATGGCTTCATTACCTCCAAGGACCCGCATCTCAACGACAACCTCACCGAACAGCGCGGCCTGTATGTGGCTGGCAGTTGCAAGCGGCCCATGAGTTTGAACGACGTGGTGATGGATGCGCGCGGCGCCGCCTTCTCCATTGCCGACGGCATCTTCAGCCCCGAAGAGCGCGACGGACGCCTAAAACGTTTCCGCGACTTCATCGAGGCTCGCCGCGATGCCCTGCAAGACCGCATCGAGGAACGCAGAGAACGCAGGGAAGAGCGCAGAGAAAACAAATAGCCTACCACCCAGCAGGCTATCCTGTATGGAGACATGACGGTTCCACCTTATTGTGGGAAAGGTGGAGTGTCGCTAATGGGAAGAGGGATATTGTTCCGCTATCTGGGAAAAGAGGGTGAGAAGGCCCTCCACGGTGTCTGCTGTCACCAACTGCTGGCGGAAGCCGCGAAAGTGCGGCAGCCCCCAAAAGTAGCCGCCATAATGTTTCCGCATCTCAAAGAGGGCAGCATGTTCGCCCTTGAAGGCAACGGAGGCAAGCAGGTGCTCTCGGCACGTTTCGCAACGCTCGGCCACGGAAATATCCCTATGTGGCAACCCTTCGAGAGCACGGCGCGCCTGCTCGAAAATCCAAGGCATGCCGATGGCTGCACGGCCTATGAGCACGCCATCCACGCCATAAAGTTGCTTGGCGCGCAAAACATCGTCGGGGCTGCGTAAGTCGCCATTGCCATAGATGGGTATGCGCATGCGCGGGTTGCGTTTCACCGCACCTATCAACGACCAATCGGCCTGTCCTTGGTACATTTGCGTCTTGGTTCTCCCGTGTATGGCTATGGCGGTAATGCCCACGTCCTGCAACTGCTCGGCGAGGGAGACGATGGGCTTGTCGTCGTCTTGATATCCCAACCGCGTTTTCACTGTGACAGGCAGCGGGGAACGCTTGACGATGGCCGCCGTTATTTTCAACAACTTGGGAATATCCTGCAGCATGCCCGCCCCTGCACCGCGCCCTGCCACCTTGCGCACTGGGCAGCCCCAATTGATGTCGATGAAGTCGGGCCTCGCCTCCGCCACCACGTCCACACATTGCAGCAAAGAGTCTTCACTGTTGCCAAAGACTTGTATGCCAATAGGACGCTGGGCTTCTGTGAACAGCATCTTCCGCATGCTCTTTTCGGCATCTCGTATCAATGCGTCGCTGGCTATGAATTCAGTGACGAGCAAATCCGCGCCGTGCTTCTTGCACAACTCGCGAAAGGGCAAATCGGTAACGCCGTCCATGGGCGAAAGTACCATTTTGAACATATCCACAATAAATTGCGCAAAAGCGCGTTATTATATAAGTTTTGCAAAGATACGAAGAAAAATGGACAAATTCGTAAAAATCTGCTATGTGGAACATGAGAGCACGGAACAACTTCCTCCCGTCGATGCCAAACTGCTGGAGGCGGCTATGAGGGCCACGGAGACCTCTTATAGCCCCTATTCCCACTTTCGCGTGGGTGCTGCACTGCTTCTTGCAGATGACAGCATCGTGACGGGCAGCAACCAAGAAAATATGGCCTACCCTTCTGGTCTTTGCGCCGAACGCACGGCCATGTTCGCCGCAGGAGCACAGCATCCTGGCGTAGCATTCAAGGCCCTTGCCATTGTGGGGCGCGACTCGCAGGACGAATGGACGTCGGCCTCCCCTTGCGGTGCCTGCCGACAAGTGATGGCAGAATACGAGCGGCTAGGCGGCAGCCCCTTGCGATTGCTGCTACTGCAGAAAGGCGGAAAGGTGTTAGAGGTGAAAGGCACGGACAGCCTGCTGCCTTTCAGTTTCAGCATGTAGGACACACACTGTGTTTTTTTGCCGACATGTGCGTTTTTTTTCGTATCTTTGCAAAGAATACGCAAGCCTCACAAGGCATGTGTGATGGATGATTTTGAATAAAATAAGATTAATTTATTGACTGAATAATATGAAGAAATCCTATCTATTCCCCGGCCAAGGCGCCCAGTTTGTGGGCATGGGCAAGGACCTATACGACGGCAACAAGCAATGCCGTGACATGTTCGAGCAGGCCAACGATATCATCGGTTTCCGTATCACCGACCTCATGTTTGCCGGCACCCCCGACGACCTGAAGCAAACCAAGGTGACACAGCCTGCCATCTTCCTACACAGCGTCATACTGGCCACCTATTTGGGCGAGAAGTTCCAGCCCGACATGGTGGCGGGGCATTCGCTTGGCGAGTTCTCGGCCTTGGTGGCCGCAAAAGCCATGAGTTTCGAGGACGGCCTAAAACTTGTGGTGGCACGCGCCAACGCCATGCAAAAGGCATGCGAGTTGCGCCCCTCCACAATGGCAGCCATCCTAAAACTGGAAGACAAAACAGTGGAGGACATCTGCGCCAGCATAGAGAACGAAGTGGTAGTGCCCGCCAACTATAACAGCCCAGGACAAATAGTCATCAGCGGCACATTGGAAGGCGTAGCGGCGGCTTGCGAAAAGGCAAAGGAACTGAAAGGCCGAGCCGTGCCCTTGGCAGTGGGCGGAGCTTTCCATTCGCCCCTCATGGAGCCAGCACGCGTGGAATTGGCAGCAGCCATAGAACACACGCTGTTTTCCGCTCCCATCTGCCCCTGCTATCAAAACGTTTGCGCAATGCCCGTAAGCGACCCCGCCGAAATAAAGGACAACCTGAATAAGCAGTTGACGGCACCCGTGCGCTGGACGGCCACGGTGGAACAGATGCTGGCCGACGGTGCAGTGGAATTCATCGAAGTGGGACCAGGACAAGTGCTGCAAGGCTTGGTGAAACGCGTGAAAGCCGACGCAAACGCATATTCCGCCGAAATCTAAACGGGAAAGCGCATCCAACCATCATTAATGAAGGGGGAACAGGCAACACGCCGAGCCCCCTTTTTCCAAACACAACGGGAATAGTGAGCAATAAGTACGGCAACCGTCAAACAGTGGTGAAGGCTATCTTCATTGGGGTGGGTGTCATCTTTGTCATCCGCCTGGCCGTGATGCAACTATTCAACAGCGAATACCGCCAATTGGCTGAGATGCAGGCGCTGCGCAACGTGACGCAATATCCTGCGCGGGGCCTCATCTACGACCGCAACGGCAAGTTGCTGGTGTACAACGAGGCTGTGTATGATTTAATGGTGGTGCCACGCATGGCCAAAGGGACAAACATTGCCGACTTTTGCCGCACCGTAGGCATCTCGCAAGAAGAATACAACGAGCGGATGAAGAAGGCGCGCAACTATTCGCCCTATTCGGCCTCCATCTTCATGAAACAAATATCAAAGGAAGAATACGGCCGCTGGCAAAACATGCTCTATAAGTTCCACGGGTTCTACATTTCGCAGCGCACGTTGCGAATATACGACAGGCCCATAGCGGCACACGTGATGGGATACGTGGGCGAAGTGAACAACGCCGACTTGGAAAGAAATCCTTACTACAAACAAGGCGACTATATCGGCAAAAGCGGGCTTGAAAGCAGCTACGAGGAAACGCTGCGCGGCGTGAAAGGAAAAAAGGTGATGCAAGTGAACGTACACAACACCGAAATTGGCTCCTACCGCAACGGGATGTTCGACACCGCCGCGGTGGAAGGGAAAAACCTATATACGACCCTCGACGCCGACCTACAGGAATATGCCGAGAAACTGATGAAAGGAAAACGCGGCTGTGTGGTGGCCATTGAACCCAAAACGGGAGAAGTACTCACGCTGCTCTCTGCACCCTGCTACGACCCCAACTTGCTGGTGGGACGCGTAAGGGGAAGAAACTACGACACATTGAGCAGCGATATCAGCAAACCTCTATTCAACAGGGCTTTACAGGCACAATACCCACCTGGTTCCATCTTCAAGGTGGCGCAAGCCTTGGTTGCCCTGCAATTGGGAGCCATTACCCCCAACACTGGATTTCCCTGCGACAAAAGCGTAGTGGGCTGCCACAACCATCCCTCGGCGCGCAGCGTGAGGGAGGCCATTAAGATGAGTTGCAATCCCTATTTCTATTACACCTACAAGAGGGTCATACAGCAGGGCAAATACAGCAACATCTACAAAGACAGCCAGCATGGTCTCACCATGTGGCACGACTACATGCTGCGCTTCGGGTTTGGACAACGGCTGGACATAGACCTGCCGAATGTGGCCAAAGGCAACATCCCCGACACCGCCTTCTACAACAAATGGTACGGGCTGGAACGCTGGGCCTTCAGCACCATCTATTCCAACAGCATTGGCCAAGGCGAGGTGCAGGTGGTGCCACTGCAAATGGCCAACCTGGCTTGCATCGTGGCCAACGGGGGGTATTTCTACACGCCCCACTTGGTGAGATATGTGGGCAGCGACAGCGCGACGATAGAAAAATACCAGCAACGGCACGAGACTGGCATCGACAAGGGCTACTTCAAGTTTGCGCAGCAAGGCATGTATGACGTGGTGCACGAGGCAGGCGGCACGGCAAGACGGGCCAACATTGTGGACATCGCTGTGTGTGGCAAGACGGGCACCGCGCAAAACAAGGGCATGGACCACTCGGTGTTCATTGCCTACGCCCCCGCCGAGAACCCGCAGATTGCCGTGGCGGTGTATGTTGAAAACGCGGGCGCCGGCGGCACGTGGGCCGCCCCCATAGCCAGCCTGGTGATAGAAAAATATTTGCGGCACGAAGTAACGCGCACTGAATTCGAAAAAACCTACATGGAGGCACGTCCCTGTCAAAAATTGCCCCTAACACGCGTGCCAAAGAAAAAGAAATAGGGAAAAGTGAGACGGGAAGAGCCCCGTTTCTGTGAAACAAAGACTTTGAATGGAAAAGAAGCGTTTCGATTGGTGGACCATTGGATTGTACTTGGCAATCGTCATATTCGGCTGGGTGAACATCTACGCGGCAGTGTTTGACGAAAGCCACGCCTCGGTCTTCGACTTCAGCGTCCAGCACGGCAAACAGCTCATATGGATGCTCTCCTCCTTTTTCATCGCCCTATGCCTACTGCTGATAGAACCCAAGGTGGTGTCTGACACCGCATACATCATCTTCGCCGTGGTGATAGCGCTGCTGGTCGTGACCCTGTTCGTTGGACAGGTGACGAACGGCGGGCTGTCTTGGATAAACTTCGGGGCCTTTAAGTTCCAACCCTCGGAATTTGCCAAGTTCGGCACAGCTTTGGCTTTAGCCAAATATATGAGTGCCACCGACTTGGACATACGGCAGCCACGCGCCAAAATTGTCGCGTTCGTCATCATTCTCGTCCCTGCCCTGCTTATCTTGCTGCAACACGACACCGGCAGCGCCTTGGTGTTCGCCAGTTTCATCCTCCCACTGTTTCGGGAGGGACTAAGCGGAAAAATACTGATATACGGCTTGCTGGCCGCCATCCTATTTGTACTGGCCCTGCTGGTCAACGAATACATCCTGATAGGCGTTGTGGCGGCGCTGTGCTTGGCATACTTATTCGTTTGGCTCAACAAGCGCACCCGAAAAGACTATGGGCACACCCTGCTGATATTCGCCTTAAGCGCCGTCTTCATCTTCAGCGTAGGATTTGTGTTCGACAAGGTGCTTGAAGAGCATCAGCGTAACAGAATTTACGTGCTTCTTGGAAAAACGGAAGACTTGAAGGGCGTGGGGTACAATGTGCACCAAAGCAAGATAGCCATTGGCAGCGGCGGTCTCTTCGGCAAGGGTTTCTTGAATGGCACCATCACAAAGGCCGACTTTGTGCCCGAACAGGAGACCGACTTCATCTTCTGCACCGTGGGCGAGGAATGGGGTTTTTTGGGCTGCATGCTGCTGATAGGAGCGTATGTGTGGCTGCTGGTTCGCCTTATCACCATGGCCGAAAGGCAGCGCAGCACGTTTGCCCGCGTATACGGATATTGCGTGGCCAGCATCCTCTTCTTCCATTTCTTCATCAATGTAGGGATGGTACTGGGACTGCTGCCCGTCATCGGTATCCCTCTGCCCTTCTTCAGCTACGGGGGATCGTCGCTGATGGCGTTCACCATTTTGCTGTTCATCTTCATTCGGCAAGACGCCGATAGAAACCTATTGCTATGACGCCGACAAAAATCCATTCTATCATATAAGAGACCGCGCCAGCGGGAAAAAAACATTTTTATGTCTAAAACGAACAAAGGAAAAGAAACTCAATGCAGCATCTGCGGCAAGCCGCGGTCGGAAGTGGGCATGCTGTTCACGGGTGTAGACGGCTATGTGTGCAGCGACTGTATCATTAATGGCGCCGCCCTGCTTGCCGAAGAAGGCACTATGAGCCCCGAGGTGATAGAGGAACTTCTCCACTTAAGCCACAAACATCCTGCAAAGACGGCACCCTCCCGCCACAAAGACGTTGAACACATTCCCACCCCCGCCCAGCTGAAAGCGCATTTGGACCAATATGTCATTGGCCAGGACGAAGCCAAAAAGATACTGTCGGTGGCCGTGCACAACCACTACAAGCGTCTTCGCTACTTCGACACGCATCAAAAGGCCGACGACGTAGAAATAGACAAGAGCAACATCATCATGATTGGCACCACAGGCACGGGCAAGACCCTTATGGCCCGCACCATCGCCAAAATGCTCAACGTACCTTTCTGCATTGCCGACGCCACCACGCTCACAGAGGCTGGTTATGTGGGCGACGACGTGGAGAACGTGTTGGTGCGCTTGCTGCAGGCTGCCGACTATGATGTTGCCGCGGCCGAAAGAGGCATCGTGTTCATCGATGAGATAGACAAAATTGCGCGCAAAAGCGAAAGCGTGTCCATCACCCGCGACGTGAGCGGTGAGGGTGTGCAACAAGCCTTGTTGAAGTTGCTGGAGGGCGCCGTGGTGAACGT
>JAXFQM010000077.1:0-11267 GCA_034178965.1 Bacteroidales bacterium | reverse complement strand
CTTCCACAAATTCTTCCACCAGCACTTCCTTGTCCTCCGTAAGCGCCTCGCGAATGGCGGGCATAAGGTCTTCGCGTCGCTTCACTTTTGTGGTTGCCACGCTGCTGCCTCCTGCCGCGGGTTTTACAAACACGGGCAGTTGCACCTTCTTCATTATTTCCTCCTCGTCAATGGGTTGGTTGCCATAGAGGTGTACGCTTTTTGCCAGCGACACGATTCCGAAACTTTTCACCACCGGGTTGCAGTAGCCTTTATTGAAAGTGAGGCTGCTGGTATAGAAACCGCAGCAGGTGTAGGGAATGCCCAGCATGTCGAAGTAGCCCTCCAGCACCCCGTTTTCACCTGGGTTGCCATGCACAATGACAAAGGCCAGGTCGAAGTGCACCTTCTGCCCGTCGTCCTCGACGGTGAAGTCGGCGCGGTTCACAGACCTCCGCTGCCCGTTGTCTGTAAGCCAGCACCAGTCTTTGCGGTCTATAACTATCTTGTATACGTTATAGCGGCTATGGTCGAGTGCCGCGTACACTTGCATGCCGCTCATGATGGAGATTTCGTGCTCTCCGCTGTATCCGCCCATCACAAGGGCAATGTTCTTCTTCATTGGTTCGCTTGTTTTCGTTAGTTTTTGCTCACCAATATTTCTGTTGGCTGGCCTTCAATTATTTCAATGCTTTGCTTGGCTGGATCGTCGATAGCATCGGCAAGGACGAGTCTGTCGCAGAGCGTCTCGCCGCAGATGTATTCCATGTGTGCCTCCACGGCGCGATCCCATTCGCCATGCAGCAGTGTCACGGCTATGCGGTCCGTCACGTCATAGGCTTCCTTGCGGATGTTCTGTATGCGGTTCACTATTTCCCGCGCTATGCCTTCGTCGCGCAGCGCAGGTGTGATGACGATGTCCAGTGCCACTGTGAGGTTGCCCTCATTGGCCACCACCCAGCCGGGGATGTCTTGCGTGGCTATTTCCACGTCGGCCAATGTCACCCCCACGGGCAAGCCGTCAATGTCAAGGCTGCATGCTCCGTTGGCTTCCAACATGCTGATTTGTGGCTGCGTAAATGCCGTTATGGCTGTGGCGATATTTTTCATTGCTTTGCCGTAGCGGGGGCCCAAAGTCTTGAAATTGGGCTTGATTTTCTTCACCAGCATATCGTTGTCGGCGGGCAGGAACTCGATGGCCTTCACATTCACTTCGTGGCAGATGAGCGGGGCCACGGCTTCTATGCGCCGTCGCATGTCGGCGTCGTGGATGGGCACTGTGATTTTCTCCAACGGCTGGCGCACGCGCAGGTTGCTTTTCTTGCGCAGGCTCAGCACCATGCTGCATATTTGCTGTGCCAGTTGCATGCGCGCTTCGAGTTCTGCGTCAATAAATTCCTCGTGCACCGTTGGGAAGGAGATGTGGTGCACACTTGCGACCTCTTGCCTATGGCTTGCCTGGTTAAGGTCAAGGAAGAGCCGTTCGGCGAAGAAAGGTGCAAACGGGCTCATGAGACGCGCCAAGGTTTCAAGACAGGTGTATAGCGTTTGGTATGCGCTCACTTTGTCCTCGGTGTATTCTCCTTTCCAGAAGCGGCGGCGACAAAGGCGCACATACCAATTGCTGAGGTTGGCATCCACAAAGGCGCTTATTGCGCGTCCCGCCTTGGCGGGTTCATAGTCGGCCAGCGCCTCGTCCACTGTCTTTGTCAGCGTGTTCAGTTCACTCAATATCCAGCGGTCTATTTCGGGACGTTTGCTTGCTGGGATGTCAGCCTCTTTGTACACAAAGCCGTCGAGGTTGGCGTAGAGGGCAAAGAAAGAGTATGTGTTGTAGAGCGTACCAAAGAGTTTGCGGCGCACTTCGTCGATACCCTCTTCGTCGAACTTGAGGTTGTCCCATGGCTGTGCGTTGGTGAGCATGTACCACCGCGTGGCGTCGGGGCCGTAGCGTTTGATGGTTTCGAAAGGGTCCACACCATTGCCCAGCCTCTTTGACATCTTGTTGCCGTTCTTGTCCAGCACCAACCCGTTGGAAACGACATTCTTGAACGCCACACTATCGAAGCACATCGTTGCGATGGCATGCAGGGTGTAAAACCAACCACGCGTTTGGTCCACCCCTTCTGCTATGAAGTCGGCGGGGAAGGCCTCTTTGGCAAGCTCGCCGCCCATGTAGTGTATCTGGGCGTAGGGCATGGCTCCACTGTCGAACCACACGTCGATGAGGTCCGTTTCGCGCGTCATTTTTTTGCCGCTGGGTGAAACCAGGAACACGTTGTCTATATAGGGCCTATGCAGGTCAAAAGTCTTGTAATCGTCGCTACGGTAAGGATTGTCTTTCATGAAGCCTGCCGCAATGCTTTTGTCTATCTCGTTGCGCAGTTCCTCCACACTGCCAATGCAGATTTCCTCCTTGCCGTCCTCTGTGCGCCAAATGGGCAGCGGCGTACCCCAATAACGGCTGCGGCTGAGGTTCCAGTCCACTATGTTTTCCAACCAGTTGCCAAAGCGTCCTGTGCCAGTGGCTTCTGGTTTCCAATTAATCGTTTTGTTGAGGGCAATGAGGCGGTCGCGCACGGCGGTGGTGCGGATGAACCAGCTGTCGAGGGGGTAGTAGAGCACTGGCTTATCGGTGCGCCAGCAATGGGGATAACTGTGCACGTGTTTTTCGCTGCGGAAGAGAAGACCTTGTTCCTTTAGCATCACCACCAATTCTATGTCGAGCGAGATGTCTTTATCGCCCTTAGTGGGGTCGTAAGCGTTTTTCACGAAGCGACCCGCGTAGGGGCCATAAAGATTGGAGTCCACATTTTTGCGCGTCCAATCCGCGTCCAATTCGTCAAGGGGGAAAAGTTTCCCCGTCTTGTCCACCATTGGCTGCCATTTCCCTTCCTTGTCCTTGAGATAAAGGGCACCGATTCCCGCCTTTTCTGCCACACGTTTGTCATCGGCGCCAAAAGTGGGTGCAATGTGCACAATGCCGGTGCCGTCGTCGGTGGTCACGTAGTCGCCAAGAATGATGCGGAAACTGTCTCCGCCGGTGGGCCTGACCCAAGGGATGAGTTGCTTGTAACGCAACCCCTCAAGGTCGGAGCCTTTGCACTCGCCCGCGAATGCGTGCGGCATCTTGCCGAAGAAAGCATCCGTGGCAAGTGCCTTGGCCATGATTATAGTAAGAGGCTTCTCGTTATAGGGGTTTTGTGTTTTGACGAGGACATAGTCAAACTTGGGCCCCACACACAACGCCGTGTTTGAGGGCAACGTCCAAGGCGTGGTGGTCCATGCCACCGCGTTCACCTCCTCCGACTTGTCCTCGGTACCGAAAGGCAACTGTTGCCCCTCTTCCAACTGGAAGAGAGCTATGCAAGTGGTGTCCTTCACCTCGCGGTAGCAGCCTGGCAGGTTCAGTTCGTGACTGCTAAGGCCAGTGCCAGCGGCAGGGCTGTAGGGTTGTATAGTGTAGCCTTTGTACAGCAGTCCCTTGCCATAGAGCTCCTTCAGCAGGAACCATAGCGTTTCAATGTATTCGTTATCGAAAGTCACATAGGGGTGTTCCAAGTCCACCCAATAGCCCATCTGCTTGGTAATTTCATCCCATAAATCCTTATATTTCAACACCTCAGTGCGACATGCCCGATTGTATTCATCCACGGAAATCTTCTTGCCAATGTCCTCCTTGGTGATGCCCAGCATCTTCTCCACGCCCAGTTCCACCGGCAGTCCATGGGTATCCCACCCCGCCTTGCGGTCCACATGGTAACCCTTCATGGCTTTGTATCGGCAAAAAAGATCCTTGATGGCACGTGACATCACGTGGTGTATACCTGGCTTGCCGTTTGCCGACGGGGGACCGTCGTAGAACACGAATGCGGGGCGACCCTCGCTTAGTTTCTGTCCTTTTTCGAAGATGGATTGCGCTTCCCAATATTGTCGTACTTCTTCACCTATTTGCGTGAGGTCAAGCGACCTGTACTCTTTGTACATAAAAGATATTCAAATAAAAATTTCGTTATGTTTCAGTTTGGTATTAGCCAAGAGGGGTAGCTTTGCGGCCTCACCTCTTTGGCGACATGCTGCGTTACGTTCCTGTCACTTTGCGAGTCCCAGCTTTTTCATCATGTCAGGCTTTATTTGCTGGTCAAAGATTTGCTGGTATTTCTCGAACGTGTAGCGCGTATTGTCTCCGCTGGCTATATACCATAGGGCCATGCTGAAATCGTAGGCGTTTTGATAGCCTTGCAGTATGGTGAGCAGATTTTGCTTCTGCCCGAATATGGCGAACGAGGGGTAGCCTATCTTCTGTCCCAGCACGGCGCGTGTGAAGGAATGCGTGACGGGGCGACCGTTTGTCGCCTTGCCTCCACTGTAACTGGTGCCGCCCCACGAAAACGCATCGTCGCCTTCCGCGTTGAACTTCACGGGTATGTAATATTGGTTGAGAATGGCTGCCACTACAGGGTCTTGAAAGGTGGTGTTATCCATCTTTCGGCACCAGCCGCACCACGATGTACTGAAATCCACAAAATAGAGCTTTTGCCTTTCTTGCCGCTGACTGGCTTCGATGATGGGCACCCAGCCCACTTGCCATTCTTGCGTGTCCTCTTGCGCTTGCAATGTGCAGCCCAGTAGGAGCGCTGTAGCCATTGCAACTAAAATCTTTCTCATATCAATAAACAAAAATATTTCTATTACATTTAAGTTCAAAGTGGTAAGCAAGTTCGCCACAACTTTATTTTTAGTTGCAAAGATACGAAAAAAAATGCAATTGCGAGCGATATTTTTGCCTTTAGACTTCTTTTTTGTTGCCCAACGGGAAGAATAATGGCATAAATTTCAAGATTAAAATAATAATGCTACATGGGCGTGGGGTCACCTTCTTGGCATGGCGATAGGGATGTGCTTAACAGGAGGCAGACAACCTATCGGCTTTTATTGTTTTGTCTGCCCTCATCCCATAAAAAAACGCTTCCCCACCTTTTCCACAAGATTTTGCTGCATTCTGACATAACGTCCATGGATGAGAAAAATAAAAAAACACGCAATAGCGAAAAAAATCGTACTTTTGCATTTTAGAAAAACTTTGGTTGAAAAGCGCAATTCACTTCGTAATAATTATATACCCTAAATTCATCATGACCTATACCGAAACAGACCAGAAGTACAAACGCTACACCATAACCTCTGCCCTCCCCTACGCCAACGGCCCTGTGCACATAGGGCACCTGGCAGGCGTGTATGTGCCTGCCGACATCTACGCACGCTACCTGCGCAGCGCCGGAGAGGATGTCATCTTTATTGGCGGCAGCGACGAACACGGAGTGCCCATCACCCTGCGTGCCCGCAAGGAAGGCTGCACTCCGCAGGACATCGTGGACCGTTACCACGCCGTCATACGCGACAGTTTCAAAAGTCTGGGCATCTCTTTCGACATCTATTCACGCACTAGTAGTGAGGAGCACCGCAAAACCTCACGCGATTTCTTCACCAAGCTGTACAACGAAGACAAATTCGTCAAGAAAACCACGAAGCAATATTACGACGAGGAGGCCCGCCAGTTCCTTGCCGACCGCTACATTACTGGCACCTGCCCGCACTGCGGCAACGAGCACGCATACGGCGACCAATGCGAAGCCTGTGGCACCAGCCTGGCGGCCACCGACCTCATCAACCCACGCAGCACCCTCAGCGGAAACAAGCCCGTCATGAAGGACACCACACACTGGTACCTCCCCCTTGACCAATACGAAGACTTCATGCACCAATGGATTTTGGAAGGCCACAAAGATGACTGGAAAACCAACGTATACGGCCAATGCAAAAGTTGGATAGATGCCGGTCTGCAACCCCGCGCCGTCACGCGCGACCTCGACTGGGGCGTGCCCGTGCCGCTGCCTGAGGCGGTAGGCAAAGTGCTGTATGTGTGGTTCGATGCGCCTATTGGATACATCTCGTTCACCAAGCAACTTACGCCCGACTGGGAGAAATGGTGGAAAGATAAGGACACCAAGTTGGTCCACTTCATCGGCAAAGACAACATCGTGTTCCACTGCATCATCTTCCCCGCCATGCTGAAAGCCGAAGGCAGTTACATCCTACCCGCAAACGTGCCCGCAAACGAATTTCTCAATTTGGAGGACGATAAGATTAGCACTTCGCGCAACTGGGCCGTGTGGGCACATGAATATGCTAAGGACTTTCCTGGCAAAGCCGATGTACTGCGCTACACGCTATGCGCCAACGCGCCGGAGACCAAGGACAACAACTTCACGTGGAACGACTTCCAAAACAAGAACAACAGCGAGTTGGTGGCCATCCTGGGCAACTTCGTAAACCGCACCCTCGTGCTAACACACAAGTTTTTTGACGGAAAGGTGCCACCCCGAGGCGGGCTATCCGAGACGGACGCGCAAGCCATTGCCGAGATGGCAACATATCCCGAGAAAGTGGGCCGCAGCATTGAGGCCTACCGTTTCCGCGAAGCCTTGGCCAACATGATGGACCTTGCCCGTTTGGGTAACAAATACCTCACCGAGACCGAGCCGTGGAAACTCTTCAAGCAAGACGCTGGGCGCACCGCCACAGTCCTCAACATTAGCCTGCAAATCTGCGCCAACCTCACCGTGCTCTGCGAACCATTCCTGCCTTTCACGGCCGAGAAGATGCGCCGCATGATGAACCTCGACCTCCTCGGCTGGCGGCAAGCTGGCAACGCGGACTTGCTGAAAGACGGAACCCTGCTACAACAGCCCGAACTGCTGTTCGAAAAAATAGAGAACAGCGCCATAGAGGCGCAGCAAAAAAAACTACTCGACACCAAGAAACAAAACGCCACAGAAACGTGGAAACCTGCCGAGACGAAAGACCCCGTGCCTTTCGATGATTTTGGTAAGATAGATATCCGCGTGGCCACCGTGCTGGAATGCACCAAGGTGCCCAAGGCCGACAAACTGCTCCAGTTCAAACTGGACGACGGCATGGGCGGTCGCACTATTGTGAGTGGCATTGCGCAATCTTACCCTGAACCGGAGAAACTCATCGGCACGCAAGTATGCTTCATAGCCAACTTTGAGCCCCGCAAACTGCGCGGAGTGCTGAGCGAGGGCATGATACTCTCCGCTGAGGACAAGGACGGCCGCCTGGTGCTGGTAACCCCCAGCCAACTCGTCGCCGCCGGCGCCAACGTAGGTTAAGACAAGCCGAGGCCTTTGTTAAGGCTACCGCCACAGTCAGGCATCCCCAAAGAGCCCTGCGAGCAACGGCCCGCATGGCTCTTTTCACTTTTTTTTTACAACTTAACCCAAAGGCACATTGGCAAGCGGACGAGAGGTGCCTGAACAGGGGAATGCCAGCACTATGCCAGCACCACGGCAGCACCACGGCAGCACCGAGCCAGCTCGCGCATGCTGCCAAAGTGCCGCCATGCCACTGGCATGGATACTCCGAGGTGCTAACGGGCCTTACACGGTCTCCTGCATCAAGAGATCTGTGGGAAAAGAGGTCTTTCTCGGGGAAAGAGCGACTCCTATTTGTCGCGAATGTCCCTAAAAAAGTCTATGACCATGGAACGTACCTGTAAACTGTGTTTTGACCCATTGTACGTGCCACCTATGCATCTCCTTTCCGCCCGCTTGGGTGGGCGAAAAGGGATTTAAGAAACCAATGGCGTACATTGAGCCACGCACCCAATCGCTTACCACCCCACTACCAACTGAATGGTAGCGCGGCTGCGCTGCTCAAGCAGCACGGGCCTGCCAGCAACGATACGGTCTATGATGTCTTGCGTGTAGTAGCGTATGGTGACGAGTTGCAGCCCTGCGTTGTGGCGCAAACGAAAATCCTTGCCCAGCAGTTCGCGCAATTGTGCCAACAACACTTCGTTGTGGTCCACGCAGACGGAAAAACTGAGGGCAGAATTCTGCATCAGGTTGATGCGCACGCCCAAGCGTGCAAAGGCGGCGAAGATAACCTGAAGATTATCCTCGGCGACGAAACTGAAATCACGCGGGAGTATGGATAGGAGAACTTGGTCGTTGCGGAAGATGTAGAGCGGTGTTTGCGGGTCGATTCCGTCGTAGGGACCCACGATGGAACCCTCGGCATCGGGGGTAACAAAGGAGCGGATGTGAAGGGCAATGTTTTTGTTTTGTATGGGCTGCACGGTTTTGGGATGAATGACGCTTGCTCCATAGTAGGCCAACTCTATGGCTTCGCTGTAGGGGATGCGATTCATCTTCACCGTGTCGCGGAAAAACTTGGGGTCGGCGTTGAGAAAGCCGGGCACGTCTTTCCAAATGGTCATGTCCTTGGCATCGAGGCAATGCGAGAGAATGGCCGCAGTATAGTCGCTGCCTTCACGCCCGAGAGTGCTTGTGGTATCGCCTGGTGCGCCTGCGATGAAGCCCTGTGTAACCACGAGACGATCTTTGAGGAGAGGCTTGAGACTTTTTTCCACATTCAGATGGGTGAATTCCCAATCCACATGTCCTTCACGGTAGTTGGCATCGGTGCGAATGATGCCGCGCACATCCACCCACTGCGCCTTTAGGAAGGCAGCCACGATGACAGTGGAAATCAACTCGCCAAAGCACACTGTCTGGTCGTAGTCGAAGTTGTATCCCGTGGGGCTCTTTCTCGTGGCGATGTCAAGGAGGCTGAATAAGTCGTCCAACTGTTTGAAGACGGGGTGGCGCAGGCCTGCGGACGAGACGGGAAACAACTCTTCCGCTATCTTCTCGTGGTATTGGCGCAACTTTTCGAGACGTTCCTTGCGCTGTTCCTCGCCGTTGGGAATGCCCGGCACCAATAGTTCCAACTGGTTGGTGGTTTTGCCCATGGCGGAAACCACCACCACCAAGGGACCCTGGCCGAAGCGGCGCACGATGGAGGCCACGTTCCTCACTGCCTGGGCGCTGTTCACGGACGCGCCACCGAATTTATACACGTTCATGCCAGTTCCCTTTCCATGTCGCGCCTGCTGTCCTTGGCCTTGATGGTTTCCCGCTTATCGTAAAACTTCTTGCCTCGCGCTAGCGAGATGGCCAATTTGGCACGCCCCTCGGGATTGATGAAGAGCATCGTGGGCACAATGGTATAACCTCTTTCCTTGATGCGGACTTGCAGTTTGCGCAACTCACGGCGGTTGAGCAAAAGCTTGCGGTCGCGCTTGGCGGCGTGGTTTAGGTAACTGCCAAAACGGTACTCAGATATATGCATCTGCTTAACGAACAGTTCATTACCAATGAATGCACAATAGGCATCGGTGAGGTTGGCCTTGCCATCCCGGATGGACTTTATCTCCGTTCCAGTGAGCACCAGACCCGCCACATAACCGTCCATTAGGTAGTACAGATAGTCTGCTTTTTTGTTCTTTATCTCAATGATGTTCTTGGCTTCCATAAATTACTAATAATAACGCGAAATCGGACCTATTATTGCGCCGCCTTGTTTTTTAACAAAAAAAAGGCCTTGAGGCCAAGATGTTAAACTTATCCGCATTTGAAATATTTTGCGTATATTTGCAAAATAATATTTCACCGTCTCTGAGCGGCGAGAGCAAGTTAAATATTTTGTTAATCAATAATATATTATTAATACAATGAAAGACATTTTTGATAGAATCAAAGAAAGCGCCGGTGGTCCGCTGGGACAATATCGAAAGAAAGCCGACGGATATTTCATGTTCCCCAAATTGGAAGGCGAGATAGGCCCCGAAATGACATTCCACGGCAAGAAAGTGCTGAACTGGAGCCTAAACAACTACTTGGGTTTGGCCAACCTGCCCGAGGTGCGCGAGGCCGACACGGAAGGAGCACGTATGTGGGGTTTGGCGGCTCCCATGGGAGCGCGCATGATGAGCGGACATACGAAGTACCACGAAGAACTGGAGAAGATGCTTGGCGACTTCATACACAAGCCGGCAGGCTATCTGCTTAACTTTGGCTATCAAGGCATGATTTCCATCATTGACGTGCTGACCACGGTGCGCGACGTCATCGTATACGATGCCGAAGCACACGCCTGCATCATGGACGGCCTACGCTGCAGTGCCGCAAAACGCTTTGTATACGGCCACAACGACATGGACAGCCTGCGCAAGATGTTGGATAAAGCCTTCGCACTGGCCGAAAAGCAGCACGGCGGCGTGCTGGTGGTCACCGAAGGCGTGTATGGCATGGCAGGCGACTTGGGCAAACTGGACGAGATGGTGGCCATCAAAAAAGAATATCGTGCAAAAGGTCTCAGTTTCCGCATCCTCATTGACGACGCGCACGGATTGGGCGTAATGGGCCAAACAGGCAGCGGCACGCCAGAACACTTCGGCTGCGAAGACGAAATAGACGTGCATTTCTGTGCCTTCGCCAAAAGCATGGCCCTTATTGGCGGCTTCGTGGGCAGTGACCCCGAAATCATAGAACACCTACGCTTCAACATGCGCAGCCAAATTTACGCCAAGAGCCTGCCCCTGCCCATCGTATACGGCGCAAAAAAACGCCTGCAACTCATTGTGCAGCACCCCGAATACCGTGAACGCCTATGGGAGATAGCCAACGCCATACAAGGCAGCCTTAAAAGCGAGGGCTTCAACCTGGGCAATACCCAAAGCCCCGTCACACCCGTCTACTTTGAAGCCGGAGTGAACGAAGGCACCAACGTAGTGGTGGATCTGCGCGAGAACTACGGAATATTCTGCTCCATCGTCACCTATCCCGTGGTGCCCAAAGGCCAGGTGATGTTGCGCATCATCCCCACCGCCTGTCACACCATGGAGCACGTAAAACGCACCGTGGAGGTGTTTAAAGAAGTGAAGGATAAACTCGACAAGGGCTTCTACAACAAAGAGATGCCCAACATGCTCCTCCAGTAAGGGGAATACGCCAAGAGCCCTCCCCCGCCAAAAGCAGGCGAGGGTGGGCTTTGCACATAGAACGACACCACAAGCCATGAAAAAATACCATCTTGTTTGTAAAAAATGCGGCACGGTCGTGGGCGACTTCAAGCAATGGTTTGCACAAGACCAACACTGCGAATGTGGCAGCAACTACGCCGAAGTGGTCTACGACAACGCTAACTACAGAATACTGGACGAACTGGCAACGGGCAGCGCGAACAGTTTCTACAAATATTTCGACTTCCTTCCCCTCGAACATAAAGAGAACATCATTTCCTGCGGCGAGGGAGCCATACCCCTGGAGGAATGGCGCCACCTGGAACGCGCAGCGAGACGCAAATTCGGCGTGGACTGCCAAGTATTTGTCTACCGCAACGATCTAAACGGCGCCACTGGC
>JAXFQM010000216.1:0-5409 GCA_034178965.1 Bacteroidales bacterium | reverse complement strand
GGGGCGGCAGTTGGTACAGCATCCCGCGCTACTGCCGGGTGAGCAACCGATACCGCAACAACCCCGATGTCAAATACGACTACTACCGAGGCTTACGCCTTGCCTTGGAAAACGGAAATACACGCAATAACCCAACAACCTCAAACCACAAATGAAAGACTTTACGCTCAAATTATTCTACGAGGGCATCAAAACCCTCTCCCGATACTACAAAATACTCGTTAGGGAAACCTCTGACAAACACCTTGTAGGGAGCACCAACGAATGGGTGCTGGACAATTTTTACCTCGTCAACGAGCAGGAAAAGGCGTTGAAGGAGGAGCTGAAAGACAAGGAACTGAAACGGCTTACACCCCAAAACAAAGGCCAAATAGGCGAAATGCTGTATAGTTACCTCCATGCCACCCATTTCGCCGTAGACAAGGATGGGCTGATGAGCCATATCAACGACTACCAGCAGCGGCGCAACTACTTTTTTTCCTACAAGGAAGTAGAGTTTTGCCATATCTTGATGCGCATTGTGCTCATACACGAAATCGGTGTCCTCACCCACGCCTTGGAGAAAAAGTTGCATGCCTCCGACAGCAACAATAAGGACGACTTTAAGGCAGCCATCGACAGCAATGTGGCCGAAAACATGAAAATGACCAACCTATTCATGGCGTTGAAGGCAATGAGCAAGTTGAAGATGGAAGAAATATACGAAAACTGCTGCTTTGCCGAAAAGTTGCTGATGAAGGAAAAAGCCGGCATCTACAGCCAAATGCACGACAACAACAAAGGCGACTACCGGAACCAACTGATGAGGATGGCACGCAAGCAACATGTGAGCGAATACAAACTGGCCCAGCAAATGGTGCGGCAAGCCGACAGAGAACACAGGCATGTGGGCTGGCTCCTCTTCCCGCCCAAGCCTTACCAACGGCGCGCCACCGCATACGTGCTCATCGTGGCCAGTCTCACTCTTGTTTTAAGCACACTGCTGGGATGGGCGTTGCGCTCCTGGTGGGCCGCCGCGCTGACACTCATCCCCGCCGCACAGTTCGTCATAGAGTTGTTTAACAACCTACTCTTCAAACTGCATAAGCCCGTGGCCACCTTCAAGTTGAAATTCGAAAAAGGCATCCCCGAAGAATGCGCCACCATGGTGATAATGCCCACCATTCTGAAAAGCGGCAAGAAAGCGAAGGAGATGCTTCACCGACTGGAGGTTTATTATCTCTCCAACAAGAGCGACAATCTGTATTTCACCCTGCTGGGCGATGCCAGCGCAGAAAGCAGCGAACGCATGCCCTTCGACGAGGAGGTAGCTCATGAGGGAATGAAACAGGCACGCCTCCTCAACGAGAAATATGGCAAAGACATCTTCCATTTCGCCTACCGGCGCAGGAAATGGAGCGATGGGGAAAGCCAATGGCTGGGACTTGAACGCAAGCGCGGTGCCATTCTACACCTAAACGACCTGCTTCTTGGCCACATGAGCGAAGAGGACAAAAAGGACTTCTTCTTTGCCGAAACCCTCTCGGGCTTTGCCCATCCCATCAAATACGTCATCACCCTCGACACCGACACGCAACTGGTGCTGCATAGCGCCTTCGCGCTCATCGGAGCCATGGCGCATCCACTTAATCGGCCAACACTCAGCAAGGATGGGCGCAGGGTGGTGAGCGGTTACGGGCTGATGCAGCCGCTGGTGCGCGTGGACGTGGAAGTGACCAACAAAAGCCGCTATGCCCAACTGTTTTCCGGCCTTGGTGGGCTGGACGTATACACCACGGCGAACTTCGAACTATACCAGGATATTTTCAACGAGGGAAGTTTCTGTGGCAAAGGCATCTACGACCTTCATGTGTTCCAGCATGTGTTGAAGGGCGCTTTCCCCCGCAACCTAATTTTAAGCCACGACTTGCTGGAAGGATGCTACGTCCGCGCCGGACTTATCAACGACGTGGAACTATTCGACGACAGCCCCTCCAACTACCTCGATGACGCCAAACGCCACCATCGCTGGACACGCGGCGACTGGCAAATAGCGGGATGGCTGCGCAACAAAGTGCGCAACGAAAATGGGGAAACCACGCCCAACCCAGTGAACACCATCGGACGGTGGAAGATATTCGACAACCTGCGCCGCAGTGTCACCGCCCTGGCACTGCTGGCGTTGCTGCTCTTCGGCCTCGTCCACACGGGCTTGGTCAACCAAGCATCTGGTAGCACCAACTCGCAATATTTATGGTATTTGCTGATAACGTGCGTCGTCATCATCACGCCTGTGCTTTTCTTCATCTTTGGTCAAATGGCCCACATTCACCGGTTCTTCAACCGCAAGATGAAATATTATGCCAAACTGTTGCACGGCATTTATGTGGTGTTGTCGCGTTCCTTCCTGCAGTTGTCCTGCCTGCCCAAGGAGGCTTATCTCTACACCGACGCCCTCCTACGCTCCCTCTACCGCATGACATTCAGCCACAAAAACCTGCTAAACTGGGTGACCAGCGAAGACGCTGAACGCACCACTTTGCGCACCCTTGGAGCCTATTGCAGGCAATTTTGGATAAACTACGCCTGCGCCGCCCTCTTTATCCTCCTTGCATTCATGCTGCCACAAAGCACATGGGTGCGCAGCATGGCCTGGGCCTTAGCCGCCATTTGGTGCTTGGCTCCGATAATATTCTACTTGCTAGGTCTCCCCTTTGGCAATCGGCATGAACTGGACGAGAAAGAAAAAGATGAGGTGAAAGAATGGGCCGGACGCACCTGGCACTTCTTCGACGCCCACATAAACGAAGAAAACAACTACCTTATCCCCGACAACTACCAACTGAACCGCGCCGAAAAAACAGACTATAAAACTTCGCCCACCAACATCGGCTTCTCGCTCCTTGCGCTGATATGCGCCTCCAAACTTGGATACATTTCGGATGAGGAAGCGACCGAACGGCTGGAACACGTCATAGACACCATCATACGCCTGCCCAAATGGAACGGGCACCTCTACAATTGGTACGACATACACTCCCTTGAAGCGCTGCCCCCCTTTTTCGTCTCCACCTGCGACAGCGGCAACTTCGTGGCCAGTCTTTTCGTGGTGAAAGGCTATTTGTCCACCATCGGCGACAACAAGCCTGGAAAATACGCTTCTCTGCTGCAAAAAGTCCTCCGACTGATAGATGCCAGCGACTTTGGGGTGTTCTATAATCACAACCTGGACGTGTTCAGCATTGGCTATGACAAGCAACAAGGCAGCCTGCTCCCCTACCATTACAACAACTTTGCCAGCGAGGCCCGCCTCACCAGCTACCTTGCCATCGCCAAAGGCGACGCGCCTTTCAAGCATTGGTTCTGCCTGGACAAAACACTCATACGTTACAAAGGATACAAAGGGGTGGCCTCTTGGTACGGCACTCTGTTCGAATATTTCATGCCTCTTATCTTCCTGCGCACCTACCGTCACACACTCATGGATGAAACATACTCCTTTGCTGTCATGGCGCAGCGCAGTTTCATCAACCAAATAGACCCCAACCTGCCGTGGGGTATTTCCGAGACCGCCTACCACGATTTGGATGACGCGCAGAACTACAAATACCAGGCCTTTGGCGTGCCCTACCTGAAGTTCCAAAACACCACGCCCAACCGCATCGTCATTTCACCCTACAGCAGTCTGCTCTCCATCAGCGTGGACGACCGCGCCGTGGTCCAAAACATGCAGAAATTCAAAAAACTGGGATCCTACGACAACTTCGGTTTCTACGAAAGCTACGATGAAAACGACCATGCCAACGTGGCGGCACACTTCGCTCACCACCAAGGCATGATTCTTGCCAGCCTAACCAACTATCTATGCAACAACGCCATCCAAGACTATTTCCAAAAGAACTCGCAAATGCAAAGCATAGAAGCGTTGCTCAAGGAGAAGGTGCAGTTGAGACCATACATAGACATGCAGGCGTCGCAATATAAACGCTACACCTACGACCATTCCCGCCAAGAGAGCGACGTGCGCGAATTCAGCGCGCTAAAGCCGTTACCCGAGATTGGGTTCCTAAGCAACGGCGCCTTCACCGTTCTGCTCAACGACCGCGGCGCTGGCTTTGTGCGCTACAAAGACATCTATATCAACCGCTACCGCCAAATTTCGTCGGAATACCATGGCAGTTTCATGTACATACGCAACATGGCCACCGACAAAGTATGGAGCAACACCTATGCTCCCACCCAGGTGGAGCCCGACCAATACCGCGTGGTTTTCGCCGGCGACAGAATCAAGTATCTCCGCGAGGACGACGGCATAGCCACCACCACCGAAATCTGCGTGGTGAGCGACCGCAACACCGAACTACGCTCCTATACTTTCGAAAACCGCACCAACCAAGAAGTACTACTGGAGATTACCACCTACGCCGAAATCATCATGTGCCGCAAGCAGGACGACATCGCCCACCGCGTCTTCAACGGCATGACCGTCTTTAGCGAATACGACCCTCAAAGCCAAGCACTGATATTCTCGAAGAAAACGCGGGGCGACAGGGCCAAAGAGTATTTCGTCGTCAACAAACTGTTCTTTGAACACGAAAACGCACTGAAATTCGAGTACGAAACGTCACGCCTGCATTTCATGGGCCGCGGTGGCTCTACCGCCTGCCCCGACGTGATACGCTTGCACGGCAACCTGTCAAACACCGTGGGCACCACTCTCGACCCCATCATGAGCTTCCGCCGACAAATAAGGCTGGCACCTGGACAAAGCGAAACGGCTTACCAACTCACTGGCTTTGGCAAAAGCCGCGAGCAAGTACTCAAGATGGCACACCTCTTCAGCACACCACTTGCCATCAAGGATGCCTTCGGCGGCGCCACCGTGTTCAACAACATGCGCATAGCCCTCTCGCCACTCACCAGCCGGCAAATGGCGCTCTACAACAGCATGAGCAAATTCGTGTACGAAACAGCATCGCTCGGCATGGAGCGCAGAGGCTACATGGCTAAAAACACCCTCTCGCAACGCGGACTATGGAGATATGGCATTAGCGGCGACCTGCCCTTGCTGCTGTTAGAGATAAACAAGGCCGAGCAATTCGCTTTTGTCAAGGAAATGCTTCAAGCGTTCGAATACTACAAGAGCCGCAGTTTGTTCATAGACCTCGTCATCGTGAACGACGAAGTCGAAAGCCAACGCGATGCACTGCGCCTCGCCATAGACGAATACGCTGGCCAACTGCGCACGCGCCGCTATTTCGACAACCCTTCGGGCAGCATCCACGTCCTCAACGGCAGCGAAGTGGGCGAACCTGAGCGTAACCTGCTGCACACCGTGGCGCGCCTATGGTTCTCTACGGCCACAGGGCTTAGCCTCGAGGAGCAACTGCAAGAAATGGAGAAAATCTACTCCAAACACCAAAACAAAGA
>JAXFQM010000193.1:0-4523 GCA_034178965.1 Bacteroidales bacterium | reverse complement strand
AGTGGCAGCGCCCTGTTGCTGCTGCTGGTGATTGTTGGCGCTGCTGCAGCGAATCGTGCTCATAACGTGTCTATCTCTTCGGAAGCCATCGTGATGTCTCCAGCAGCGATGGTGAAAAGTTCCCCGGATAGGGGTGGATTGGACAAGATGGTTTTGCATGAGGGTACCAAGGTGTGGGTGGAAGACCGCGCCGAAGGATGGAGTAAGATACGCATCTCCGACGGCAACACGGGTTGGCTTCCAGAAAAAGAGTTGGAAGTTATTTAGTAAATCAAAAAAAACATAAGTTTAAAGGTATGCGACGCACGTGGATGCTTTTGTGCTATACAATTCTCTTTATTTTCACACTGCAGGCGCAGGAAAAGAAGCAGAACAAAAAGTATGTGGACGATGAAGCCTGCGGCTGCGAACTCGTTTTTATTGACGGCATCCAAACAACCCACCGCAACGGACTCTTTGGCTTTAAAAGGGAAGATGGTACGGAACTTGTGCCGCCAAAATACAAGTTTGTAGACGAGTTCCACGACGGTTTTTGCTTGGTGCTGGACGACTATGAGAAAGTAGGCTTGATAAACAAACAGGGCAAAGAAATACTACCTTGCGTGTTCCAAGAAATTGTTTACCCTACCGAAGGCATCATCAAGGTGCGCAAAGGTGATTTTTTTGGCTACTACGACACTACTGGACGGGAAATGATTACCCCGCAATGGCTGTCGGCCTCCAGTTTCTTTGAAGGCCGCGCCGTGGTGAGTGTGCTCCGTGACAGTCTCACCTTTGTATATGGCTTCATCGACACAACGGGGCGCATGGTATTACCAGCCGTGTATGAATATGCGTTCCCTTTCAAGGAGGGTCGTGCCGTGGTGAAGCGATATGACAGAATGGGACTCATAGACACCAACGGCAAGGAGGTACTCCCAATCAAGTACGCCTATCTATCGGGCATGTATATGGGACGCATTTTCGCACGCGACGAGGAAAGCGGACTTATCGCCATGTTCGACGGTAAAGGAAGACAAATTACTTCTTTCGTCTATAATGATGTAATAAGTTATGGCGAAGGATACTACGTCGTTCAGCGCGACAGCGTGCAGACGTATCTTGACATGAAGGGGCGGGAACGTTTTGGCAAGTACCAAAACGCAAGCAGTTTCATGGATGGATACGCAAGCGTTCAACGCGGAGACCGATGTGGCATCATAAATAAACGTGGTAAATTTGTCTTGCCGCTGGAGTATGAGAACCAGAAAATGCTTCCCGATGCCTATAGGTTCCACGACGGCCTTGCCTTGGTGGAGAAGGATGGCAAGGTGGGCTTCATCAACAAGAAAGGAAAGGTGGTTGTGCCCATACAATACAAGTCGGCATTTCGCTTTTCAGATGGTTTGGCGCCAGTGTCCACTAATATGGGGTGGGGATATATTGACCAAGGAAACAATGAGGTAATACCGTTTATGTTTGGGCCTTGCTCGCCATTTGAATATGGCCGTGCCTCTGTCGTGTACGAAAACGAAACCTACCACATCAACGCTTCGGGCCAATGCGTGAAAAACTGCAAGACATATCCCACTACGCTCGTGCAGCGCAAGATGGCGCAACTGGCCGTGCAGCGACATAACAAAAAAGAAGGACGATGAAAGAAATAGCCAAACACGAGGGCACAGTGCTTTCCACGCAACAAGGTGCTGTGAAAGTGCTTGTTACCACGATGAGTGCTTGCGGCTCGTGCAGTGCGCATGCCCATTGCGGTTTTTCCGAGAATAGGGACAGGGAAATGGTGATAGATACTTCAGAGTGGGAGCAATACCATCAGGGCGACAAGGTAGAGGTCTCCGTAAACGAAAGATTGGGGTTTATCGCAGTGTGGTGGGCATATATTGCCCCAGCAATGCTGTTGTTGGGTTGTATCATGTCCCTTTTGGCAGTGATGGATAGTGAACCGCTTGCCGTCCTTATTACGTTGGCGGCTGTTGCGTTGTATTTCCTTGTCCTTTCCCAATTCAAAGGCAGGTTGCAGCGCCGTTTCTCTTTTGGCATCAGCAAGGTGGGAAATCAATAATCCAAAATGCTATTTGGATTGATGCAAACTTTTTCAGGTGCGTAATATGATTGTCAAAGGATTATACTAACGCAGTATATCGGAATACCTCAGAAAAATATAGGCCTTTTGCCGATAGCGTCATGGTTGCAACAAATAATGGTCGATGGGGGTAAAGCGCCTGTTGTAGTGTGGCAGGGGATGGGCGTTAGGGTAAAAGAAAAATTCCCCTTACGCGGGAGACGTTTCTGCATAAGGGGAATATGTATCAACTAAATATGGGCATATTTAGTTGATGAACTTTTTCATTTGCCAAGACTCTTTTATCTTGCCGCCACCAATTACAGTGGGTTCCTGCAACTTACCTTGCAGGCTGCTTTCGTAACTCATGAGTTGCTTGATATTTTCAAATAACTCGCCATAGGTGATGTTGCCTTTGGTGCGCTTGAGTTCCTTGCACATAAAATAGGTGAGAAAGCCATGCTTTTGTTGGTCGTAACTGTATGCCGTTTGATTATAATCCGCGGCATTGAATATGACAATGTCGTTGCGCAGGCGCAGTCCGCGGGGCTTCTTTTCAGTATGTTTCAAATCCACCAACATGTCTCCGTCGCGCTGGTAGCCATTGAAGCCTGCATCGAAGATGAATGTGACGTTGTTGGCCAACACACGGTTGAACCTTGCGCATAACGAGTCCACGGGAAGACATTCAGCAAGAAATTCCTTTGTGTCATGCTTGCTCAACTGGGAGGTTACGTCCACGGCAGCTTTGCCGCGCCAAGTACGCACTTTTTTCAAGTCCATGCCGTAGGGGATGAGGTAAGGGTTGTAGTTGAAATCAGAAATGCCGTTGCCACTGTAATAGACAATTAGGTTGGCTTCCCCATTCACGGCCTTTAGGATGTCTTTCAACCATTCAATACCCTTCGTTTGTATTTGTTCTATGCTGGCGTTCTTCAATATGCGCACGTGGCGTTCTGGTATACCAAGCGTCTTGACGCAGTATTCGCGCATCACTGTTGCGTCTCTCCAAGCGTAGGGACAGTTGGGGAGAGGTGCTTCATAATTTTCGTTGGCAATGATGACCGCAAAGGTGTTGGCGTTACTTCCTGCCTTGCGAACGGGAATGTTGTATTCTATGAATTCATCCTGTATGAGTTTGTCGTTCATGTAGGATATTTGGTCAGTGAAAGGACTGTGCAGTGTAATCACGATGCCACTGCGGCGGAAAGTGCTTCCTGTGTCGGCATAGCAGCGCGTGATGAATTTATAACTGTTGTTGGTCTTTTGCAGGGTAGGTATTTTGTCCAAGTAGGTGCGTATGCCTTGTGCACGAATATAGGCCAATTGTGCATTGGTGGTGATGTCGATGCTGTCGTTGATGCTCACGCGCACGTCTTCGCCGTTGAAATGGGTGGGTTCGTATTGATAATCGCCATATTCTCCCAAGTATTCTATTTTTTTCTTTATTGGCGTCTCATCGGTTGAGCCGGTGATTTCTATTGTGACATCTTTGCCTTTGATGAAAAGGTCGTCATTATATTGCATAAGCAGTTCCTGGGTCAATTCGCATAAAGCCAGGCTGCTGTTGCTTTGGTCCAATAAGTATTTGCCGCTACCATAGTCATCGGTGCCGCCTTGTTTATTTCTGCAGTTGTAGTTTATGGTTATCACGTAGTTCAGTTCGGTGCCGCCTTGTTCGTTGGTGTCGTTCACCATTTCAGCGTTGACTTCAATTTTGCTTTCGTCGTATAGTTTGCGGTTGCGTGGCAGGGCCAAAAGCATCTCTTCTGCTTTTTCGCGCATATTTGCTTGGCGTTCATTGACGTCTTTTTGCAAATATTGCATGATGATGTTTTGGTATTCGCGGTTTACGCTGGCTTCCGTTTGTTTTTCTTGTGCTAACGCTACATTAATATCAAATAGCATTGTTGCTAAAAAAACTATGACCGAACAGAAAGAAAATACTTTAAGCTTCATATTTATGTTTTTTTTGTATAGAAATGACGATGCAAAGTTACTATTTTTTTTTCGATTGTTAGAAAAAATAGTAATGTTTTGCAAATGTGTTAGTGCGTCTTGTTTGGCATTGTCAACTCAAAATCATATGTTTAGTCAAAGGGGGCTTGTGGCGTGAACGCAGTGCAGGCAATGTTGGGAAGAGGCAGGCAGTTTCGTGCTGGTGCTGTATGAGTGGCGGCGTGAGGGAATGCCATGCTATCTTTGGATGGGCTGCACTATTTTCCTCAATTCAGCAATGTCTAATATTTGATAGTTGTTTTGCCCTGTTGCGTTGAAAAGTGAGCGGTTGGCGTTGTATTGTTCCCTATCGTATTCCGCGGCTTTGATGAAAAGCGTATGCGCCACTTCTTTTTTTACATCCTCCAGCGATGCGGTGCCTGTGCGGTACTGCTCCATTGTTTTTGCGCTCATGTAGCGCTCTATCTTTTTCAACTGCTTTTCATCTGCCTTTCCAGCCGTGCTG
>JAXFQM010000088.1:0-6638 GCA_034178965.1 Bacteroidales bacterium | reverse complement strand
TCCATGTTAAACAATTCGTTGAGACGTTCCATGTAGTATTCAGTCTTGCATGCCGCCAGCCGTTGATGGGCCTCTTCCGCGGTGTTGAGGCCGCTGACGAAGGAGTTTACGTCGTCATTTCCGAAGGCGGAGTGGCGAGTGATGGGGGTCACCAGCACCAGTCCCTCCAGCGAGCGGCAGCGGCTGAGAGCCACATACACTTGCCCGTAAGCAAAGGCTGCCGCGGCATCCACTATTACGTGGTCGAAGGTGAGGCCTTGCGCCTTGTGTACGGTCACCGCCCACGCCAGTCTCAGGGGGTATTGCGTGAAACTGCCGTCCGCCGTTTGCTTTATCGTTCCGTCTTTTTCCATAGAGTACGAGAGGTTTTCCCACCTCTCCATTCCCACGGCGATATTTTCCCCATCAATGTCGCGCACAATGACACTTTCGTCGTTGAAATCCACCACCACGCATATCTTGCCGTTGTAGTAGCGGTGCGCGCCGCTGGTGTCGTTCCTAACGAACATCACCTGCGTTCCCACCTTCAGTGTCAGTGTAGGGCTGGTGGGCATGCTGCTTATTGGAAAGTTGCCCTCCACCTTGGCGTTGAAGGTGTGCGCCTTGCCGTGCAGGGCGGCCAACTGCTGCTCGTTATACAGGTCGGCTTGCCGGTTGTGGGTGGTGAGCCGTATGTAATTCTCTTCCCCCGAGGGATGGAAGTTGGGGAAGAGCCGGCCATTCAATGCGCGCATCGTTTCTTCGGAGAAAAGCCCGTCTCTCACGTCGTTAAGCAGGTTCACGAAAGTGGGGTCTTGTTGCCGATGCACATGCGTAAGTTGTATGGTCACATAGTTCACCTTTCTCAAGGCTCTGCTATGGAAGAAGAAAGGGGAGGGGTAGGCGCGCGCCAAAAGCGTCTCTTCTTGCGCCGTCACCACGGGCGGCAGTTGGTGCACGTCGCCAATCATCATCAGTTGTACGCCACCGAAAGGCTTGTCGCAGCGTCGCAGCGTGCGCAGTTTGTCGTCAATGGCGTCCATAAGGTCGGCGCGCACCATGCTTATTTCGTCTATAATCACGAGGTCCAACGTTTCTATCAGCTTCAGTTTGTCCTTTCTCATGGGGCGGAATGTTCTTTCTGCCTTGAAAGTCAGCATCAAGTTGGGCTCTTCAGGGATGAACAGCGACGGGGGCAGTTGGAAAAAGGAGTGAATGGTGCTGCCCCTCGCGTTGATGGCCGCCACACCCGTGGGTGCCAGCACCACGCACCTTTTGCGGGTGGTTTCCACTATGTGCCGCAGGAAGGTGGTCTTGCCCGTCCCCGCCTTTCCGGTGAGGAACAGCGAGGTGTCGGTGTCGTTCACATAGTGTTCGGCAAGTGTCGTTAGCGGGTTGGGTTGGAAAGCCATGGGGAACAAGAGTTAGCGTGCCGTTGGGTTATTTTTCAGAGTGTTTATGACATGCTTCATCATATTATTATATAACGTGGAAAGTGAAAACAAATTGTGCCAATACAAATAAAGTTCGTAACTTTGCAAACGGAAAAACGAAAGGGTGTTGCCATGCTAAACGATGATACTGAACGGTTAAAGGAAATGGTGGATGCCGTGCGCCGCACACAAGACGTCACGCCAGAGCAGTTGCGTGCGCTGTTGGACGCGCCTGTGGGCGAGGCGGTGGAACATCTCCACGCCGAGGCGAGGAAGGTGGCGCAAGACGCTTATGGCAAAGTGGTGTTTCTGCGCGGACTCATCGAGTTAAGCAGCCATTGTCGAAACAATTGTCTCTATTGCGGCATACGCCGTGATAATGTCTCGCTTCCGCGCTACCGCTTAAATGAGGAGACCGTCCTCGCTTGTTGTCATAGGGGCTACGAAAGCGGTCTGCGCACCTTTGTGCTGCAAGGCGGCGAGGACCCCTATTTCACCGATGCGCGCCTGCTGCCCATAGTGCGGCGCATGCGCAAGGAATTTCCCGACTGCGCCATCACCCTTTCGCTGGGCGAGCGGAGCAGGGAAAGTTACCAAGCCCTTTTCGACGCCGGTGCCAACCGCTACCTCTTGCGTCACGAAACCGCCGACCCAAGCCATTATGCCTACCTGCACCCGGCCGAACTTTCGTTTGAACACCGAATGCAGTGCCTGCGCTTCTTGCGCGAAATAGGCTTCCAGGTGGGCGCTGGATTCATGGTGGGGTCGCCTCGTCAAAATGTGGACACGATATACAAAGACCTACAGTTTGTCCGCTCCTTCCGCCCCGAAATGTTCGGTATAGGCCCCTTTGTGGCTACGAAAGACACGCCTTTCGCCCACGAGCCCAATGGCAGCGTGGAGGTCACGTTGCGGCTACTTTCGCTGGTGAGGCTCCTCCATCCACATGTGTTGCTGCCTGCCACTACCGCTCTCGGCAGTCTCGACCCTACAGGCCGCGAAAAAGGCATACTGGCGGGAGCCAATGTGGTCATGCCCAATATTTCCCCTTCTGAAGACCGCAATCTATACCGCATCTACGACGGCAAATTGACCGGTGCTGATGACATTCGCGTGTACCGCAACGAATTGCGCCGCCGCTTCGAAGCCATAGGGTACAGTTTGTCCGACAGCAGGGGCGACTACCAGGAGCCCGACCAATCCTATTCTCTAACCACACAACCAAACATCCCATGAAGAAAAGCCTTTACATGATGATTCTCCTTGCGCTGTCCTGTTTGCTGCCGCAGGCCAAGGCGCAGTATCCGCAATGGTTCGCCGACGCCAAATTGGGCATCATGGTACACTACGGTCTCTACTCCATTCCCTCCTACAGCGGCAGGGAACAGTATGCCGAATGGTTCTACAAAGGCCTTGTGAGCAACGACACGCAACGCATCCTTTTTCAACAGCGCGTATACGGCAACGACTTTGGATACTTCGACTACATGCCCCTCTTCAAGGCCGAACTGTTCGGTGCCGAACAGTGGATGCGTCTCTTCAAGAGGGCTGGCGCACGCTACTTCGTCTTCACCACCAAGCACCACGACGGGTTTTGCCTTTATCCCTCAAAATACACCCACTACAACGTGATGAACACACCAGCGAAAAGGGACATGGTGGGGGAACTGTGCCAAGCGGCGCATAGAGAAGGCCTGCGCGTGGGACTCTACTACTCCCTCACCGAGTGGACTAACCCCCTCTTTCGTTGGACCGTGGACCAAGACACCGCCATGCTGGAAAACTATGTAACGCGTCACATGCTGCCGCAATTCAAGGAAATAGTGGATCACTACCGTCCCGAACTGATTTTCGCCGATGGCGACTGGGATTTCACCGCGCGGCAGCTGCATGCCAGCGAGATGACATGCTACCACAAGGCCGTGGTGGGTAATGACGCCATCGCAAACAACCGCATGGGGAAAGATTGGGACCAAGGTTACCTCACCCCCGAATATAGCAGCGGCATCAACGAGACACAACGTCCATGGGCCGAATGCCGCAGCATCGCGCGCAGTTTTGGCCTCAACCGCGCCAGCCCGCTCGAAGACTACCAAAGCGCCGACCAACTCATTGGTCACTTCGCCCAGTTGGTGAGCATGGGAGGAGGTCTAATGCTCAACGTGTCGCCCTCGGCCGACGGAAGCATCCCCCTCCTGCAGCAAGAGCGCCTTTTGGAATTGGGAGAATGGCTCTCTGTGAATGGTGAGGCCATCTACGGGGCACGCAGTGCAGGCATACCCATGCAAACGCGGCAAGAAACCCGTCACCGCGTCGATAGCGTCATCCTCTTCGACTGGGTGCGTAACGGACCTTGGCCCCACGCCACAGAAGACCATTTCCAAATCACTTGGGACGGAACCTTGCAAGTGGAAGGCAATGGCGACTACCTCTTTCTGTTGGATGCCGACGACAGTGCCACCCTCACCGTAGTGGGCCGTGGAGCAACACATAAGGCCGATACGGTGATGCAAGCCACGGCGACTAAAGATGCGCCCTTGCGACGGGCCGTGCGCCTAAAAGCAGGATGTTATCAAGTCTGCGTGCGTTACAGCGAATGCGACATAGACGCCTCATGCAGCCTGCTTTGCGCCGTCAACGGACAGCCCGCCGCACCCATGAAAAGTGCTACGGGATGGCAGGCCGAAATAACGTGGCAAGCGCCCGAAGTCTGCTTCACCGCAAACAACGGGTATCTCTACGCCATTGCCCTGCAGCCACTTGGCAATAGCATTGTTGTCCCTTGCCCTGCTGACGAAGGACACACAGACATCGCCGTTGCGAGCCTGCTTGGCTGCGATAAGCCTTTACCTTGTTCCCGCCGAGGCGATCGCCTCGTTGTAGACCTCTCCTCCCTCAGCCCCCGAGACATTGTCAGCCAGCATGCCTGGGTGTTCCGCATTGGTGGGCGGCACTAAAGCCTGCGCCGTAGGAAATGGAGGTGGCGCCCGTGCAAGGTCCGCAAGCCAAGGCAAGGGGAGAGCAGACAGCACTCACCTCCCACATAGGTGGGAGATGAGCAGGAAATGTGTGCCCGCAAGGTGCTGCCATGCCACTGGCTAACGGCCAGAGATGCGGCGCGCCAACAGCGGGCATCGTTGTGCTACGCCCTTCTCAACGAAGTTCCCAAAAAGCCACGGCCGCTGCGGCGGCCACGTTCAGCGAGTCCACTCCCCGCATCATGGGAATTTGTACAACGTAGTCGGCCGCGCGAATGGCCTTTGGCGCCAGTCCATCGCCTTCAGCACCCATCACAATGGCCGTTTTGCGTAGCGTCTTCAGTTCGGGACTGTCCAAGGGAATGGCGTGTGGCGACAATGCCATGGCCAGCAGTGAGAAGCCGACGGCGCGCAGCGTGCCGATAGGGTCGTCCACCCACGACCACGGCAGCATAAACACCGAGCCCATGGACACACGGACGCTGCGGCGAAGAAGAGGGTCGCAACTGGTTCGGGTGAGCAAGATGCCGTCGCGGCCCAGTGCGGCGGCGGCGCGGAAAATGGCACCGATGTTGGCCGAGTCAGACACGCCGTCGATGACGGCCATGCGGCTGCATCGGTTGCACAGCTCGGTGGCTTGGAGCAGCGGCGGCCGGAGCATGGCGCACAGCACGCCGCGGGTGAGGGGGTAGCCCGTGAGGGCGGAGAGCACTTCGCGCGGGCCGGTGTACACGGGGATGTCGCCGCAACGGGATATGACCTCGGCGGCATCACCAAGGATATGCTTTTCCTCGCACAGCAATGAGAGCGGCCTATGGCCGGTGGTGAGGGCAAGGCTTATCACCTTAGGGCTTTCTACGATGAAATAGCCGCCCTCCTCCTCTTGCCTTTGGCGTTGGGGGCCGGCCGTGAGGCTGCGGTACATGGTCAAGCGTGGGTCGTCTGTGCTGGAGATGCGGATTACCATATGGCGGCGTGATTAATTGTAGAATTGCCAGACGATGCCGTAGTACAGGCCAAGGTCCTCGCCTGGATAGTGCGGCAACGTGAAATAGCGCGGGGTGGAGACGAGGGGCGCGTTGAAGTGCGACAGTTTCACGTAGAAAGTGGCGCGTTTTATCTGCGCGTTTAGGAAGAGGTCCGCCCACAGATAACCGCCGATTTTCGTATTGTCTTGAGGTAGAAAGATGCCGTAGTAGGCGTTCCATTCATCGGCGGCAAAGGAGGTGAAGTAGCGGGCATCCAGGCCAGCCTGCACGCGCATGGCTCCATGAAAGAGAGGGAAGTCGGCGTAGAGCGAGTTTTTGCTGGCGAAAAGAGGCACGTGGAGCAGGTCGTCGCGGTCGGTGCTCTGAACCAACTGGAACAGGTCCACATGCAGCCAGCGCCAGGAGAGGTTAGCTTTTAGCGAAATTTGCAGCAGCAGGGCCTTGTCGGCATGCTGCACGAAGGGGTCGAGCGGGGAGCCGGTGTGCAGCACGAGGTTGTCCACTTGGGAGGTGCGCGCAGCGAGGGAGAGGCAAGGGGTGGACGAGGAGGTGTCGCGTGCAAAGTCGATGTTCACTCCCAAACTCGTGTATCCTTGTTTGGCATAGTGCCCGTCATCGTAGTTCCACCGAGCATGGTTGCCGCTGAAATGGTAGTAGAAAATGGTCGGGCTCTGCCGTTGTGCCACGGCATCCAAGCCTACGCGCAGGCGACATCCCAGCGGCATGCCCCACGCAAGGGCCGCGCGGTGGTCGCCGCTGCGATATGAGCCCGCTGTTGTTTCGCCCTGAAGCGACAGCGTAGAAAGCCCCATCTGCAGGCGCCCTTGGGCAAATGGCGTCACCGATGCCAGGCGGCGGGAGTCGGCATCCACCACTGACCACGCCACCTCGGGCTTCACACCCACCGTGACCACGAAAGGGTTGCGCCAGCGGGAGGAGGGGTAGGCGTCGTTGGTCCAAAAGAGACGCCCCGAGAGGGATTGCAGCGAAGTGCTGTCTTGCGTGTGTGCGGTGTCGTAGAAGAAAAGGGTGAACTGTGAGGGGTCGGAGTCGGAAAAGTTGCGCTTGTTTCTGTCAAACTGCACGTCGAAGCCTATGACGCCGGTGTTCAGCGTACGCGGGGTGGCGAGGCTGTCAAGCTGGCGCACGGTGTTGTAGCTTTGATGCACGAAAAGGGAGGTGAAGAGCCATCGGCTGGCGGCCTCGTATAGGTTTACCGGCACGCCGCTGCGCGTGTTTTGGCTCCAAAGCAGCGTGTC
>JAXFQM010000074.1:0-18715 GCA_034178965.1 Bacteroidales bacterium | reverse complement strand
GGTAGCGCGCATCGTGGCTGTAGTAGTTGGTGGTGAGGTGATAGAAGCGGTCGTTTACGCCGCTGCGGGTGTAAACGCCATCGCGCTTGATGAATTCCCCGTTGAGCGCCACGTTCCAGCGGGGCGCCACGTTCTGTGTGTGGGCTGCCTGTAGGCGGAAGTCGTTGTGGAGCGAACTGCCAAAAGCAAGGCGGGTGTAAGGCGTGCGCGTTTGGTAGAACGGCACGGAGTCCACTCTTTGGCTGTAGGCGGGGAAAGGGTTGGGCAAGTAGCGAAAGCCTATCCCCGCGTCCGTTGGTTGCCAAAAAAGAAAGTAATGTGCTTGTCCGTATCCACGGGAAAGGCTTGGGGTCTCGAGCGCCTCCAATGGGTCGGCATGGTGCGCGCCATATGGATTGGACGGGGGATGGCTCATTGTTTCCACCCATGCCGCCAAGGGCACGGAATGAAAAATGTTTACCATGGCGGCTGCCTCCTCGTTAGACACTTCCTTGTGGTTGTACACGATGCCTTGCAAGGAGAGAGTCCGTGCGCTGTCGGCGGTGGTGTCATTTTCGGCGGGAACTGGCGACCCCGCATTCCTTTGTATAGAGAAGTCGGGTCGCTGTGCATAGGCGGAGGGCATGGCGGCAGGCAATAGGAACAGCGCCAGCAGCGCGATGCCTCTCTTCAACGTATGTGCCAATCCGTTCATGAGCATAACCCCTTTGCCTTTCCCGTCGGTGGGTGTTTCCTTGTTATTGGTTAAGCCAGCGTTCACAGTCCATGCCCGCCTTGGCGCCGCTGCCGGCGGCCACGATGGCTTGCCGGTAGTGGGGGTCGCACACGTCGCCGCAGGCAAACACTCCTTCCACGCTGGTGTGCGAACTGGGAGACTGCACCTTGATGTAGCCTTGCTCGTCGAGATCCAGTTGTCCGTTGAGGAAAGCGGTGGCGGGACTGTTGCCCACGGCCACGAAGAAGCCTGCCACGTCGATGTGGCGCGTTTCACCCGTAATTTTGTTCCTCAGATTAGCACCCGTGACGCCGTCCAGGTCGGTGCCGCAGATTTCTTCGGTCTGCGTGTTCCAAAGCACCTCTATTTTAGGATTGTTTAACACCTTGTGCTGCATGGGCTTGGAGGCGCGCAGCACGTCGCGACGCACAATAAGGTACACCTTGCGGCACATACCAGCCAGGTAGTTGGAGTCTTCGCATGCCGTGTCGCCGCCGCCCACCACGGCAACGTCCATGTTCTTATAGAAATAGCCGTCGCAAGTGGCGCAGCTGCTCACGCCTTGCCCGCGAAACCGTGCCTCGCTCTCAAGACCCAGCCATCGCGACTCGGCGCCGGTGGCGAGGATGATGGCGTCAGCCTCAAGGGCATTCTCCTTCTCGTCGATGGCGATGAAGGGGCGTTTGGAAAGGTCGAGCGACTTGATGAGTCCGCGGCGCATCTCCACGCCGCATTTGATGGCTTGTTGGCGTATGTTACCCATGATGTTGGGCCCCGATTCGCCATGGGGGAAGCCTGGGTAGTTGTCCACCTGCGTGGTGATGGTGAGTTGGCCGCCTTGGGTGAGACCCTCGTAAAGAACGGGGTGAATGTCGGCGCGTCCGGTATAGATGCCAGCGGTGTAGCCTGCAGGGCCGGCACCTATGATAAGACAACGGATGTGTTCCATAATATGTTATTGTTTTTTTATGTTTTCATTAAATAAAGAGTTTATTGCTAACGGGGGTCGTCAGAAGCGTAGGTAGAGGCCACAGAAGAGCAGGTTGCTGAACTGGCCCTTGTTGGAGCGCAGGATACGGTAGGTGCCCTCGCTGCTGTTCTTGTCGATGTGTATGAGTGAGTAGTAGTAGCGCACGGCGATGCCTATGTGGCGCCCGAACATGTATCGGGCCTCGGCCACGAACGGCAGCACGTCGAGGGGTTGATAGTTGCCTTCAACGACGGCGTCCACCACGCCGTCCGTCTTCACTTGGGCTTTGAACAATATTCCCGGAGCGAAACCCGCTCCCAAGCGCAGGCCGCCGAAATGGTAGTCTTGATCGGCAAGGCAGTAGGTAATCATCAGGGGCACTTGCACATAGTTGAGCGAGATGGAGCGTGAGAGAATTTCGTTGTCTATCTCGGATCCTTTTTGGATGGTGCCAATCTCCACATGCATTCTTAGTTTGCTGCCGTGTCCGCCCAGGGGGAAGGAGGTTGCCACGCCTGCTTGGTAGCCAATGTGGTTGAAATGCGCCGACTTGTCACCGTCTATTTGGCTGAACGTGGCACCGCCTATCACGCTGAAGTCGAACACTTGTGCCGGCGATGCCAGCGGCAGCAGCCATAGCAGTGCGAGGGGCAGGAAAAACAGAGGAGATCTTTTCATGGCTATTATTTATATGGTTGTTTGGGAAGAGACTTTTTCTATCACTTTTGTCGTGGAGAAACCATCCACCAGGGGTAGGGTCACCACCTTGCCGCCATGGCTCTCCACGAGGCTGGCGCCCACGATGGTGTCGCGCGTGTAGTCGCCTCCTTTCGCCAACACGTCGGGCATGATAGCGGAGATGAGGTTGAGTGGTGTGTCCTCGTCAAAAAGCGTCACGTAGTCCACACACTGCAAGGCGGCCAACAGGAGGGCGCGGCTGCGCTCATCGTTGACGGGGCGCGAAGGGCCTTTTAGACGGCGCACGCTGGCGTCGCTGTTGAGCCCCACCACCAGCACGCCGCCTAAATCGCGCGCAGCGGCGAGGTAGGTTAGGTGGCCGCGGTGAAGGATGTCGAAACAGCCGTTGGTAAACACCACCCATTCGCCAAAATGGCGGTGACGGAGAATATCCTGCAACTGAGGTAGCGTCACTATCTTGCGTTCTATGTCTGTTAGTTGGCTCATCGCGTCATGCTTGTTGTATTTTCGGGGGGCATCATCACTTCTTGTTTTTTCTTGTTCTTTATGATGGAGAAATAGACGAGGAACGCCATGCCTGCCGCTGCCACCACGGCCTGTTGCGACCCCCACAGCAGCCATCCCGCTGCGGTGCTCACCGCGGCAGGCACGCCATAGATGGAGAGAGACTGTGCCACGAAGACGGGGTAGATGCCTATGCCGCCCTGCGAAAACGCCATACCCACGCTGCCAAATAGGTAGAGCATGAACGCTGCCTCAAAGGGGAGACCGGCGGTTTCGGGGAAAGCGCGGAAGACAATGTATCCACCAAGGATATATAGGCCGTAGAGACAAATGCTGTAGGCAACGAAAAGGAAGAAGTTCCTGTGGCCCAGATGGAGGATGCTCTTGATGCCGCCAGATAACCCCCGCAGCAGGCTGCTTATTTTTTGGAACGGCTTGTGTCTCAATAGCCGCTTGTAGGCGAAGAGGTAGAAGAGCAACGCCACCACGCAGAATGCCGCCAGCGCTGCCAGCGTAACGGCCACGGTATGAGGGGGGATCTTACAGCTGTCCAGTACGATGTGATAGAGCCAGTCTTTCAGTTTGTCGTACACCACGGCGAGCCCCAGCAGCACGATGAGAACGAAGCAGAGCATGTCCACAATGCGCTCGGTGATGACGGTTCCGAGCGACTGCTCCATGGGGATGCCGCTGCTGGTGCGCAACACCGCACAGCGCATCACCTCGCCTAAGCGCGGAAACGCCAGGTTGGCCAAGTATGCCACCACCACGGCTCCGAAGGTGTTGCCTAGGCCGGGGCGGCATCCGATGGGGGCATACAGCAACTGCCAGCGCGCGGCGCGCACGAAGTGGCTGAGGAGACACACGATCATCCCCACGGCCACCCAGCCGTAGTTGGCAGAGACGAAGGAGAGCCAAATGGCTTGTTTCTGCTCTGGGTCCAGTTTCAGGAGGAACCAATAGATAAAGAAGATGCCAATGCCAATGAATATGACAAACTGCAAGATGCTGGACGTCTTCTTTTTCATTGGCGATTATATTTTGTTGTCTTTAGGGAAGATGACGGTGGGTTTGTGGGTCTTGGCCTCGTCGGGCGTCATCATGGCGTAGGAGGCAATGATGATGAGGTCGCCCACATGCACTTGGTGTGCAGCGGCTCCGTTGATGCCTATCACGCCGCTGCCCGCTTCGCCACGTATGGCGTAGGTGCTGATGCGGTTGCCATTGTTGATGTCGTATATGTCTACCCGTTCGTTCTCAATGATGCCGCTGGCGTCCATGAGGTCGCTGTCTATGGTGATGCTGCCAATGTAGTCCAGGTCGGCTTCGGTGACGTTGACGCGGTGGATTTTGGATTTTAATAGCGTGACGAACATTTGTGTGTTGGTTGGTTTATGTTTCGGCGGTGGTTTGTTCTACAGTAGAATCCAAAGCAGCAAGAGTGTGGCGGCGAGGGCGTAGAGCATGATTTTGCTTGCCGGTACGGGTTTCATGTAGTCGATGTCGCCTATGTCGAAGCGGCGTGACATCTTACGCTTGCGCGTGTGTTGCCGCTGTTCTTGGCTCTCGGCGCCGGAGGGGGAGGTGGAGGATTCGCTTCCAATATCGCCGGCAAAGCGGGGGCGGTAGTTGAAGGTGGGCATCTTTCGCTTGCGCAGCAAGTCCGAGGGGGTGAGCTTGGAGCGTTTCTCGCGGTCCTCGCGGTCCAACTGGCGCACGCGACGCAGATAGTATTCAAGGTCGTTCCCGTCGTTTGCTGAGGTGCTTGCGGCTTTTTCTTCCGTGCCGGCATCGGCATCCTCGGCGGCTTTTTCTGCCGTGTATTTGTGTTTCAACGCGTACCAATTTTATTTTTCGGGGTCGTAGAAGCGTGGTTCGTAGTGGAAGCGGCGCGGCTGTGGGGTGTGGAACATGGGCATGGCGGCAGGGAACTAAACTAAAGGGTGGGCGTTTTATGCGTCAGATTAGGGTTTCGTCTTCACTTACCACGGCATCCATGGGCACGTCAAACGGCTCCACGGGTAAGGTGTTGAACATTTGGAAACGGAATGCCACACCCACCTTGAAGGCGTTTGGTGTGCTTTTCAGCAGGCGGTCGTAGAAACCGCGCCCGCGCCCCAAGCGGTTGCGTTGGCGGTCGAACGCCACACCTGGCACCACTATCAGTTTCACCTTGTCCAATTCTTCAAAGAGGGGCCCTGTGGGTTCTCCGATGCCGAATTGCGGCCCTGGTCGCAGGCACTGTGGCCCCGTGTAGGGGCGCAGCAGCAGGTCGTTGCCCTCCACGCAGGGCAGCAGCAATGTTTTTCGGATGTGCCAACGTTCCACGAATTCGTGTGTGGCTACCTCGTCGTCCATGCTCCAGTAGAGCAGCACGAGGTCAGCGGCTTGAAACTGGGGCAGTTCTTCCGCCTTGGCCATGATGCTGCGCGAGCGCGCCACTTTTTCTTCGAAAGGCACGGCGCGTTTCGCATCGCGCACCAGTTGGCGCAGTTCCTTTTTGTCCACTTGGCTTTAAAATGGCAGGTCGTCGTTGTCGGTTTTGGGCATCTGTGGCGTTTGCGCGAAGCCTGGGTTTTGCGCGGGGGCGGCCTGTGTGGGGGCGCTGGGCGCGGGTTGTGCCGCAGGGGTGGAGGAGCCTAAGGTCTCCACGCGCAGGAAACGCAGGTCGGTGCTCCAGCGTTCGGTGCCGTTCCGGTCGGTGTAGGAGCGGCTTTCGGGGACGAAAGTGACGCTGACAAGGCCGTTCATAGGGAGACCGCCCAGCATGGCCGCGCGGTCTTCTCCCAGGCTGGAGAAAGCAAGCATTTTGGGGTAGGTCTCTTCTGTTTCTATGACAAAGCCGCTGCGCACCCACGGACCGCGGGTGCTTTCGCCGCGCGTCTCTGGCAGTATTTTGATTAATCTTCCGGTTATTTCCATTTTTTCTTTTTGTTGATATTCATTTAATATTCATTTCGCTGCAAAGAAAAATCGAGGTCTTTCTTTGGGAGGTATGATATGCAAAGATACGAAAAAAAACGTTCATGGCGACAAAAATGTCCAGTCGCTTCATTTGTTTGTCTTCACGCGGAAGAATAGGAACAGCCCCAGGGTTATGAGACACATGATGGCCAATATCCACCAAAAGGCGCTGTGTTGGGTGTCGAAGGGGAAGGTGATGTTCATTCCCAGGAAGCCGGTGACCACTGTCAGTGGCAGCATCACCGTGTTGAAGATGGTGAGTAGCTGCATGATGTCGTTGGTTTTGTTGGCCTGCAACGAGTCGAACGTCTTGGAGAGACCCTCGATGAGTTCGCCGTCGTCTTCTATTAGGTCGAACATTTTCTGGTATTGGTCGAGGATGTTTCCCCAGTAGTCCTCCATGTCCTTTGCCTGTGGGTTCACGAAGCCTTTGATGCCGCCGCTCTCAAACATGTGCAGCACTCTCAACTGGGGTTTGAAGGTGGTGTTCAGTTGGATGATGTTGCGGCGTGTGACGCTGATGGTTTCGATGATGTTTCGCGCCTTTTTGTTGAAGATGTCGTAGTTGATGAGGTCTATCTCGCTGCCTATGCGCAGGATGAGGGTGTTGCTTTCCAGCATGAGGCGGTTGAGGATGTTGTAGAGCAGCATGTCGCTGCAACTCATGGCCTCCATGGCGTCTTCGTCTTGTTCGGCGAGGTCGTCCCGGGTTTCGTCGAATAGTTTGTTTACCACCCAGTGTGCCTTGCCGATGGTGATGATGTAGTCCTTTCCCCAAAATATTTTCACTTCTCTAATGCGCACGAACTTGCCCATCTTGTCGAAGTAGGGGAAGTGAAGGATGATGAAGTAGTAGTCGTCGTATTCGTCTATCTTGGGTCGCTGCGTGGTGCTACGGCAGTCCTCTATGTCCAGGGGGTGGAAATGGTAGGTGTCCAGGATGAAGTCGTAGTCATCCTCGCTGGGGTTGGTGATATGCAGCCATTTCAGCGTGCCTTGCGTCAGCGTCTCAATCATGATAGAACTAAGGTTGTTAGTTGTTTACGGGTATTCTACATTCGTGCATTCTTCTTTGGTTCAGGTTGCAAAGGTACGATTTTTTATGTTCATGACTAAAAAAAAAGTAGGTAGCGTGTGGTGCGTTTTTTTTTGCGGGTCTTCGGGGGAAGGAAAAAATCCCGCCAGCATTCTTGCGGCGGGATTTTTGAGGGGGGAATGCGGGGCGCGGTTATTTAACCTCCCACGTGTCGCCGCTATTAAGCAGGTCGTCCACGTTTTTGTATTTGGCCGATGCCTTGCAATCGTCCATTTGATTTTCGTAGAGGGTGGTATAGGTAGGTTTCGCCACTTTGCGTATCACGCCGAATGCCACGGGCAGGTCGCCGTGCATGCGTGCCAGCGTCATGTGAATGCCGGTGTCCTCGGTGGTGGCGTCGTGCACCATGATGTCGTCCATCGTCACGCCGTTTTCGCCTATCTTGACGGCTTCGAGACAGCGTCCGTTGAAGCGCAGGCCTTTGTCGCGGTTTTTGCCGAATATCATGGGTTTGCCATGTTCCAGCACGATGGTGCGTTCTTCGCGCCATTCGCGGTTGAGGATGGCATCGTGTGTGCCATTGTTGAATATCATGCAGTTTTGCAGCACTTCCACCACGCTGGTGCCGTCGTGATGCGCGGCCTCTTCCATGATGGCTGTGGTGAGGGAGGGGTTCACGTCCATGGCGCGGGCGAAGAAGGTGCCTTGCGCGCCCATGATTAGTTCGCCGGGGTTGAATGGGTAGTCTATGGTGCCGAAGGGTGAGGTCTTGGTGACCTGCCCAAACTTGGTGGTGGGGCTGTATTGTCCTTTGGTGAGACCGTAAATTTCGTTGTTGAAGATGGTTACGTTCACGTCCATGTTGCGGCGCACCAGGTGGATGAGGTGGTTGCCGCCAATGGCCATGCTGTCGCCGTCACCCATGTTTATCCACACGCTCAAGGAGGGGTTTGCCAGTTTGATGCCGGTGGCTATGGCGCAGGCGCGTCCGTGAATGCTGTGGAAGCCGTAGGTGTCTACGTAATAGGGTATGCGGCTGCTGCATCCGATGCCGGAGACCATGCAAACGTTGTCCTTGTTATAGTGTGTTTTTGGGAACACGTTGAGCAGGGAGGCCAGTATGGCGTGGTCGCCGCAACCCGGGCACCATTTCACCATTTGGTCGCTGGCGAAGTCGGCCCTCGTATATGCTTTGTCCGTCTTGGGGACGAAATGTCTTTGTTCCATTATTAACTTCTTTTGTCGATTAACGATTGGTATGTGGCAGAAGGGTCTTCCTTGCGGGGCGCGGCGGGCAGTGTCGTCCGCGCCTTGCCGCGGGCCGCTATTCGCTCAATATTTTGTTGAAGCACTCTTTGAGTTCGGTCACGGTGAAAGGCAGGCCCATCACTTTGTTGTATTGGCGCAGGGGGCAATCGGGGAATTGCGTGCGCAGGTAGCCCAGGAATTGTCCGCCGTTTAGTTCGCACACTACTATCTTTTTGTAGCGGTGCAGTATCTCGCCCGTGTTCTTGGGTAGCGGGCATATATAGTTGAAGTGGGCGTAGGCCACCTTCTTGCCTTCCTGGTTCATTTCTTCCACGGCCAAAGTGAGGGCTCCGGCGGTGCCCCCCCAGCCCACCACCAGCAGATCGGCGTCGGGGTTGCCAGTCACCTCTTGGTTGGGGATGTAGTTGGCCACGCGGTTCACTTTCTCTTGGCGGTTTTTCACCATGAGGGAGTGGTTTTCGGGGTCGGTGGAGAGCACGCCGTCGGGGTTCTTCTCAAGGCCGCCCACACGGTGTGTGAGTCCAGGCATGCCTGGCAGGGCCCATTCGCGCACGTAGGTTTCGGGGTCGCGGCGGAAAGGCTTGTAGTGGGGGTCGTTGGCCTTGGCCAGTTTGGGGGTTATGGTGGGCAGGTCGGCCACCTTGGGTATGCGGAACAGTTGCGAGCCGTTGCCCAAATAGCCGTCGCTGAGGAAGATGACGGGGGTCATGTGCTCCAGTGCCAATTTGGCGGCGGTGTAGGCCCAGTAGAAGCAGTTGGCGCTGCTGCTGGCGGCCACCACCACCAGGGGTGCTTCGCCGTTGCGGCCGTAGAGGGCTTGGTTGAGGTCGCTCTGTTCGGTTTTGGTGGGCAGGCCGGTGGAGGGGCCGCCTCGTTGCACGTCCACCACCACCAGGGGCAGTTCCGTCATCACTGCCAGGCCCAGGGCTTCGCTCTTCAGCGAGAGGCCAGGGCCGCTGGTGCTGGTGCAGCCCAGCGCGCCGGCGTAGCTGGCGCCTATGGCGCTGCAGATACCCGCAATTTCGTCTTCGGCCTGGAACACGCGTGCGCCCAAAGCCTTGTGTTTTGAGAGTTCTACCATCACGTCGGTGGCGGGGGTGATGGGGTAACTGCCCAAGAAGAGGCGGCGGCCGCTGCGTTCGCTGGCGGCCAGCAGGCCCCAGGCGGTGGCCACGTTGCCGGTGATGTTGCGGTAGCGGCCGGCGGGCATTTGCGCCTTGCCCACGCTCACTATCTTGCTGTGTATGAGTTCCAGTTTCTCGGCATATTCGTAGCCTTCGGTGAGGACGGCCTTGTTGAGGGCAGCCACATCGGGTTTCTTGGCGAATTTGCGGTCGAGGTAGGCGAAGGTATGGTCCAGCGTTTTGTCAGTGAGGAAGAAAATGATGCCCAGTGCAAACATGTTGCGGCATTTGTCGTAGACGGCCTTGGGGGCATCCATCCCCTTGCCGATGCGCTCGGTGAAGGAGGTGATGGGGGCGCGCACGATGGTGTAGTCGCGTTCAAACTCCTCGGTGAAGGGGTCATCAGTGTAGCCGGCCTTCTTGAGGGCATCCTCGGTGAAAGTGTCTATGTCCACCACCACGGTGGCCGCCTTCTTGGCCCATTTCAAGTTGCTCTTGAAACTGGCTGGGTTCATGGCCACAAGGATGTCGGCCTTGTCGCCGCTGCTGTATATGCGGCTGCCTGCGTGTACCTGGTAGCCGGAAACGCCGGCTATGGTGTTGTGCGGCGCGCGGATTTCGGCGGGGTAGTCGGGGAAGGTGGCTATGTCGTTTCCCGTCAGGGCACTTGCGTCGCTGAACAAAGTGCCTGACAATTGCATGCCATCGCCGGAATCGCCCGCAAAGCGGATGACGATGTCATCCTTATTAACGATTTGATTCTTGGACATTATTAATGTTTTTTTGTGGTTTTTCCTGTTATGAAATTATTTGCAAAGGTATATAAAAAAAACGACATGGCGGCAAATAAAATACAAAAGTTTTCAACAGACTGTTATTCGGTATCAAAATATCTTTTTTTAAACTGGTGTGGCGGCATAGTATTAGAGGGGGTGCCATCGTTTTCTTCATGGCATGCCAGCACTGTGGCAGCACTGTGGCAGCACTTGCGGGCAGGAGTAGTGCTGCCACGGTGCTGCCGTGCCCTTGGCGGCGAGGGGCAAAGGCTGCGCCATGGAATGGGGTCTCAAAGGCGCTGCTCCGCCAAGCGCTTTTCCAGCGTGGGTTAGGCTGGGGTAGAGAAATCTTGTGGCGCGGAGAGGTCTTGGGCCGTGGAAAGAGGTTTTTGCATGGCAGGTGTCGTTATGTGGAGTTGTGGGGAATTATTTGTCGTCAGGTGGAAGAAAAACGCTGAAAAAGGTTGTATCTTTGCAAAAGTCATTGTCCCGAAATGGCTTTTTGGGGAAAGCGAAGGACTGACGCATGTCATCGAAGAAAACGAACTTTTGAGAAAAAGAGAAAAAAACATTCGAACCAAAATATTTCATCTTTGATGATAAATGCGGGGGGGATGAAAAATGAAAAAAGTTTCAAAATTTGCGAAACTTGCGTCAATGCGTCAGTGGAGGTATGGGAAGAGGATGGCAGACGAGAGGAAAGGAAAGTGTATCTATCCATCTATGGCATAGGTGTGATGATTGATAGATGTTATATATTTGATATATGTATATAAAATGTATTTAATAAAGAGAATATTATATAATATATTAAGGAAACAATATATATAATATATATTATTATATTATATTTACAATATAATTAATTAAAATACAATTAATTAGAGAGAGTACTGTGTTTTTTGTGTTGAGGTGGTAGGTGGGCATTGGGGCAAGGTGAAGGTTGGCATTTGATGCGGAGTGGGCGGTGCAGTGTAGCCTTTCGCCCAGTATCCCTCCTTCCTGTGTCTACGTTTGGAAGAGAGTTCTTTGACATTTTGGAAAATACGGCAACCCTGGCCGCGGCCGCTTGGATGGCCAAGAAAGGTGCGGCTTCCTGTTTCCCCCTGCATGGGGGAGAAGGAGGGGTATTGGAAATAGATTAACCCCGCAACATGGGCGCCGGCCATGCTGTGGATGCTGCGCCCCGCGGGTGTGGGATGGCTACAGGCGCTCGCCTGTCACTTGCTCGGTCTTCTTGATGAGTTGCCGTGTGCGGATGGTAGAAAGCACTATAGTGACGAGCAACAGCAGTCCCACGGCAGCGGCAAGTGCCAGTTTCCAATCTATGCGCTTTTTTTCTTTCATGGCTTGACTTTTTTCTTGAATATTTTGGTTCGGAACAGGAAGAGGTTGAAAGCAACGAAGATGGCCAGCAGGATGGCGAGGGTGGCAAGGGTGTTCTTCAAGCTTAATGGCGCGAAGCCCATCAGTAGCAGGATGGGGAAGCCAAAGGCGATGGCGGGAATGGTTTGTAGCACCAGGTTGTTTGCGGCGGGAGTTTCAAACTTGGGGTCTATCTCGCGCAGCAGTATCATGCCGTTGCTGGCGGTGCCGGTGAGCATGCCGAACAGGGAGAAGAAACCTTCGTATTCGTAGTCGGGGTAGAGGTGGTGGCACACCCTGCGAAGGTAGTGGAACGTGGCCACAGCACCCACGGTGCACACCGCCAGCAGCGGCAGCCATATGGTGCTGAGGTTTTGGAACGAGATGGCGGCGGTGCCGGCCACTATCATCAAGTCGAAGCAAAGACCGCTGATGCGGTTGAGCATGAAGTTGTTGATGTATTCTCGGCTCATGAGGCGGGCTTTCTTGAAGCCATTGAGCAAGTTCTTTGCCAGCACTCCCAGCAAGGTGCCCCACAGAAAGTTGAAGCCCCACACAAGCGGCTTGAGCGTCTTGGTGCCGAAGTTCCCCAGGTCGGCCTGCTGCACGCCCCACATGAGGGCGTAGACCAAGCCGTAGACCACCGCAACAAGGCTCACTTGTATGGTGAGTTTGTCTATGCTTTCGGTGTTGGGTATCTCGTTTTGCTCTTCGTAGTCGCTCAAGGTGTACCGCTCCTGATATTCGCCGCCTTTCATCTTCAACCTGCCGCGGCGGCGCAGGATGTTCATGTATACCACGCCGATAACGCTACCCACCAAGAACCCGATGGCGGCGATGGAAAGACCGAAGTCGCCGCCCGAGAAGCGGATGCCTTGGTCGGCGGCGCCTTGCGCGAAGACGGTGCCCATGTTCAGTGCCTGCCCTGGGCCTTGGCCGTAGCCCATGGGCAGCAGCAAGCCGCTGGCATAGAAGAAAGTATCTCGGTTCCACCACAGATAGAGCGGAATGGAGACGAGCAGCCCTATGATGCCTTGCACCACGTATACATTGGCGGTGACGGCGCCAGTTTCGGTGACCTTCATGCCGGAGGAGCGGCTCTCGATGCGGTTGTTCTTCAAGGCGAGGGCCACGAAGCCCAACCCCAGGCAGTGGTAGGTGAGTATCTCCATGGTGTCTTTGTTCACCACTTCGTCAAACCACGGGAACAACTTGAGCAGCAGTATGATGATGCCGGCTATGAGCGCCGTTGGCATCAGGCTGCGGCGCATGAAGCCCACCTTGCGGCGCACCACGTTGGCCACCAGCAGGGCGGCGGCGATGAGAAAGAATTGCAGCAGCCCCGACCATGCTGCCTGCGAGGCAAAACTGGAAAGCAGTATCATATTCGATAAATTATGTTGTGGGTTTATCCCCTCGTTCGTATCCCATTCTTCGTTCCCATGTCACCTCCCTCATTTTTGAAGCGGCAAAAGGGTCGTAGTTCTGCCGCGCGTTCAAGGCGGCAGGTGTCACAGCTGGGCGGAGGAGGTCACTTGTACTTAAATTCCTCTATTTGGCGGCGGTCCTTTTTAGTGGGGCGCCCCAAACCACGGTCGCGGCGCTCAAAGCCATACTGTCGCACCAGCTGCATGCGCTCGTATTCCTCTGGCGGGGTGAGGTCGGCGAGGTAGTTCTCCACCAACTTGGCCCCCACGCGGTTGCCCGGCAAGGCCTTCACCTCCACCACGCGGCGCAGTTGCTCCACGTTGATTTCGTATACCTCGCCCACCTGCGCCGCATGGCTGGCCTTGAGGGGTGTGCCGTCCCTCTTCACCTTGCCGGCGCGGCAGGCTTCGCTGGCCAAGGCCCGCGTCTTGTAGAGGCGCACGGCCCACAGCCACTTGTCTATGCGGACAGTGTCGTTCTCCATGGTCATTTCTCCCTGAAATATAAGGTGATGGGCACGCCGTGGAAATCCCATATCTCGCGCATCCTGTTCTCCACAAAGCGGCGGTAGGTGTCACGCACATACTGTGGCAGGTTGCAGAAGAACACAAACTGGGGGTAGGGGGTGGGCAGTTGGGTGATGTATTTTATCTTCACGCGCTTGCCTTTCATCATAGGCGGCGGGTTTTGGTCCTTCACGATGGGCAGCAGGCGCTCGTTCAGTTCGCTGGTGCCAATACGGCGGCTGCGACAGGCGTAGACCTGCCTGGCGGCCTCAAGCACCTTGTAGATGCGCTGCTTGTTGAGCACGGAGGCGAAGACGATGGGCACGTCGCTGAAGGGGGCGATGCGCTGGCGGATGGCTTCCTCGTAGTCCTTGTGGGTGTGGTTGTCCTTCTCTATGAGGTCCCATTTGTTCACCACCACCACCACACCCTTGTGGTTGCGCTGGATGAGACTGAAGATATTGAGGTCTTGCTGCTCAATGCCCTGCGAGGCATCGAGCATGAGTATGCACACGTCCGCGCTCTCTATGGCGCGCACACTGCGCAACACACTGTAGAACTCGAGGTCTTCGCTCACCTTCTGCTTCTTGCGCAGCCCTGCGGTGTCCACGAAGTTGAAGTCGAAGCCGAAGAGGTTGTAGCGGGTGTAGATGCTGTCGCGCGTGGTGCCAGCAACGGGGGTCACGATGTTGCGCTCCTGCCCCGTGATGGCGTTGATGAACGAGCTTTTGCCCACGTTGGGCCTACCCACCACGGCAATGCGTGGCAGCGCGTCGGCGGGGTCTTCTTCCCCCTCGGGGAAGTCGGCCACCAGCGCGTCAAGCAAGTCGCCCGTGCCGCTGCCGGTCATGCCGGCGATGGGGAAGGGGTTGCCCAACCCCAGCGAGTAGAAGTCGCTCAAGGCGGACATATTGTTGCTGTTGTCCACCTTGTTGACGGCCAGCAACACCTTCTTGCCGCTGCGGCGCAGCATGTCGGCCACGTCCTCGTCCATGGGGTTCAGCCCCTCCTTGGCATCGACCAGAAACAGGACAGCGTCAGCCTCGTCAATGGCCAACTGCACCTGCTTGCGTATCTCCGCCTCAAACACGTCGTCTCCGCCCATCACGTAGCCGCCCGTGTCGATAACGCTGAAATGCTTGCCGTTCCAGTCGCTGTGGCCATACTGGCGGTCGCGCGTTACGCCGCTGGTTTCGTCCACGATGGCGCGGCGTTCCTCTATTAGACGGTTGAAGAAAGTGGACTTGCCCACGTTGGGGCGCCCTACGATGGCTACTATGTTGGACATGTGAATGTGATGTGTTTTTTATGTTTTTAGATAGTTTCTTGTGTGTGGGGTATACCTCCCTTACCGTCGGAGCGCTGCCGTTCCACCACCGAGGGGTCCTCGTCCACGCTAAGCAGCCCTATTTCGGGCAAATCGGGGAAGAGGAGTATATTGCAGTGTAGCACGGCATAGTCCTCGGTGGGGTAGGCCACACCGTAGAGGGTGTCGTTGACCCGAAGCACCTTGGGACTCATGTACGCCATCACGGCGTTGTGCAGAAAGGTGCCGTTGAAGGTCATCGTGTCACCGACACCGGTGGGCGAGAGAATCTCCATGAGGTAAGAAGTGGAGGTGGCACCGCAAAGACTGGGATAGACCACCACCCCTTTGAAGTAAAACTCGTCGTAGTGCTTCTTGCATGCCGTAGCCATAAGGAGCAGAGCCGCAATCGCGGTGGCAAGAAAGAGGATTTTTCTATAGTTCATACCGCACGTTATCGCTCGTTTGCAGAGGCTTGTCCACGCCTTTGCCGGCAAGAATGTTTATACCATAGTACACGCTGCAGTGCTTGGCCTCCAGCAGGTGAGGGTGGGTGAGGTGGTCGATAAGGACGTAGAGCTGCACCGTATTGGCGATGTTTAGTGTGGCGCCATAACTCAAGTTAAAGGGCCGCACGCCGCTGCCGTAGTCCACCACACTGTTGCCAAGGCTTAATTCGAGCCATTTCTTCACCTTGTAGTGAGCCGATAGGGTGGCGTTGTAGAAGAACAGCCTTTCGGCCGTGCAACCCTCGTGGGTTTGCAGCGTCTTGTCAACCTCGCCGTGGAAACTGGCGGCCAGTTTCAGCGCGGGCAGCACTCGGTAGCTGGCACCGAGGTTGAAGCGAGTGGGTATTGTGGTGGTGTAGGGGGCGGCAACGTTGTTGCTGTCGGTGGACAGAAAATGGCTCAACGAATCGCGCAGGCTGCCGCCAGTGCCGCCGTTGCCGTTGAAATAGCCGTCCATGTTGATGCCCGTGAAAGAGAAGTGCGCGGTGTCATTGCCATCGGGGGTCGACAGATAGATGTCGTTCTTCCATTTCACCTTGCCGCCCAGGTCGAGCAGCGCGGCGCTGAAGTCCCACTTGCCCACGGAGTATTCCGCTCCGAGGTCGAAGGCGAAGCCGCGGTTGCCCTTGGCGGGGATGATGTTGCGGAATTGGTAGCCCTCCTCGTCATGCTTGAAAGGGAGGCACATGCGCACCTGATAATACAGGTCGGCCTGCATGCTGCTGTAGTCGGGGGAGGTGTACAAATTAAAGTAGGTGTTGGCAGTGCTGACGTCGAGGGTGCCGCGCAGTTTCTTGGCGCGCAGGCCCACCTTGAGACCGGGGAGGGGCTCGTATCCCACCCCTATGGCCAGCTGCCGGTAACTTGTGGCGTGCAGGAAGTCGCCGTCGGTCATCACCAGCGGGTTGTCGCCAAGGTGGTGCGTATTGCCTTCGTGAAGTAGGTTGTACAACTCGGGGGGAAAACCCGACAGGATGTGCGTGCGCATCTCCACGCTGAAGGTGAAGAACAACTTGGGGGTGGCTCGGAAGCCAAAGCCGAAGATGTTCAGGTCGATGTCGGAGACGATGTGGTTGCCATCACGTAGGTTGTCCATCAGTTCGTTGAGGTTTACCGTGGTGGATTTCGACTCCTTGTCGTAATATAGATAGTCGTTGATGGGGCCCATGGCGTTGTATGTCATGTTCAAGCCAGGCAGAGCCACATACAGGCGGTGGCTTTCGGGGAAGAAAGAGGGGTTGAGGTAGGTGCGTTGGGGGACGAAGTCGGATGCCAGAAGCAAGTTGCTAGTCTGTGCCTTTGCGCAACCCATGGTGATGATGGCCAAGGCCAAGGTGATGATTGTTCTTTTCATGGTTGTTGCGATTTAGGTTATTTGACAAGCATGTTCTTTGAGCCCATGTTCAAGTTCACCGACAGGGCGGAGCGGCCAATCACGTAGAGCCGCAACTGCAGCTGGTCCTCGTGGCGCAAGGCCACGGGCACAGAACTGTCGTAGGCCTCGCCGGGCGCCATGTTGGTGCCAGAGCTCACGGTGGTGTTCATGTGCATTGCGGTAGCGGCGCGCAGCGATGCCATACGCTCGCGGTTCAGCGCCACGAAGAGGGTGGTGTGGGAGGTGTCGGAGGAAAAGAAACTGTCGCCGTTGCGTTTCATCTTGGCGGCGGGCACCTTTTGGGGGGCGTCCAGCAGGTTCAGCACGTTTTGGCCGGCGCTGTCGGCCACGATGTTCATATCCACGTCCAGGGGCATGCCGTTGACCACCTCGATGACCAAATAGCCGCTATCCACGTCGAAATCCAGGGCTTCCGCCAAGCCTTCCTCGTTGTTGTTTTCACCGGCAATGTCGTTGAAGTTGAAATGGATGTCGATGCTTTGGTGCATGCCAGAGATGTGGAATTTGAAGGGGAAGGCCATGTTCACGTCTGCATCAAGCGTCACGCTTTCCATCTTCACGTTGTCCATCAACCATTGGTTCACATCCACGCTGCCGTCCAGCCCTTCCCCTACAATCAATTGCCCCACGTTGGGAGCCACGGCGGTGTATGATATGTCGACGGTCATGCGCTGCATCTTGCGTTTTATTAGGGGGATGACGTTCTCCTTGTCGAAAATGAGCCAGCGGAAGCCGTTGCGCGCCACTGCGCGGGTGTAGGCGACGGGGGAGGGGAACTGGCGGATGCTGAACGAGGTTCCGTCGGCTCCGATGCCGCGCAGCTCGATGTCTTCAAGGATTATCTGGATGCCGTAGGCGTTCATTAGGCGTGTGGTGTTGGCGTTCAGCGAAGGCTTCAGCAGGCAGTCCATGCTCATCATTATTTCGTTCAGATTCACTGAGTCAAGCAAGTTGCCTGCGGCCTCGAAGAGGTTGATGTCCAATTCGCCGTGTATGTTTCGGCGCAGGGTGTCTGCTGTTTTGGTGGCCGTGGCGTTTAGGGGCACCGTGTTGGTCCACGACGTGTCGAAGGTGTATGTCATTACTCCGGAGGAACTGGTAAGTGTTACGTTGTGACCGCCAAAGTCGAGTTCCTTCACCAGGTCTTTGGATTGTATGGTGGCGTAGCCCACGGGGATGCCCAATTCGGGATTGAACTCTCCCGTCACAAGGAGGTTGTTCATGTGAGTGAGCAAGGCAATGTCGCTGGTTTTCACGCACGCCCCCATGGTGGCGAGAATGGCGGCGATTAGTGTTCCCAATAGTATTCTTTTCATCATGTTGTCATGTTTTACTAATATATATGATTGTTAAAATTGTTTTTTTACAATATATCCTATTCAGTGCTTCGTAGAGTAGGTGCTCATTTAGTATGTTTCGCTTTGCACCGAAGCTCCACCTTGACGTGAACTGCCGTAGGACGCCAAATCGTAGCCTTTCTCGGCGCGGACGTTTTCAGAGAGGAGCGTTTTCCTGTGACCCAGGAGGATGTTGGTTCCGAAGTAGAAACTGGCTTCACGCTGTTTTGCCATATTGAAGTGCGACAGGTAGTTGGCAAGGAAAAATAGTTGTGCGGAGTGACCCAGCATCAGGTTCACGCCGAAACCGGGGTTGAGGAAGCGACCGCGATGGCCGTTGCCCACGATAGTATTGGAGAGTGTGAACTCTGCCCAGTCGAATAGGTTGAGGTCGGCCATTAGGGTGGTGTTGGAGCAGAGGATGTTGCGGCGGTGTTCTTCCAGGCTCTGCGCCATGCGGGGCATGTTCTCGCCATGGAACAGCACTCCCACGCGCAGTTTGGGGCCCACCAGCGGCACATTGAAGAAGGCTCCGAGGTTGAACTTGGTGTGCAGCCCCGACTTGTAGCTTGTGCCGTTGGAGACGATGGCGTCGGATAGTTCGTCCAATTGAGCCGTCCAGGCGGACATGAGGGTGTCCATGTTTACGTTACCGTCGTTGATGGCGTTGCTCACATCTATGCCGGAGAAAACGAAAGATTGGCCGTCGCCGTTGCGGGGATGCAGTTCGTATACATGGTTCCACGTGATATGCCCGATGTCTGTGATGCTGGCGCTGAATTCAAAAGGTCCCATCTCGTACTTCGCCCCA
>JAXFQM010000190.1:0-12490 GCA_034178965.1 Bacteroidales bacterium | reverse complement strand
CCGTGGTGGTGGCCAACGACAATGCGGCGGGTGGCGGCATCATTTTGGCGTTGAATGCGGAAGCAAAGGCTTTCGGGCTAAAAAGAGGAGACCCTCTGTTTAAGGTGAGGAACCTCATCCAGTTGAACCACGTGAATATTTGCCAAGCAAGACACCGCCTCTACCATGAAATTTCCTCACGCATCATGCAAATGGTGCTACAACAAGGGCTCGTACTCGATTTCGTGCAATACAGCGTTGACGAGTTTTTTGGGACCATGCCGCTGGACGATTCCGACCTGTTGCGCCACTATGTGGGTTTGGTGAAGGATTTGATTTGGAAGGAGGTGCACATCCCCGTCTCGTGCGGATGCGCACAAAGTTATACGCTGGCGAAGGTGGCCACACATTTTGCCAAAGAATACAAGGGATACAAGGGCATATGCGTGCTTCCCCCCGACAAACGGCAGCACGCCTTGGAACTTCTGCCCATTGGCGAAGTATGGGGCATAGGGCGCAAAAGCCGCAAGAAACTGGAAGAACTTTCGATACACACGGCGCAAGATTTTGTGAACCTCCACGAAAAACGGGTGAGGGAAACGACTGGCACAACGGGGCTGCGCACTTGGAAAGAACTCCGCGGACAACCCTGCGTGGATTTAGAACGTCCCACCATACAAGGCAGCATCATGCAAAGCCGCACATTCGCCTTCATGCTGGAAAAGAAAGAAGACCTGGAGCAAGAGGTGAAAGGCTTTGTCCAGGCCTGCTGCGTTTCCCTCAGGAAACAACAAGCCCTGTGTGGCAGCGCCACCCTTTTTATCGCCACGAATAGGCACCGTTTAGACTTGCCGCAATATGCAAACGAGGCAACATTCAATTTCCTCTCCCCCACCAACGACACCGCGTTGGTGTTGAAAGCCGTACATAAACTGCTTGACCAGGTGTATCGCACGGGAGTGAAGTACAAGCGAGCTGGCGTGGTTTTGACGAACATTGTCCCCACGGAAGGTAGCCAATTAGACCTATTCTCCGCCTTCGAAAACGAGCGGCGACAAAAGCTCATGCATGTCGCCGACAAAATAAACAGAAAATTTGGCAGCGATGCCATCGGATTTTCCTCCACCAAGGAGAACTTCCACGAACTGAACGCACCTTTAACCTACCCAAACGACAACGCAAAATGAAGATAGAGTCAGCCCTAAAGCCATACAATACCTTTGGCATTGACGCTAAAGCCGACAAAATAATTGTGATAGAAGACGACAGGGACATCGCACGTCTGTTTCCCTTACAAAAGCCATACTATATCCTCGGCGGTGGTAGCAATGTTGTTTTTGACGGGGATTACCACGGCACGGTGGTGGTGATGCGGAACAAGGGCATACGGCTGATTGCCATGGAGCAGTCCTCTTTCACAACAGCATTGGACACCGTGCTTGTGGAAGCGCAAGCCGGCGAGATTTGGGACGACTTTGTGAAGTACTGCATTGCACATGGATGGCACGGAACTGAAAACTTAGTGGCAATACCTGGCACAGTGGGCGCCGCCCCCGTGCAAAACGTGGGCGCCTACGGCTTGGAGGCAAAGGACCTCGTGGAAGAGGTGCGCGCAATAGAGATTTCGACGGGGGAAAAACAATCTTTTCGTAACGACGAGTGTCATTTTGCCTATCGAAACAGCATCTTCAAGCAAGAGTTATCCGGACGATATCTGATAACCAGCGTGGTATTCCGACTTTCAACGAAATTCAGCGCCAACACGAATTATGTGGCGGTTGCCAACGCCCTTGCCGAACGCAACCTCGCCCTTCCTTCCGCACAACAGTTGGCCGACATCATAGCCGACATTCGCTGGGCCAAACTGCCACGCCCTGAAGACGTAGGCAGCGCAGGCAGTTTCTTCAAAAACCCCATCGTGACTAATTCCGTGTATGAAACCCTTCGCAAACGACATCCAGGCATAGTGGCACACGCAGCCGGCGATGGATTCCACAAACTTGCAGCTGGCTGGCTTATTGAACATGCCGGCTGGAAAGGCCGCAGCCTGGGGCCCGCAGCGGTTTGGAACAAACAAGCCTTGGTTTTGGTGAACAACGGTGGTGCCACAGGTCGAGACATACTGCGTTTAGCCGACGCCATCACGGCCGACGTAAAAGACAAATTCGGCGTAACATTGGAAAAAGAAGCTATAATATTATGAATAAAATAGAAACATTTTGGAAATGGTTCCTCGACCATAACGAACCATTAACCATGCTTTCGGACTTGGAGGAGAAAGAACAGCAACATCTGCTCGACGAACTGCAAAGGCAACTGACAACCTACCAAAACGGACTTACATTTGAAATGGGCGACCCCACTCCAAACGGAAGGACTCTCACTTTCAGCGCAGAAGGAGATAGTGACCTATTTGGACCACTATTGGAACTGACCGATGGTGCACCCATTTTAGACTGGTGGGACGTCATTCCCTTCAAACAACCCAAAGGCACGGACTTGAAGATCATCTTTGACAAATACCGCTTCGAGACTAAGAAGATGTTCTTCCAGCAACTGCAAAACGAAATAGAGCCCGACATCCTCGGCCTTCGCGTCGCTTTGCCCGACGCGGTAAAAAACGACGAAGACCAATTAGTAGGCGTCTACGTAGCCATTGAGGCCCTCATAGGCGAGTTCGACTGTTCCACGCTGGTAGGATACCTTGAGACTTGTCCCCTCCCGACAGACCCCAAATCGGAAGGATTCCAACCCATGGACGACCTGCCTGATTTCATTGATTGGTTCAAACATGAGCGCGACCAATAGCCCATGTTCGAAAACATCATAAACGGCAACCATTTCTTTCTCGTCGCTGGACCTTGCAGCGCCGAAAGCCAACAGCAACTTGGCGACACATGCCAAGCTTTGATGGAAACAGAGCGGGTAGATTTGCTGCGCTGTGGCGTGTGGAAACCCCGGACGCGTCCGGGAGGCTTCGAGGGCAAAGGGGAGGATGCATTAGGATGGATTGCTGAACTGAAACGACAACATCCCAGTTGGCGTTTTGCAATCGAGGTTGTCACGCCACAGCATGTGGACTTGGCAATGCGGTACGGTGTGGACGCCCTTTGGATAGGCGCTCGCACAACAGGCAACCCGTTTCTTGTATCGGATTTGGCACAAGCCTTGAAGCACAACCCCGTACCCATCATGGTGAAAAACCCCATGAACGCCGACGCAAAGTTGTGGATGGGCGCACTCGAACGTCTGCAATACGCTGGCATCAACGACATTGCCGCCATACACAGAGGCTTCAGCACTTCCTCCCCTATTCATCCTGAACTCCGTAACGACCCTGTGTGGCGCGTCCCCCTTGAGTTGCGCAGCATGATGCCGCATGTGCCTCTGCTTTGCGACCCAAGCCACATGGCCGGCTGCGTCGAAAAAATAACGGAATGTAGCCAAACGGCCCTCAATCTGGACTTTGACGGGCTAATGGTAGAATGCCACATACACCCCAAACAAGCCCTCACGGACGCGCTGCAGCAGATGACGCCGGCGGAGCTGGTAAGGATGCTGGGCACCCTTACTTTTCGTCCGCATTCGGCTACTACCCCTTTACAGTTGTCCCTACTACGCGAACAGCTTAAACTGGTGGACGAAGATATAATGAAACTCTTTGCCCAACGGTTGGACCTTTCCCGCGAAATTGCCGTCGTAAAAGAGACGTACAACATAGCCACATACCAACCCAGCCAATGGAGCCTAAAACTGCGCGAGATGCTGTTGAAAGCCGAGAAAATGGGACTCAACAAGAAATTCGTCGAGAGCGTTTTTGAAAAAATTCACCTCGAAAGCATTCGTGTCCAAGAAGAGAGCAGGACCAATGGCTGAATCCTTCTTCCACAACTTTTTGTGCGGCACATACTATTTTGCCCGCTTTTTACGTTATAATAATATACTGTTAATTAACCTTAGATATTAAATGGAACAAAAGGAATTCGGAAATAACTACGACCTCAACGCAACATGGTGTTTCTTGAAACGCTGGAAAACGCTGCTGCTAATAGTGCTCGGCGCTGCTTTCGTTGTATCACTCATTGCCTCTTTGCTGGTGACGCCGCGATACAAATCCACGGCCATTCTCTTCCCTACCAGCAGCAACCGCCTTTCCAAAGCCATTTTGGCAGACAGATACAGCATTGACTTCATGGACTATGGCATAGAGCGCGACTGCGAATACGCCATACAAGTTCTCTCATCACAAAGCATGGAAGACGATGTGTGCCAACGTTTCAACATGCTGGAGCATTACGGCATAGACACCAACGATAGCCACAAGATGTTCAAACTGCACGAAATGTACCGCAGCAACGTTAGTGTGAAGCGCACCGAATTTCTAGGAGTGGAAGTGAGCGTGTTGGACGTGGACCCCCAATGGGCCGCTGACATAGCCAACTTCATCGCCGCAAACTACGACACGCTAAGCAACCGCATCCAGCACGCCCGCGCCAAGGATGCCTATGAAATCATGCGCGGCGTGAGCCAAGACATCCAAAACGACATCTTTGCCTTGGACGACAGCATGGCACTCCACCCTAAACATGCCGCCGCTTTCAACGAGTTACGCACCCGTAAATGCAAAGAATTGGCGCAAATACAAACCCGAATGAGCGAAACCAAGGTAGATCTCGGTTCACAAATCTCCTATAAGTTTTGGCTGGACCAAGCCACACCCGCAGACAATAAAGCATATCCAAAACGCGCCGTCATCGTGCTGCTGGGGACGCTTGGAGCCTTGCTCCTCTGCATACTCACCTTACTAATTGTGGGACGTTTTTGCAAAGGCGACACCCCTCGCAAGGATAGAAGAACAAACGGCGGCGCACCCCGAAAAAAAGAGGAGAACAAAAGGCAGACTCGGGTTCTCGCGCATGAAACCAAGACTCTACCCGAACAGAAGAAAGAAGCACAGCCCGAACAGAAGAAGCAAAACGAACCCAAGACAGCCCCGCGCAAGTCCCCTACACCACGCAAACCTGCCGCCGTCCAACAACCCAAATCATCCCCTCAACAACCCGTCCACGAGACCACCCTGCCTATTGCAGATAATAGGCCACGCACCGACATCGCTCCCAATCCGCCAGCGCCGCGCATCCCAAAGGCACCTTACAACGAAGCCCCCAACTTATAAAGAATGAACAAGGTTCGGACCTGGATAAGGAACAACCGGCAGTTGACCATTGCCCTCTTGGCGACGGCAGTGTTCCTCATTGCCAACTTTTTCGCGCTCGGAAAAGACTTCTATTATCTCATCCTCCTTCCGTTCGCGGGCCTTGTGGCGCTGCTATTCATACTGCGTTTTGAGACAGGCCTGATGGTCATGGCGCTGCTGACGCCCTTTGCCATCAACATGTCCTTCGGAGGCGGTTTGGAACTTTCCATGCCAGTGGAGCCCATGATGATACTATTTTCGCTGATGTTCTTGTTCCGTGTCCTCATCGACAAAAATTACGACATCCGCATCCTAAAACACCCCATAAGCATGGCGCTGCTGGTCTCTTTAGGGTGGCTTTTCGTCACGGCGTGCACCTCGCAGATTCCATGGGTAAGTTTCAAATATCTCATTGCCAGACTGTGGTTCGTAACGCCATTCTTCTTCGCCGCCACCCAAATTTTTCGCAACCCCCAACGCATCCGCCAGTTTTTTTGGTGCTATGCCATCGGCCTGTTGGGCGTCATACTCTATAGCACCTTTCGCACAGTAGGAGGTTTCAGAGACCTTCAAACCCTGCATCGCGCCATGACACCTTTTTACAACGACCACACCGCCTATGGTGCTGCTATTGCTTTATTTCTCCCCGCAACCTTTTATTTCATCTTTAGCCGCCACAGCAAGGGATGGGCAAACATTTTATTCCTTGCCCTTTTCATCTTGCTACTCGTGGGATTTCTTTTCTCTTATTGCCGCGCAGCATGGCTGAGCATTGCCGCCTCATTAGGCATATATGTCCTCGTCCGTCTCGGTATGAAAGTAAAATGGATGCTGCTCCTCTTCGGTCTTGGCGTGGGCGCTTTTTTTGTATATCAAAACGACGTGCTATACAAATTGGGCAAAAATCATCAAGATTCAAGTTATGACATTAAGGGACAAATAGAGAGCATCTCCAACATCAGTACCGACGCCAGCAACGTGGAGCGTCTAAATCGCTGGGCCAGCGCGCTGCGCCTATGGAAGGACCACCCCGTCCTTGGAATTGGGCCTGGAACCTACCAGTTCCTCTACGCCAGTTACCAACGCAGTTACCAACTTTCTACCATCAGTACCAATTCTGGCAACCTCGGTAACACTCACAGCGAATATTTAGGCCCCCTCACAGAACAAGGCGTTCCTGGAGCAGCTTTGGTCGTAGCCATCTTTATGCTCACCTTCGCCACGGGTGTAAAGGTGTACCGCACCGCCAAGAACACCGCAGCAGCCAACATGGCCTTGGCATTCACCCTTAGCCTGCTGACCTACTATGTGCATGGCGTATTCAACAATTTCTTAGACACAGACAAATTGTCCGTACCTTTTTGGGCTTTCACCGCAGTAATCGTAGCCTTAGACCTCTATTCAGAGAAAAAAGAAAACATCACCACAACCACGCACTCCTCAGAAAAAGCATATTGAAATCCACCGTTCACCGCAAATTTTCACATATCATAGTGATAGTCTCGCTGCTCGTTATCGTACTGCCATTGGGCGTTACGGAGTGTAGCGGCAGAATGGGGCAATTGTTCTATAATGACCCGCCTCCTGGTGACATCAAGAGGGCCATCCTGGCTCCAGAACCCGAACGTCTCCCTGACTCACTACTACATCTTCCAGACACCTTTTGGAATGGGCGCAAACCAAAGAAAGGCAATGTCAATTTTTCCCTTCCCATCATCCCCGCCTACGCTTCCTATCTCACACAAGACAGCAGCGTTGCCGACCGTCTACTGGCTTATGCTCACGGCTACCTTGGCAGTCCCTATCGATTTGGCGGAAAAGGGCCAAAATATTTCGATTGCGCGGGTTTCTCTCGTTTTGTGTTTCTTCACTTCGGCCACACTCTCGGCTCGGGTTGCGCCTCGCAATGGAATCAAGGCCGCCCCGTTGCGCGCAGAAATGCCGTTCACAAAGGTGACTTGGTATTCTTCGGAGATCGCCATATTTTCACTCTGATAGGCCATGTAGGCATCGTCAACAGCGTGGAAGGCAACAAATTCACTTTCATCCATGCTAGCACCAGCGCTGGCGTCATCATCTCCAGTTCCTCCGAACCCTATTATGCCGAACGCCTCATCGGCATACGCCGAATACTGAACAACGAAGACATCCTGCCCTCACCCAAAAAATAGCCTATCCCCATCCCTCCAACGCAAGAAGTTTTCCTTTCCGCCCTCAATAGCGAAAAGGAAAACTTCTTTCTATCGGAAAAACCTGACCGTCTCCTTAACTTATATGAAAAGGCCTATCTTGAAAGGAAATAGTTCCTTTTCCATGTTCTTGTTTACCGGCACCATGGACACTTGTACGAAGAGGCCAACCAGCCCGCGTTTCACATCGAAGCGCAAGTCGCACTTGAAGGGGTTTAGGAAATCATCCATGGTGTGGTCTATGCGTTTATGGTTGTTGCCGTCCACCTCCACGCTGTATTTCATTCCCGTGTGCTTTCCATTGTAGTTGAAACCTGGTATGACGCTAAGTCCCATCTTCACCCTGCGGCCAAACCGCCCTGCCGTATATCCCACACGGAAAGGTATCTCTATGTAACGCGCCACCAGCTTTGTGTTCCACACATCGGGTTGAGCCATAGCTCCGCTCATGCCTTCCCGTGCAACAATATCGGTCGCCGCGCCTACATTCAGATTTCCCGTGGCATCGCAAAACACATATGGGTTCTTGAACTTGTAGCAGTCGCTCTCCCATGCAATGCCTACTCCTATCATCCAATGGCGGTTTAGTTTTAGGTTGGTGATGTATTCCAATTGGTAGGAAGAGAAACTGGTGCGCAAGTTGTATGCGCCGTCCTGTTTTCCAAGGCCATTTAATCTATTGTCACCCCAATTGTGGAACCCCCAATAGAAACTGAAATTGCCGCCGAAGCGGGGATAGGGCTTTAGGTTCAGTTTTGTTTTCAAGTTATCAATATCCAATACGGCCCCGAGACTGTCCAACATATCCGCGTTGATGGCGCCTACGCTGTCGAACAAGCGCCGTAACTGCGCCAAGGCGTTATCTACATAGTATGCGATACTGTCATCGCTATAACTTTTGGCAACACGCAACGTGTCCGCAACGCCGCTTGCCTTTTCCATTTTCCCATCCTGCTTCTTAATAGTATCTTGCGCCTTGGATGCGGAAGCCAGCGTCAGCATAGCCGATAAGATAATCACTACTTTTTTCATGGCAACTATATTTATTAATGTTTTCTATATTGGTTTATTCGTTACACAATCTGATGAAGAAGCCTAATTCGAAGTTGTAAGGGTTCTTTGACAAGTTTTTGGTCATGGGTGTTAGTCCTGTCTGTACATACATGCCAATTTGGTTGTTGAAAACCATATCGATGCGCGCGTCCAGCGCAAGGGGGCGTATCAAATAGTCGCCAAAACGGGCGTCCACGCGTGTCTCTTCCATGTTGCTCGCGTCAATACTATGTACCAGCCCCTGTTTTTTGCCGCTTATGTTTATTTTCGGTATTGCCGATAATCCCACTTCAAAATCCGCCTCAAATATGTTGAATGCAAACCTCACAGGAAGAGTGAGGTAACGCGTCTTCACCTGCGTGGTCCACACCGCGGGGTCAGCAAGACTTCCCGTTAGGTTCTCCGCCACGCCTATTTCGTTTGGGGAACTGGCTACACGCAGCGAATTGCTGCCTCCGTAGTTGGGATCTGTCAATAGCACATAATTGTTTTTCAGCGTGATTTTCTTCCAGTCCCAGCCTAACCCCACATCCAATCTAACCCTCGACCTGCGCACAATGGCGTAGGTGAAGTCGAAGTAAATGCCGGAGAAAGCCATTCTCGCGTCGTATGCTCCATCCATTCCCGCGACACTATTGTACCAATTTTCGCCCCATGCGCCCCAGCCCAGGCCAAAGTCGAAGCCAAAACGCTCTTCGGCACTGTAGTACCTGCCCTTGCTTATTTTTCCATCGGTAGCCAACTTCGCGTCTCGCATCATTCCTTGTGAAACCGAGGTTTGTTTCACTCCGTTCAATTCGCAAACCGCACCATCCGACGTCATATATTTTGAATACGTCACCGCGCCGTCGTTAATTCTCACCGCACTTACGTCCTGCATGCTTCCCGCCAACGTGTCGGCCACTAATCTTTGCAGGCGCACCAATGCCTCGTCAGCCGTATTTACCACTGCCTTACGCGCCTTTACGGTACTTGCTATGCTCACTTTAGCGTAGTCTTCGCCTTCAATAGCCAATATTTCGCATTGTACCTCGCCTGTGTCGCCCAACCTAATGGTCGCCACATCCTTGGCCACCAAAGCCACTTTGTTACCGAAAATGAATGGCATTTCCACCATGGCCGAGGCCTCATCTTCCATCTCTATGACGCGCAGCGTGCCGGGCTTTAGCGTGAGACGTATGGTAGATGACTGCGTGTTCACCGTCAACTTCGACCCTGACATCGTGATGGGTTCGCCCTCAACATCTTCCATCTCGTCAATGGCCACCATATTTTCCGAGCCCTGTGTAATGAAGATCTTGTTGACATCTCCCACCTTTATGGTTTGTACGTCTTTTTGGATAAGTTCTTTCTTTACCTGTGCCGATACGTGCCCCATGCACGCCGCTAACACGAGGATAATGATAATTCTTTTCATAATATTAAGTTTTGAAAATCTGTTCAACGTCCCATTACTTCCTGTTGCGTTCCACCGAAGCCACTGCCGTGTTCCACAACTTGCTGGTAGCGTCCTCCGCCACCATAAGCATCTCTCCTATGCCGTTTTTTGCCATCTTGATGCCATTGACGCCTTGTTCATATTTTTCCTTGCCATATTGGCGGAAAGGATGCAGTATTCTTTGCGCTAACGAAGGTGCGTTCTCGGGCGCATTCGCCTGCACGGTCATTTTTTCCGTTTGCCATTCCATGTCGAAATCCCACTCTGATCCGTCCGCACCGTCCACATAAGCAACCAAGTTGCCTCCGCCCTCCACGCTATTTTCCAGGACGGGCATCGTCTCTTTTAATGCCGTCGTTTCGGCTGGTGCCATATTCGGCTCTACCTGCGCCACAATCTCCACCCGAGGTGTAGGGGCGAGGATAGCCTCGCTCCTACGAGTGGATTCTTTATATAAATGAGTATGTTCCTTGGTTCCGCTCTTTGGCTTTGATTGCTCTCCCATATTTTTGTTGCCCACAGCAGGCGCTGTCTTTGGCATCGTGCGCAAGTCATGCATATCGACCTGCGCCACATGATTGGGCGCCCCACCCTCTATGGCGCCGCCATCGCCCCTCATGGCAAAATAAGCCGTTCCCAACACCACCAGCGCCAAACATGCCGCCACGTAACGCCACGCAACAGGCGTAGACATGGGTTGTAGTGTGTGACGTTTAAGGCTTCCTTTGTTGGGGAAAACAACTTGCTCTTTCTCCACTCTTAAAGTTGGGTCGTAAAGGTCGGCCAATTGGCGCGCTTCAGGGTGCTCGGCCAAAAATGCTTCACATTCTTTGCGCTCGTGTGGCGTAAGCAGCCCTTCCTTGTAGCGGAAAATCAACAATTCCATCTCGTCATTTCCCATATCCATAACTTGTTAGCAGTTTTTTCATTGTCACTCTTGCCCGAAAGAGATAGACTTGCACTTGTTGCATGCTCAATCCCAGCGTAGTCGCCATCTCGTCATACGACATATCCTCCACGTCTCGCAGTTCCAGCAATGCCCTTTGCACCTGCGGCAACTGCCTCATGGCCCTTTGCAGTGCCTCACGCAAGTCGAAATTCTCATCTGGCCGCGCATAGGTCTCTTTTATTAACTTGATACCTTCTTCGTTTTTCTGCATAATCCTATGTCGGCGGAAATCGTCCATCAATTGGTGGTATATGGTCCCCAGCAAATAGTTCTTGCCCTTTGCCGCTTCCACTTTCCCGCGCCTTTCCCACAAAGTAGCAAACGCTTCCTGCACCGCATCCAGGCTTGTCTCCCTGTCCCCACTACAGCGCAACGCAAAGCGGTATGCATCGTCGCTCCATGCGTCCACACCTTCGTTATATTCCTTATCGGTCACAGGTCTTCAAGGGTTCTATGTTTTCTTTTTCGTATTATAGTCGTGCTTGCCCCGTTATTTATTACAGAGGCATGTAAAAAAAGCGGCTGCCCACTTTCCTCTCCCTATTGGCCGCGCTTTCGCGGCAGGGTAGTTGGAGGGCATCCGCAAATACCGGAAATCAGATTTTGTCACTCCTGCCCCAACGCGTTCAGAATATCCTGCACCTTGGGGGTGAGAATTATTTCGGTACGGCGGTTCATGGCTTTGTTGGCCGCGTTGTTGTTTGCCACCTTGGGGGCAAACTCGCCATGTCCTGCAGCCTCCACGCGTGCGGGGTCTATCTTGGGCCCATGCTTCAATAGCAACTTCACGATGCTGGTGGCTCGCATCACGCTCAAATCCCAATTGTCTTTCACGCTGCTGCTGCCCTTGTAAGCATCATTATCGGTATGCCCCTCCACCATGATATTTAGGTCGGGCGTTTCCTCCAACACCTTGGCCAACCCCTTGATGGCATCTACGCCTTCGCTGCTCACCGTCCAACTGGCACTGGGAAACATGAGTTTGCTTTCCATGCTCACATACACCTTGCCATCGCGCGTCTCCACATTCATTCCCTTATCTTGGAAACCCACTAGCGCATTTGTCACCGCCTTCCTTACCCGTTCCAGTTCCCTTTCCTTGGCTTCCAACGCGGCTTTTGTCTTTGCTTGCTCGGCCAGCATTGCGTTTTCTTTGGCAGCAAATGCCACTTCACGGTCGTTCAGTTCTTTGGTTCTTGCCGCCAGCAGGTCGTTGGCTTTGATTAGGTCGCGGTCCTTGCCTGCCACTTTTTGCATATAGTTCTCTATCACCGTGTCATAGCCCAGTTTCATATTGCCTAGTTCGCTGCGCAGTTTGCCCAATTCAGCCGCCTGTACTTCCTTCAGGTCCGACAGGTCCTTCAAATCCGCCGTCATCTGCTGGTTTTGCCTTAACAGTTCAGCATTCTCCTCGCGCATATCGGCCAATTCCTGCCGCGTCACGTTGTGTTCTTTCTTCATTTGATTGTTGGCGGCTTCCAAGGCTTCGTATTTCCCCAGTGTGACGCAACTGGCGAAGAGCAGCGTAGCAGCGGCCAGCAAGGTGCATCCAGCGATAGTTTTTTTCTTCATATCATTGATTTTTATATTAAAAACGCTAAAAGGAAAGAAATATTGCGCCATCGCTATTTTTTCGTCCTGAGCCGTACCTTACACCACGCACGCCAAAGAGATAATAACGAGGG
>JAXFQM010000155.1:0-10422 GCA_034178965.1 Bacteroidales bacterium | reverse complement strand
AAAAAAGTGCAGACAGCCACATGGATGATATCCGATGCAAGCGAACTGAGAAAGGAATGGTTTGAGGGAGCGAGACGCGTGGGCATTACCGGCGCCACCAGCACGCCGCGCTGGCTGATGGAACAATGCGCCGACGCTGTGGCTGCACTTTAAGAGAAAGGAAAACAACATGTATCTTGCAAAACTGAAACTGGCTAATTTTAAGACATACGCCGAAGCGAACGTTGCGTTCTCACCAGGTATCAACTGTTTGGTGGGTAACAACGGCATGGGCAAGACCAATTTGTTGGATGCCATATATTACCTTTCATTCTGTAAAAGTTGCTTCAACCCTTTTGATGCACAAAACATAACGCGCGGCAGCGATTTCTTTGCCATTCATGGCGAATACGACATGGATGGAGAAACCACCACGGTGGCATGCGTGTACAAACAAGGCGGCACCAAACAGGTGAGTTTCAACAAAAAAACATGTTCCTCTTTTGCTGAACACATCGGGCGGATACCGCTTGTCATTGTCTCGCCAAACGACCATGTGCTTATTTTGGGAGGCAGCGACGTGCGTCGAAAGTTTGTTGACGGTGTCATTTCGCAGGTGGACCATTCCTACCTGCAAACATTCATGCATTATCAAAAAGCATTGGAACAACGCAATACGCTGCTCAAACACTTCTACGAAGACCGCTATTTTGATGACGACGCCATCTTTATTTGGGACGAGCAACTAACTCGCCTCGCAGCCCCCATACATGCTGCGCGCAAGGCTTTCATCGACGAACTATCGCCGCTTTTTTTGGACTATTTCGCGCGCATAGCACAACTGCGAGAAGAAAAACCCGAATTGCAATATGTGTCGCAGTTGAACGATGGCGGCAACATGGCCTCGCTGCTGAAGGAGACACATCAACGAGATGCCTTGCTGCAATACACCTCCGTGGGCATTCACAAGGACGAATTGGAGTTCTCCATAGGGGGGGGGCCAGTCAAGAAATATGGGTCGCAAGGACAGCAGAAAACATTTTTACTCGCCCTAAAGTTAGCACAGTATGAATACATCAAGTCACATTGTGGGCGAAACCCCATCTTGTTGCTTGACGATATCTTCGACAAACTGGACATGCTGCGTGTAAGGCAACTCATTGAACTTGTGGGAGGTTCGTCTCATTTCGGGCAAGTATTCCTTACCGACACGCAACCTGGACGCGTGCAAGAAATATTCCGTGCCACAGGTGGCATTCAGCACAAAATTTTCCTTGTGGAACAAGGAGCCATTATCGAGGAAAACAATGTCTAACAGAAACGAACATCGCCTTTCCGACTTAATAGATGCCGCTTTACGCCGATACAGTTTTAGCGACACTGTGGTGTGTGGACAGGTGGAAGGCGCCTATAGAAAAGTAGTGGGAGAAATGATAAACAAACTTACCTATCGGTGCGACTACGTACCACAAACACGCGTGCTGTATGTAAAAATGGCATCTCCAGCCTTACGTAACGAAATGACCATGCACGCCTCGGGCTTGGTGGAAAGCATCAACAAGACGGTGGGGCGCGCGGAGGTAAGGCATGTGGTTTTCAGATAATGGACTTATCAACACAAGAAAGTTAGTAATAAACAATAGAAAAAACGTTCGCGTTCGATTTTTTTTTCGTATCTTTGCAATGTTATTTAGTCTATTATCATGAAATAGATAATATAATGAAAAAGAAACTATTATTTGCATTCCTCTGCTTGTCGACCTTCGCTGGCATGGCACAAAAAGTGTCGAATGTGTCGTTTGTGCGCCAGGACAAGAAAGTGGTGGTCACCTATAGTCTCGACGCAAAGGCCGACATACGCTTCCAAGTATCCACAGACCAAGGGCGCCATTGGAGCCGTTATATACAGAACTATAGCGGTGACGCAGGCAAGGACGTGGCACCAGGTAAGGAAAAGAAGATAATGCTGTATGATTTACCCGAGTTGCAAGCGGTGCCCTTTGTGCTTGATACCCTGCTCGGCATCAGCGAAAACGACACCATGATACGCTTTCGCGTGGAGGTGGATGACGGCAGCGTGGACATAGGGGTGGGAGAGGTGACTTTCCGCATGATGCAAGTGGACGGAGGCACTTTCATGATGGGCGACACGCGCCCAGGAGCCTTAAAACATACCTACGAAGCATCAAAGCCTGTGCATCAAGTAACAGTAGACACGTTCTACATGAGCCAATTCGAAGTGACACAAAGACTGTGGATGGCTGTGATGGATAGCAACCCAAGTTTATCCAAGAGCAACGACAGCCTACCTGTAGAGCAAGTCTCGTACAACGACGCACAAGTGTTCATTGCACGCTTGAGCCAAATAACGGGCTATCGTTTCCGCATGCCCACGGAGGCGGAATGGGAATATGCTGCACGCGGTGGTCGCAAAAGCAAGGGATATGTCTTTCCGGGTTGCGATGGCAACCCAGGCGCGGTGGCGTGGTATGGCATGAACAGCAACAATCATACGCATCCTGTGGGGCGATTGAAACCCAACGAAGTGGGGCTGTACGACATGGCGGGTAACGTATGGGAATGGTGCAGCGATTGGTATGGCCCCTATACCGAGGAACCACAAGTAAATCCGCGGGGGCCTCGCAGCGGAGAAAACCGCATTCTGCGAGGAGGATGCATGAACAGTCCATCATGGGGATGCGCCGTGAGCGATCGCAGTTGGTATCTGCCCGACCACGGATACGGCTTCCATGGGTTAAGGCTGGTGCTTGACAGCGTGGCGGACCCTGACGATAATTGGTAATACGAGGGGCATGGAACCAAGCAAACAAAACATTGCAATAGGCGACAAACATTTTCGCCTGTATATAGAACGCAAGGAGATTGATGCCATAGTGGAACGCGTGGCAGCAGAATTGACGCGCGACTATGCAAACGGGTTGGACGCACAGGGCAGAGCTCCGATCCTGTTGCCAGTGCTGAATGGAGCCTATATGTTTGCCGCCGACTTGAGTCGACGTCTCGACTTTGACGCGGAAATCTGCTTTGTGAAAATGGCTTCCTATGAAGGCACCCGTAGCACGGGCAGGGTGAAGCAACTCATTGGTTTCCCTGAGGGACTGAAAGACAGAAATGTTGTTGTGGTGGAAGACATCATCGACACGGGCATCAGCATGGGGCAAGTTCTACAACAACTGAAGTCGCTTGGCGTGGCATCGGCGCGCCTTTGCACATTCTTATTCAAACCTGGCAAGTTTCAGGAACATTATAAAATAGACTACGTCGGCAAAGAGATAGAGGACGATTTCATTGTGGGCTACGGCATGGATTACAAGGAAAAAGGACGTCTCTACAAAGACATTTACATTGTGGATTAATACAAGTTCATCAAGATATGAGACAACGTACATTATCCTTAATACGCCTTTCTTTTTTCGTGGCATTGGGTGCTGTGTGCATGGTGGCATGCGACCCAAAAGGAACAGACTACAGCCCAAGCCAACTTATTGGTAAATGGGTGAGGGTGGAGAACGGCGTTCAAGGCACAGAATACTACCGATTCGATAATGGAGACCCAGTTCTGACTGGCGCAACGTGGGATACGGCGGACGATGTAAACGAAGACGAGGCACAGCCTTTTGAATGGACACTGGAGGGAAACCAACTCACCATAGTGCACATTATGGAAATGGGCGGACGCATACCCAAAGCATATACCGTCACTGGCCTTACAGCTTCGTCGCTGTTGTTTAAGGATAACTACGGTCAGAAATTCGAATATAAAAGAGTGAATTGACGCCAGGGGCACCTGTGCAAAACAATACAGAATAAATATGGCAGAAGATACTACGATAGCCCCAAAAGAGCCACGAAAGAAAATAAAGAAAGGCTGGAAAATTGCATTATTAAGCGTGGGCTCGCTGGTGACACTGATGGCAATAGCGGTGTGTGTGGCATGCTGGCTCGTTTTCACTCCAGCGCGCCTTACGGGCATCGTGAACAAATTAAGCAGCAAATTCCTCGTTTGTGAAAGCCATTTCGAGAGAGTGGACCTCACGCTATTCAAGACATTCCCCAATGTGGGGCTGGAGATAAAGCAAGTGCAACTGATATATCCCAAGGTAGGCGCCCCCGACGACACACTTGCTTCCATAGACAATTTAACGGTAGGCCTGAACCTCAAAGCCTTCCTTAAGAGCCGAGATATATTGGTACAACAGATGAATATTGAGGATGTGGATGCCAACCTATTCATCGACAGCACTGGCGGAAACAATTTCAGCATTTTCAAAAGTGATACTACACAGCAGGAAGATACAATGTCATCCAAACCTTTGGGAACTATCAATATAGAAAAAGTAAACATCAAAAACCTTAACGCCACCTATACGGATCAGCAGCACCGCATGACTGCGCAAGTGAAGGCTTTGGACTTGCACGTGAAAGGCAGCCTAAAGGAAAATAGACTTGATGCTACGCTGAAACTTGGTGCTAAAGACATCGCTTTTGCCATGCGTGACAGTGCGGGGACCGAGATTGTCATCGCCAAACTGAAAGACATGGAGGTGGGTGCTAAAGCCAAAGGCGACAGGAAGTCGCTGGATGGACGCATGAGCATGGCGCTTCCAAAAGGCGACGTGGAGTTAGCGGGAACGCAATATGTGAACGAATCTCTCAAAGCACAAAAGAAAGAGATGCTGAAAGTGGAGGCACCTTTTCATGCCAACTTGGACGCGATGGAGTTCTCCCTTGCCGATGCCTCGCTGGCCCTAGCACAATATGTCCTCGACATAAGTGGAGACGTGACATTGGCAAGAGAGGGCCAGTCCCTAAATATGGATATTCGTTTTGCCACAAATGGGCGCTGGCCTGTGAAGAAACTGATTTCAATCCTCCCCGCCAAATTCACTACATGGAGCAAAGGCATGGACGTGGACGGCGACCTATCCCTTGACGGAACAGCAAAAGGCTCCGTCGGCGATAGCGTTATGCCACTCGTTACTGCAAACGTGAAACTATCCGACGGGAGTTTCAAAGACTTGAAATTATTGCCCTACGAGGTAAAAAAGATTAATGGCGACTTCGACGCAGCGCTTGACATAAGCAGCAAAAATGCAAGGCCTTCCATCGTGAAGATAAACAGGTTCTCGGCAAAGGCGGCGAGCAGCAAGATAGAAATCTTTGGTGTGGTGAATGACTTGCTAAACGATTTCTTTGCCAAAGTTAATGTGAAAGCCGATGTGCCTCTTGCCGACGTTAAGCCGTTCTTGCCCAAGACTATGCCGCTTAAGGCAGAGGGAAAAGCAAATCTAAACATGAACGTGACTGCGCGATTAAGCCAACTACAGAAGATGGACTTGAATAAGATGAAAGTGGAGGGTAGAATGAACCTAAAGGACCTTAATGTAGCCTATGACAGTATGACAGCACAAAGTGCAGCGCTGGGGATAGACGTCCTTTTAGACCCAAACCAAAAAAAGCGTATTGGCCATCAATTGCTTACAGCCAAAATCTTCAGCAAAAATTTAAAAGCCAATGTGGGGCCCGCCAACATCGACGGCGAATTGAAAGATATGACATTGAACGCCGCCATTAGCAACATTATGGACAGCACAGTGCCTTTTGCCCTTGCTTGCGACTTCGACCTTGGCGACCTGAAAGGCAGCATGGACGACATCATCGCGCATATCGTTGCACCCAAAGGAACTTTCACCATGCAGCCTAATCCCAGCAACCCCGGACGTGTGAAATATTATGTTGACTATAACAGCGGAAACACACACGTTAGAATGAACGACAGCCTTAGCATGGACATTGCAGGCCTCTCCATTAAGGGCGCCGCCGATTACGACAGCACACGCAGCAATGTGCTTCAGAAGTGGAGCCCCGACATGGACGTCAACTTCAAATTGGGATATCTGCATGACTCGCAACTGCCTTACATTTTGCAAATACCTGACATCAAATTCAAGTATAAACCCGAAAGGTGTGAGATACAAAGTGCAAACGTGGTTTTCGGCAACAGCGACTACTATTTAAGCGGTGTCGTAACTGGATTGGAAAAATGGCTTGACCATGAAGACATGCTGCGCGGCGACTTGAATTTCACCAGCAACTATACCAATGTGGACGACCTGCTGGAAGTGTTTAGCGGCATGGGCAATGACCAGGATACCCTTATTCAACAGCGCTTGGAAGACAATGTGGCAAAAGAGGCTAACCCTTTCATTGTGCCTAAAGACGTGGATCTAATACTGCACACGCGCATACGTGAAGCGCTGGCTTACGGAAACAACCTCCAAGATTTGGCTGGAGACGTGCGCATAAAGGACGGCGTAGCGGTTCTCGACCAAGTGGGTTTCGTTTGCAAAGCGGCAAGAATGCAACTTACGGGCATGTACAGAACACCGCGCGTAAACCATATTTTCATGGGGTTCGACTTTCACTTGCTTGACATCAACATTAGCGAACTCATCGACATGATTCCCATGGTGGACTCGCTTGTTCCCATGCTCTCCAGTTTCGACGGACATGCCAATTTCCATTTGGCCGCAGAAACATATGTAAACGCTTTCTACAAACCCAAGATGAGCACGCTGCGCGGTGCCATGAGCATTACGGGCGACAGTTTGGTGGTGCTGGACACCAAAACATTTGAGACCATTAGCAAGTATCTCCTATTCAAGAAAGGAACAAAAAATGTGATTGATAGCCTGGATGTACAGATGACCGTCTTCCGCAAAGAGGTTGAGGTGTTCCCGTTCTTGCTGACGATGGACAAATACCAAGTATGCGCTGCGGGACGGCACAACCTGGACAACAACTATGACTATCACCTCGAGATATTGAAAAGCCCGCTTCCCATGCGTTTGGCATTGGATGTCAAAGGCGTCATGCCTAAACTTGGCTTCTCGTTGAGCAAATGCCGATACGCTGAATTATTTAAACCCGAAAAGCGAAACGACGTGCAGGAGCAAACGCTCAAACTCAAACGCATGATACGTGAAAGTCTTGAGGCAAACGTGAAGGAAAGCACTCGGGAATACCAAGGACTGGATGACAAATAGCGACAATGGGAAAACTGTATTTTATCACGGCATTGGTCATCGCGCTCTACATCGTCTATCGATTTGGAGGACGATGGCTGGCACGCCACAACGAAAAAAAATTGGAGCGCTTTAAAGAGGAATACAACCAAAAGAAAGAAAAAGAAGAGGAAGAGTAATGACGCCGCTGCTTTCCCAAACTACTTCTTTGCTGTGAAAGCGGCAGGAACAATGAAAAAAATATGTTTAATGTGAATATGAATATGAAAAAAGCGATATTTCTTGCCTTATGGGCAGCTACGACGGCTATGGCCACTGCACAAGACTTGGTTAATTTGAGAATGGATAGGGAAGAACTGGGACTGCGCGGCAATGTTGAGACACTCGATGAAGACAACTTCTATCGAAAAGACTATTTTCGAGACGACTGGTCACAACGTAAATGGTTTCGCAGTGACTTACGCAGCCTTCTCCAAGAAGGAGAAGGACATGTCTACCAGTTTGCCAGCAACGGCAAACTGAAAAAGGTCACCTACACAAGTAAAGGCAAAGAGGTGGCAAGCACCGAATGCAAGTATGCACGAAATGGACGCATCTCATCCTTCTTGGGAGAAGGATACAAGATGGAGGCAAAGTACGATGGCAACTCAGCCCTTATCGACATTTTTGCAGAAACACACAATTATAACAATGTGAGCAATTTGGAGCATGCCGACCTAACCACTGCCAAATACAGCATCGATTATCCTTTCGCCTTCAGTTGCCGGCAGACGCTAAACGACGAAGGAATGCCTTTGCGCAGCGTGTATCTTAACGTGGACAGCACCATAGCAAGCGAAGTGGTATATACTTATAGTTTCAACGGCAAGATTGCACAGGAACACATCAAGAACTACTCCAATGGCAGCAAAATAGCCGATGAAATGATACGCAACTACACGTATGATGGAGACGGAAACCTAATTGCACGCAGATTGACGAGCAAGGCTCTCAACGAAAGTTACACCTACCAAAACAACGAACATGGCGACTGCATTGAGATGAAGGTTGAACGCACCTACGGTACAGACACCTATACCTACAACTACGATTATGACCAGCAAGGAAATTGGACGCTTCGGCTCACCTTTAAAAATGGGGATTTTGAGCATGCCACCCTACGTTCAATCCAATACAGCAAAGAAAGCAAAGCAAAAACCGGCAAGAATGCAGATGCCGTTGCTCCAGCAGACGGAGATGCAAACTACAATGATTACGAAGCCGCTACTGCGCACAATGCTGCCGTAGTTGCTAATAAACAGGAGACCGCCAGGCTGAAAAACGAACAAACAGCAAAAGCCAGCGAAAAGAAAATAAGTAAGCGGGCAGAGAGGAAAACAATGGAGAAGCAGGCTAAAGAAATGAAGAAAGAAGCGGGAATGACCGCCCGTGAAAAGGCAAAGAGACAGATAAAGAAAGAGAAGAAAGACGCCAAGGCTGCAAAGAAAACCATGACCAAACAGGCAAAGAAGGAGGCTAAGGAAGTTCGCAAGGCTGCCGAACAGATGGCAAAGGAGGAGGCACGCACACAGAAGAATGCAGCTAAAGAGGCTCGCAAGGTTGCTGAAAAACAGGCCGAGCAAGATGCCGCAGCAGCCGAAAAGAAAGCAAGGGAGGAGGCAAAGGCCGAGGCAAAACAAACCAAGATTGATGCCAAGAAGGCCGAAAAGGCAACCAGGAAAGCAGCCAAGGCCGATAGGAAAGCAGCGGCAAAACGCGCAAAAGAAATCCAAAAGCAGAGACAGCGGCAAGCCAAGGAAGAGGCTAAAGCTGCTGAAAAGGCCGCAAAAGAACAAGCAAAAATGGACGCAAAGGCTGTTAAGGCGGCTGCAAAGGCAGCAGAGCATGAAGCACGCAAGGCTGCAAAGGCCACTGAAAAGGAGGCTCGCCGCAAAGTTAAGCAATGACAAGCGCACTTGCTTTTCTTTTTCGCATGAGCCATGCAACTAGATGCTTGCATTTACCCTAAGTCCCACATGCAACTGCAGTTCTTTCAAAAATAGAGAAAAAAGAGACACTCAACCAAAAAATCATTTAACCGAGAGGCCCCATTCTTCAAGAGGCCTCTCTTTTGTGTTTCAACCACCCGCATGCCTATTCTTACATTCTATGATGCCAACATTTTCCTTGCACGTAAGAATAAGAAATGTGGTCAACAGTGCGAGAGCCTATGTGCACCTGAAAACAACTGCCATTCCTCTGTTTTTCTAAAAAGGTGGCTCGCAGAATTATGCAAGCCACCCTATGTGATTTTTGTGTAAACGCCTTGTCTCCAAAAGGCGTTGCGTCTTACTGCATTAGATACTCGTCAATGGCCTTGGCCGCCTGACGGCCGGCACCCATGGCGAGGATGACAGTAGCGGCGCCGCTAACAGCGTCTCCGCCCGCAAAGATGCCTTTTCGGCTGGTCATTCGCGTGGCCTCGTCGATGACGAGACCGCCATGTTTGTTTACATCCAAGCCCGGAGTTGTGCATTTGAGCAGCGGATTGGGGTTAGTGCCGAGAGCCATGACAACGGTGTCGAACGGCATGACAAACTCGCTACCCTCGATGGAACTCACTTTGCGACGTCCCTTTTCGTCGGGCTCGCCCAGTGCCATGCGCACGCAGCGCATACCGCTCACCTTGCCGTCTTCGTTGCCCAATATCTCGATGGGGTTAGTAAGCAGTTCGAAGCGGATACCCTCTTGTTTGGCATGGTGCAACTCTTCGCGACGAGCGGGCATTTCGGCCTCGCTGCGACGGTATACGATGGTAACTTCGCTGCCAAGGCGCAGCGCCGTACGTGCTGCATCCATGGCCACGTTGCCGCCACCTATCACAGCCACACGCCTGCCCAAGAATATTGGTGTGGCGTATTCCTCGTCATAGCCGTGCATCAAGTTGGTGCGGGTAAGCAGTTCGTTTGCACTAATCACTCCAACGAGACCTTCGCCAGGAATGTCCATGAACTTGGGCAGTCCGGCACCGCTTGCAATGTAAATGGCACGATAGCCTTCCTTGTCGAGCAATTCGTCCACCGTGACGCTCTTGCCCACGATGACATTTGTCTTGATTTCTATGCCAAGTGCCTTCATACCTTCAATTTCGGGCTCCACTACACGCTGCTTAGGCAGGCGGAACTCGGGTATGCCATACACTAACACGCCCCCTGCATGGTGTAGAGCCTCGAAAATGGTGACGCGGTAGCCCTTGCGTCCTAGGTCGCTTGCGCAGGCCAGTCCGCTGGGGCCGCTGCCAATAACGGCCACCTTTGCAGCATTGTGGCTTGGCACGGTGCCTTTTTCCGAAGTGTCCTTTCCATTGTCTGCGGCAAAGCGCTCAAGGGCGCCGATGGCGATGGGCTCACCCTTTTTG
>JAXFQM010000106.1:0-4055 GCA_034178965.1 Bacteroidales bacterium | reverse complement strand
TCATCCACCTTGCCTGCCTCGGCCACTCCACAATCGTGAAAACCCATTGAGTGAGCAAGGGATAATAGTTTTGCACGATTCATTACAGTCTCGCCATGCATTCGTTGGTTCGGAAAGATTATTCTTTCTCTTGATAGCTGTCTTTCTTACTGCCGCCGTACAGATTGAATTTTAGGAAACGGCAGTCTAGCGAGCCGTTGAACAATTGAATTTTGCGGCTGGGATGGAGTCCAATGTGCTTCATAGCCTCAAAGTCGCTTGTTATCAGCCAAGCCTCGCAACCTTCGCCATATAAGTTCTTGAATGTATTTCCCAGGCGTTCGTATAAGTCGTTTAGGTCTTCCACTTTGATGCGCTCGCCATAAGGTGGGTTGGTGACGATGAGTGTGCGTCCTTCCGGGGGCTTTTGGTCTTCAAAACTCCCCACGTACAAATTGACGTCTTTATGCAGTTTGGCATATTGAAGGTTTTTTTCGGCCTCTTCGATGACATCTGGGTTGATGTCGTTGCCCCATATCTCAAAGTCAAAGTCGTTTGTGCCGATTTTACGGTCGGCTTGCTCCTTCACCTCTTTCCACTCCACCATGTTAAACTCTTTCCATCTGCAGAAGGCAAAGTCCTCGGAACGATAATATTGCGCCGGTATGTCGTTTGCCATCATTGCCGCCTCAATCACCAATGTACCGCTGCCGCACATGGGGTCGAAGAAGTTGCTGTCACATTTCCATCCCGCCAACTTAATCATGCCTGCCGCCAACACCTCGTTAATGGGTGCCAAACCCACCCCTTGCCTATAGCCGCGTTTATGAAGGCTTTCTCCGCTGCTATTCATTAGCAATGTGACGTGTGTGCCGCTGATATGTAGGTTAAACTTGTATTCCGCCCTCTCTGTGTCCACGCTGGGACGGCGGCCAAACTTGTTGCGAAAACGGTCCACGATGGCATCTTTCATCTTCAAGGCAGCGAAATAACTGTGCGTGAAAATACCGCCGCTCGTTTGGCTGTCAATCATAAAAGTGCAGTCCATCTCCAAGATTTTCTCCCAAGGTATCTTGTACACCTGCTCATAGAGTTCGTCCGTGCTGGCCGCCTCAAATTCAGCAAAAGGTTTTAGGATGCTCAATGCTGTTCGGCAGGTGTAGTTTGCTCGGTACAGCACCTTCATATCGCCCATAAAAGAGACGGCTCGAGTGATTGGCTCTATCTCGGTGGCCCCACATTCTTTCAATTCTTCCGCCAATATTTCTTCCATGCCAAACATGGTTTTGGCTATCATTCTGAACTTCTTCAACTCTCCACTTTCCACGGGCTCATTCACCCCGTTTTCTTTCTTTATTATCATATTTTATTTATGTGTTTTTCTAACCATGAAGCAAATTGCCCGTCTATTGCAATTTGTTCATAAAGTGTTCCTTGTTCACCACGAACCTCTCGTGCACAGCCTCCCCTATCCTGCCTTTTTCGTCGAAAGCGTCGATGTGAAAAACCAATCTTCGTCCCTCAATTGCTGTCAGTTCACTATGGCATTGCACATTAGCACCCACGGGAGAAGCCTTTACATGTTTGACGTCCATGCGCGTGCCCACAGTAGTATATCCGTTTGGCAAATGCGGATCAAGGTTGCTTATCGCTGTCTTCTCCATCAAAACTACCAACGCTGGGGTAGCGAACACTTCCAAAAGGCCCGAACCATACTTTGCTGCCGTGTCGTTGGCGGAAACCGTCAGAGTCTGTTCGCAGCACAGGCCTGTGGCAAGGCTGTTTAAATTGAGTTCCATGTTTTTTCTTATGGTTTATTTTCAATGTTACTCCCTGTTCACCGCGCGCATCGGCTATGGCAATATTAATACCATATCCCACCAATATCACCACGCAGTTGGCATACACCCACAGCATCAGCACCAGCAGCGTGCCAATGGAGCCATAGAGTATGTTATAGTTGTTGAACACCTTCAAGTAGGCTTGGAAAGCCCATGCCAGCGCAAAGAACATCAGTGTGGCCAGCACGCTTCCAAAGGAAAAAAAAGAGATACGGCGTTTTCGAATAGGCGCAATGTAGTATATTACACTGATAATGAGCAGTGTGACAAAGATAAGTATGACCCACCTGCCGAAACTGAAAAAGAACAAACTCATTTGGCTTTCGGCAAGTATGTTGCGGCTGATTAATAACTTTTCGAGCAACTGGTAACCAATAAGCAGGGTGAGCACCACCATGATAAGAAAATATAGCAGCACAACCAACACCAGACTGATGGCATAACGCAGCCACAGCGGGCGTTCGCTGCTTTCGTGGTCCATGAAATTAAACGACATCATCATGCCATACATGCCATTGGCCGCCAATACAATGCTGGCGATGAAGCCAATGGAAAGCAAACTGACATGTCTATGCCCCATAATGTCGTTTACGGTGTCAGCCACACGTCCATATATGCCTTCCGGAATAAACTGTTGCATGCCCAAAAGCAGTTGGTCCTGTACGCCGTCAACGGGGAAATAGGCTATACTGGAGAAAAGAAATACTAACATGGGCGGAATAGCAGTGAGGAACGAATAGGATAATGCCTTGGCACTCTGCCATAAATCGCGGTCTGTAAAATGTCCCAAAATGCTCACCAAAGGCATGCCTGCGCATCCTGGTAAGGTGATTTTCTTAAAAGCTGGCAAAAAAATAAGTCCCCACCATCTCCATACACCGTTCCACGCAACAACAAGCAAACGGGTTATGCCTTTGGCATTAAGCCTATTTTGCCTTACATGAACCTTCCGTTCGCCCTGCGGCTTGCTTCTTTTATGCGCTACCTCTTGCGCCCTGCATTCCGATTGTTTCACTGGCTAAAAATTATCAAGGATTCCTTTTACCTTTTGCGTCACACAGTTCTTTCACAGCAGCTTCCCTATGGGGTATTCTGCGGTGTTATAGAACCGTAAGGCTAATGTCCAAACTCTTGATGTGATGCGTCAAGGCTCCTACCGAAATGAAGTCTACCCCTGTTTCGGCGTAACTGCGCAAGGTGGCTTCCGTAATGCCGCCGCTGGCTTCGGTTTCATATTTTTTCCCAATGCGATCCACGGCTTTTCGTAAGGTATCTACGTCAAAGTTGTCCAACATGATACGATTCACGCCTCCATGCTGCATAACCCGTTCCAATTCGTTCAAGTTACGCACCTCAATCTCTATCTTTAGGTCCTTGCCTTTTGCTTTCAAATAATCTCGCGCGCGGTCTATTGCGTTTTCTATTCCTCCAGAGAAGTCAATATGATTATCTTTCAACATTATCATGTCATAAAGGCCTATGCGGTGATTTTTTGCGCCACCGCATTTCACCGCATATTTTTCCAAAAGGCGCATATTCGGCGTAGTCTTCCGCGTGTCGAGTAATTGTGTATCCAACCCTTCAAGCATTTGCGCCATGCGGTGCGCCTCCGTGGCTATTCCGCTCATGCGTTGCATGAAGTTCAGCGCGGTGCGTTCGGCGGTGAGTATGCTGCCACTATGGCCTTCCACTGTCATGGCCACGTCCCCTTTCTTCATCCAAGTGCCGTCTTCCAGCAACCTGTTCACTTTCAGCGATGGGTCTACCTTACGAAACACGCGCTCACCCACTTCTGCACCACATAGCACGCCTTCTTGCTTGGCTTTCATCTGCGCCTTGCCCCACGCTTCTGGGGAGATGCAAGATAGCGTACTATGGTCGCCGTCGCCAATGTCTTCGCGCAGCGCCATGCTAATAAGTTCGTCGAGGTTGGATATTTCGGGCATCTTCATGATAAGTCGGTGTTAGCGGGTTTTCCAAATTGCAAAATTACACAAAAAAAATCACATGCAAGAAAAAAAGTGCCATAAGGGGAAAAAAGCGTACCTTTGCAAACTCTTTCGGCTTACGCCGAAACGTATTAATTGACAAATATCATGAATGTTACCATAATAAACATTGGCGACGAACTGCTTATTGGCCAGGTGGTGAACACCAATGCCGCCGACCTGTCGCAAATGCTCACAAAGGCTGGCATGAGAGTGAAAAAGGTTGAAACAGTTGGAGACGATGCTT
>JAXFQM010000087.1:0-3391 GCA_034178965.1 Bacteroidales bacterium | reverse complement strand
CCAGTGCCGAGCAGGACATACGGTTCGACTTTCCTTTCAGCGGCCGCGTCGCACTGAACGGGCAATATGCATTTAAGCGCGGGTATCGACTGGGGTTTGGCGTGTTCTACGGCGACAACAACTACGTGGAGCCCAGCACGGAACTTGCCGTGGGAAGCGCCGTCACCTCATATAGGTATTGCGAGGTGGGACTAGAATTGTTCCAGCGCATTCGCATCAAGGCCGGAGGAGCCCTGCTGCACAACGGGCTTTTCTGCGACCTCGGCGTTTATGGCAGCCGTGCGTGGAACCGCAGCGAGCGCGTGGTGGACAACGGAATGACGTTCGACAACCCCGTGACCACTCTTTTTTACAACATAAAGGCTTTGCAGGACTACAAGTGGAACTATGGCGTGAGTGCCCGCCTTGTGAACGACTGGTATGGCATCTATGCCAACTACCGCCTGAACGGCCTTGGCAAGAAAGTTGCTCCGGGCGAGATGCTTCTTCCGCGCCTAACAATAGGCTTGATGCTCAATTTCTAATAAGTTCTAATAAGGGTTCAACTATTAGGAGCCCATCCGCATGGTCTTGCACAAGAGACGAGCGCCAGTGCCCGCTTCTTAAGGGGACGGGGCATGGCGTGAAAAAGGGGGGAGGGTTGTCTCGAAAGACATCTCTCCCCCTTTCTGTTGGGTTGCGGCGGCACGAACATCGCGAATTTGCCGCCGCCGCGGCATGCTATTTCAGTTGGTAGGTCACGTAGGTCACCACGCGCACCGTCTTCACCTGCGGCGTGTTTTGGTCGCGGTTTTCAATGGTGAAGAGGCCTTGCGTGGCATCCTTTATCCTGCCAAGCTTGCTGTCGCTGTCCTTGGCGAATTGCTGCGCCGCCTCGCGGGCGTTCTTGTTGGCTTCGGCAATCATGCCGGGCTTGATGTTGTTCAGCCCCTCGAAACTGAATGTCACTGGGTTTTCCCAACTTTCTCCGGAACTTATGGCAATGCCTTGCTCCAGCAGGGCGCTTTGCTTGGCCTGTAGTTCAAGCACCTTGTCCACCTTGGTGGTATACACGGTGACGACGCTGGTCATGATATAGGTGTAGGAGTGCTGGTTGCTTCCGGAGTACATGGAGCGGTCGTTCACTTTAGGCGGTGCCACGGTGATTTCGTCGTCGGAGAAGCCGTTCTTCTTGAGGAAATCCACAACGATGCCGTTCTTCTTGGCTACGTCCTCGGCCAAGGCCACCAAGTTGTCGTTGCCTACCTGGAACACGAGGGGGTAGATGGCCCTGTCCGCCTTCACTTCTTTTTCGCACAAACCGCGCACGCTTACCTGTCGGTCCGCGTTCTTGAACTGTTTCACGCCCGCTATGAAGCAGACGCCGAGGATGAGGGCTGCGGCACAGAGGCCGAGGCCTTTCGCCACATACTTGAAATTCTTTTCATCAGACATAAGAATACGTTTTTTGGGTTTGAATAGTTGTTTAATATTTTTTTGTGATGCATTCAATCGTTCATCGCGTTCATTTCCTATCCCCTCATCCGCAGGGGGCGATGAAGGCTTGTTTCTGGCAAGTGCATTGGGGGGCGTGGCAAGGCCCTGCGGCTTCCATGGGGGAAAACATTGTCTCTCCCCATGGAAATTGCGGGGGCAAGGCGTTAGAACAGCCCGTCCACTATGCCGTCACTTACTAAGTTGGGCAGGGTGACTTGTAGGCTGGGGTTTTGCTCCATGGCGCGCTTTATGGCGAAGATGGCGCCCTCGTTGCGCGCCCAACTGCGACGCGCTATGCCGTTGTTCACGTCCCAGTGCAGCATGTTGTGCAGCCGTCTGTCGGCGTCCTTGCTGCCGTCCAGCACCATGCCGAAACCGCCGTTAATTACTTCGCCCCAGCCCACGCCGCCGCCGTTGTGGATGGAGACCCACGTGGCGCCGCGGAAGCCGTCGCCGATGACGTTCTGTATGGCCATGTCGGCCGTGCGGTTGCTGCCGTCGTAGATGTTGCTGGTTTCGCGGAAGGGGCTGTCGGTGCCCGACACGTCGTGGTGGTCGCGTCCCAGCACGATGGGGGCGCTGATTTCGCCGCTGGCGATGGCGTCGTTGAAGGCGGCGGCTATTCGGGTGCGTCCCTCGCAGTCTGCATAGAGGATGCGCGCCTGTGAGCCCACCACGAGGTGGTTTTCACCCGCGCCCTTTATCCACGTGATGTTGTCGTGCATTTGCTGTTTAATCTCGTCGGGTGCCGTTAGGGCCATCTCTCCCAGCACGCGCATGGCTATCTCGTCGCTCTTGGCAAGGTCTTCGGGCTTGCCGCTGGTGCATACCCAGCGGAAGGGGCCGAAGCCATAGTCGAAGCACATGGGGCCCATGATGTCCTGCACATAACTGGGGTAGCGGAAGGCGGTGCCCGCGGCGTTCATCACGTCGGCGCCGGCGCGGCTGCTCTCCAGCAGGAAGGCGTTGCCGTAGTCGAAGAAGTACATGCCTTTAGCGGCGAGGTTGTTGATGGCTGCCACCTGCCTTCTCAAACTGGCGTGCACGGCCTCCTTGAACTTTTCGGGCTCGTCGGCCATCATTCTGTTGCTCTCTTCAAACGAGATGCCTGCGGGGTAGTAGCCGCCTGCATAGGGGTTGTGGCACGAGGTTTGGTCGCTGCCCAAGTCGGCCCGGATACCGTGTTTGTCCATATATTCCCACAGGTCCACCACGTTGCCCTGATAGGCGAAACTGCGCGCCGCTTTCTTGCTGCGTGCCGCTTCCACTTGGCGGAACAGTTCGTCCAGGTTTTCGTGCACTTCGTCCACCCAGCCTTGCTGGAAGCGTTTTTGCGTGGCGGCGGGGTTGATTTCGGCGGTGATGGAGACCACCCCCGCAATGTTGCCCGCCTTGGGTTGGGCGCCGCTCATGCCGCCCAACCCGGCCGTCACAAACAGTTTTCCAGCCGTTTCGCCGCCCAGTTTGCGCGCCGCGTTCAGCACGGTGATGGTGGTGCCGTGTACGATGCCCTGCGGTCCGATGTACATGTAACTGCCAGCCGTCATTTGCCCATATTGCGTCACGCCCATGGCGTTGTAGCGTTCCCAGTCGTCGGGCTTGCTGTAGTTGGGTATCATCATGCCGTTGGTCACCACCACGCGGGGAGCGTCCTTGTGGCTGGGGAACAGCCCCATGGGGTGGCCGCTGTACATGGCCAACGTCTGCTCTTCCGTCATCTCGCTTAGGTATTTCATCGCCAGGCGGTATTGCGCCCAGTTTTGGAACACCGCGCCGTTGCCGCCGTAGGTGATTAGTTCATGGGGATGCTGTGCCACGGCGGGGTCGAGGGTGTTCTGTATCATCAGCATGATGGCGGCCGCCTGCCGGCACTTGGCAGGATAGGCGTCGATGGGGCGCGCGTACATGGGGTAGG
>JAXFQM010000030.1:0-4450 GCA_034178965.1 Bacteroidales bacterium | reverse complement strand
ATCTGGAATGGGATGAGCTGATGGACTTCTACAACTGCGACTTCACCAAGCGGCCAGGCCTCGCCAACGTGCGCGATGTTTTCTGTTTCTGTGCCTTCACCGGCCTGCGTTACTCCGATGCCGCCAAACTCCGCTGCTCGGACATCCACGACACCTACATCAGCATCGTCACGCAAAAGACCTCCGACGGCCTCCGTGTCGAACTCAACGCTTTCTCCCGTGCCATCCTTGAACGCAACAGACAATTCCAACAGGACCACAGGCACAACCCAGACGGCCTCGCCCTGCCCGTAATCTCCAATCAGAAAATGAACAGTTATCTGAAGGATGCCGGACGGCTCGCAGGTATCACCGCACCTGTGCGCATCGTCTATTTCCGGGGCAGTGAACGCTACGACAACGAATATCAGAAATGGGAGCTGCTGACGACCCACTGCGCACGCCGTACCTTCGTGGTGAACGCCCTGCGCCTCGGCATACCGTCAGAAGTAATCATGAAATGGACTGGACACAGCGGTTTCAACTCCATGAAGCCGTATGTCAAGATTGTGGATGAACTAAAGGAAAAAGAAATGTCAAAATTCGACACCCTCTATCAGGACGGTTCCCCATAAGTTCCCCAAAAATGGGCTGTTGGTTTCCGTTTATACACCCCCTTTTGGAGCCAACCGATAATGTAAAACGATTGAAAAATACATGAATAAACACAAAACAGATAATAACAATACAGATGGTGAGGGAGCCTCTCTCTCCGCTTGGAGGAAAAGGAGTTGTCAGTTTATAACTGGCGGCTCCTTTCTGTTTTTCAGTAGATTGCGTTTCTTGTGATTTGTGTATCAACACGTTTCGCCCTTATATAGGGATAGAGACGTGTTGAAATGTATGTTATATCATATTATGTCATATTATATCATATTATAGATTTTGTAAGCGCATGCGCCTACAGTTTGTAAGCGCAAGTGAATATAGATGCATTTTTTCATTAACTGCAATAAATTACATATCATGGGAACACCGACATTAAAACTTATCTACGACCGCAGACACCGGGCATCCAGTACCAAGGAAGGTGCCATTGAGCTGCGCATCACCTACAACCGCATCCAGAAACATGCCACTACTGGCGTGAGGGTTCTGCCACGTCATTGGAAGAATGGCCACATCGTGAACAGACTGGACGCTTTCGAACTACAGCAGTCGCTTGACCTCTTCGTGGCCAATGCACGTAAGGTTATCAACGACCAGATCCAAGCTGGAACACTCGACATGCAGACCATTGTGGCCACTATCAATGGCAAGCAGCATCAGGCGGCAACAGCCAACATACCCCAGCGTAGGACATTGGCAGACTATTTACGTGAGCGGGCATCCATCCGCAAGTATGGGCGAACACCCGACAGTCAGGAGCGTTACGACCGTTTCATCAAGTGGTTCGAGGACTGGGGTGGCATGGTGACGTTCGACGACATCAACGAGCTTAACATCCTCAAAATGGATGAGGTATTGGTGGCACGAAAGCTCAAACCATACTCCATATGGAACAACTATCACCGTTTCCTTAACTCGTTCATCATCGATGCTATCGACGAGGGATTTATCCGCAAAACCCATACAGGGGCATCCATATCACCCGAGACCTCACCGCCGACGCTCTCAACAAGTACCTCACCGTGGATGAGTTCAAGCGCATCGAGGAACTGAAACCCAACACGGAGTATCTGCGACACGCCCAAGACCTCTTCATCTTCCAGACCTATACCGGCCTATCTTACATTGACCTCGAAGCCTTTGACTCCAGCAACATCAAGGTTGTGAACGGTAAGCCCATCTACACTGGCAGGAGAGGCAAGACAAACCAGGAGTACACCTTTATGCTGGTGCAACCAGCGCAGAGTGTGCTGGAGCGCAACGGCGGAAAGTTGCCCATCATGAGCAACCAGAAATACAACGAGTACATCAAGGCTTTGGCGATGGCAGCAGGAGTGAACAAGCCCGTCAGCAGCCATTGGGCGCGACATACCTGTGCCACGATGCTACTCAATAAAGGTGTCGGAATGGAGATAGTGAGCAAGGTACTTGGCCACTCATCAACGAAGATAACGCGTGAGGTGTATGCAAAGCTCCTTGACGAAACTGTGGCCGACGCAATGTCGGTACTGGATAAATAGCGAGAGCCGCCAGCGTTCTTGCACTGACGGCTCCTGAACTCCTCCTACAGCATGGTAGGTGAGATAGTGTCCTGACGGTGAGGTATGAAGTATCACTCCCGCTGGGGAGGAGCAAATGCCGGGTTATCCAGCGAAACCTCTCCTGTAAATGCGTCAACGAATACACATTCATCGAAAGCGTCTCCAAAGATATACTGCGGGTTACATTCGTAAGGCCCGACCATCTTTCGGAGCACACAGTTTTTAGTGTGGGGTTTAATGCAGTTTGCTTTCATCAATTTCTTGTAGGCTTGACGGTAAGTAATAGTAATCGCGTCTTTAGCCATGTCTTGATCCTCCATCCAAGCGTCATCGACCACTTTTACCTTAAACGTACTATCGGTGTGTTTGAATAGGTACACATGAGGTGAGAATGCAGTGTCCCCTCCTTTGACGATTTGGAACACATTGAGGATGCTGGCGACAGTGCCGGTGCAGTTCTCATCATCGAGCCACTCCTTGAGAACAATCTGTGTCTCGTAGTAGATGTAATCGTTGCCAAATTGGTCGCACATCCACTGGCGGTCCGACTGTACGACTTGCTCGACCACCGTTTCCATCTGCTTTACCTCCTTATTGCACGATGTGCAAGACGTAGCCCCAAGCAGGAGGGCGAACGTCATCAGGAATGCTAAAATTCTTTTCATTGTTGTTTGAGTATTGGTTAATAACTATGATGAATTGTCCGTCAGGCATTGTTATAACTCTCTGCGAGGGCATTGCTGTCTTCGAGATTGATGCGTTCACGGAGGAAGTGCTGGTATAGCATCATTGCGTGCAGCTGACCTTTCATGAGATTCTTCTTCTGCTGTGATAATGAATGGAAGAGGTCGTTTTTGAGGATGAAGACTCGCAGTTTCTCGATACGTTCACCGAGTTGCTTTTCCTCGTCTATCATTCGGTCGAGATAGGGCTTTGTTGTGTTGTTGTCCATGATATGATGATTGAATATTGGTTCTAAAAATAGAATGGATAGAATGGAATAGAATGATTATTCGTCGGCGGGTATCTCCTCCCCTGCTGCAAGGCGAGAGATACGGTCTGTGATGGTCTTGTTGGCATCCTTGACGGACATATCGGCTGATATGGCCTGCATCTTTGGAGTGTGGAAGGAGAGCAGTTCTATTTCTGCTTTAGCACGGTCGGATGCTTTCATACACATGAGGTCGAGTTCGTAATGAGAGAACATTTCCCCGGCATGTTTCTGTTTCCACTCCTCGTTTCCGATGTCAACATCCTCGGCCGGGATGTTACGGGTGAAGTAGTCCACGGAGTGTTCGTGGAGCAGGGTCTTTAGTGGATTATCCTTATTCGGTGTACCTTTTGCGCGACCGCCTGTCTTTGGTTTTCCTTTTTGAAACGGCATATATTCACAACTTATAATCGGATTGCAAAGATACGGGTGTAATTTTGCATTCGAATTATAAGTTGTTAATTAACATAAAAAGAAGAGATATGATTGGAAGTTTGATAGCAGGAGCCATCGGGATAGGCAGCAGCATATTCGGTGGTATCAAGGCGAGCCAAGCGATGAAGGGTGTTAAGGCGAACATCGAGCAGCAGCGTCGCGACAATCAGGCGTGGTATGACCGCCGATATAACGAAGATGCCACACAGCGCGCTGATGCCCAGCGAGTGCTCACACAGACCGCAGAGGCCATCAAGCAGCGTAACAGGGCGGCCGCTGGCAGTGCTGCGGTAATGGGAGGCACGGAGGAGAGTGTTGCAGCCACGAAAGCCGCCAATGCACAGGCGATGGCAGATGCAGCGAGCAAGATAGCCGTTGCCGGAGAAGCGAGAAAGGACAATATCGAACAGCAGTACCAGCAGCGCGACCAGCAGCTTCAGGGGCAGCTGAACAATATGGAAGTGAACCGGGCCAACGCCATCACGCAAGCCGCCGGAGGTGTGGCGAGTGCAGCAGGTAGTGTCGGCGAAGCCTACGACCAGCGCCAGGCAGACTTGTTGAAGTTGGCACAAGGCGGTATCAGTTAAAGAGAAAGGAGAAAAGAATATGCCTACACCCATACAGAAAGGGCATTACAATGACGCCAACGACGAAGAGAACCTACTGCAGGGAGCTGTGAATGGGAATGATGTAGGAGACGGTGAAAACAATACCGTCTCTTCTCTTGCTCCATCGATTGTTGATGCTGGAAACAAAGCCGGAAACACTGGCAATGTGTCTACGCCAACGTATGATGGCTATGATGACATCATCAGCATAATGCAGGATGCCCAGA
>JAXFQM010000036.1:0-6601 GCA_034178965.1 Bacteroidales bacterium | reverse complement strand
GTATTCGTCGAGTACGCGTCGAATGACAGGGGCATAGGTACGTGTGGGCGACAGTACGAGATGCCCTACGTCCACGCCGGGAATTTCCGACGGGTCGGTCAGCCGCTTACCACCGCAGTAGGTCACCTCTTTGGGCAAAGCGTTGTCGTAGCTTTCGGGGAATTGCTGTGCGTAGTGCTTGTCTAGCACGTCATGGCGCGCGCTGGTGAGCCCGTTGCTGCCCATGCCGCCGTTGTAAGCATCCTCATAGGAGGCCTGTCCGAAAGAGGCGATGCCCACGATGACATTGCCAGGGTGTATGTTCTTGTTGTCCACTACTTGGTCTCGTCTCATGCGTGCCGTTACGGTGCTGTCCACGATGACGGTGCGCACCAAGTCGCCCACGTCGGCGGTCTCTCCGCCAGTGAGGTAGATACCCACCCCCAGGTCACGCATTTGCTGTAAAAAGCTTTCGGTGCCTCCGATGATGGCGCTGATTACTTCACCTGGAATGAGCCGCTTGTTGCGCCCTATGGTGGATGAAAGCAATATGTTGTCGGTTGCGCCCACGCACAGCAGGTCATCGAGGTTCATCACTACGGCGTCTGTCGCAATGCCCTTCCACACGCTAAGATCTCCCGTTTCCTTCCAATACAGGTAGGCCAAAGACGATTTGGTGCCAGCCCCGTCGGCGTGCATGATGTTGCAGTATGCTGCGTCGCCACCCATGTAGTCGGGGATGATTTTGCAGAAGGCAGAGGGGAATAGTCCCTTATCGAGGTTTTTTATGGCGTTGTGCACGTCCTCCTTTGAGGCCGATACGCCACGCAGGTTATATTTGAGTTCTTCCATGGTAGAAAGTCGATGGGTTGATTTAGGGCATTATGTTTCTAAAACTGCGTGTACCAGTTCTTTCCGTAATATCGCTCGTTTTAGGCGAGACATGGAAAGGTTTTGCAAAGATACTATGTTTTTTTCAATTGACAGAAAAAAACAGTCCTCATCGATGCGGAAACACGGATATTCCTCATTTTTTTAGGGTCATTTGAAATATTCTTCGTATATTTGCATTTTGTTATGGAAAGGAATGCATGAATTTAGGACGTTGTCATTGAAAACAATCCAAAGAATGCCTGCAGATGAAAGTATTGCAACTATGCTATAAACCTCCCTATCCCGCGCTTGACGGAGGCATGATGGGCATGCACAACGTGACACGCGGTCTTTTGGCTGCTGGCGAGGAAGTTTGGGTGCTGACAGTGGAGAGCGACAAGCACCCACTGCATCGCGCAAACTTGTCCAAGGAGTATGTGCGAACCACGCATCTTCAAGCCGTGAAGATAGACCTTGTGCCACATGCCTTTCCTGCCGCCGTAGCTTTGCTCACAGGAGAATCGTACAATGTAAAGCGCTATGAAAACGCCGCATTCCAGCAATGCTTGGTGAAGACGTTGCAGGAGACGGACTTTGATACAGTGTTGTTTGAGAGCGTTTTTTTGTCGCCCTACGTGGCTACGGTACGAAAGCATAGCCATGCGCGCGTGGTGTTGCATGCACCCAATGTAGAGCACCGCATTTGGCGCGATGCAGCCCTGCAATGCAAATCGCCGCTGAAGAGGTGGTACATGAAACACTTGGCTCTTAGCCTGCGCGCATATGAATGTGAGATGGCGCGACGATACGACGCGGTGGTATGCGTCAGCAAGCGGGATGCGGCTTTTTTCCAGGAGCAAGGGCAGAAGCATATCTTGGTGAAACCTTATGGCGTATGCTTAGATGAGGCGCCCAAGCCAGCCTTTCCCAACCAAGAAGAGGGCGAAGAACTGTCGCTCTATCACCTGGGCTCGATGGACTGGCAGGCTAATGTGCAAAGTGTGGAATGGTTTCTTGGTGACGTGTGGCCAAGAATACGTGCGACGGTGCCACAGGCACGTCTTTACCTTGCAGGAAGGAAGATGAGCGACGAGATGAAGTCGCGAAAAATAGAGGGGGTGACAATGGTGGGCGAGGTGGACGATGCGGCGGCTTTTGTGGCAGACAAGCAGATAAATGTGGTGCCCCTGTTATATGGCAGTGGCATAAGGGTGAAAATCATAGAGGCCATGACGGCAGGCAAAACCGTGATAAGCACAGCGATAGGGGCGGAAGGAATTGAATATACAGATGGGAAAAACATATTGATTGCCAACACGGCAGAGGACTTTGTGCGCCTGATTGCCCGCTGTGCGGACGATGGAGCCTACTGCCGAAGAATTGCGCAGGGCGGGCGTATGTTGGTAGAAGAGCGGTACGACAACGCGAAGTTAACCAGGCAGTTGATAAACTTTATTTTGCCCGCTGCGCAATAAATGTCGCAACATTTCCGTTATAGTATAAAATAATAATAAATAATGAATTATGCGTAAAACATTGTTACTCTCCCTTATGCTGGCAATAACCACTGTGGCCATGGCACAAATGAACATACCAGGCACACGTGTGTTTTTCGATTTCCCGCAGGGAGGTTGGAAATACCTGCAAACCACTGAGGTGGACAAAAACACCCAAGTCTATCTCTACACCTATAGCGCGCAAAACGTGGTGGACAGTAAGGGCGACACCGTGCTACCCTGCTTGCGCATCTATGTGAGGAAGAACTACGACAAGAGCATGTTTAAGTTCATCATGGAGCGGTTCAAGGAACAGCCATACCAAAGTTTGGACGAATATACCGAAGGCATACCTGGCGACGAAGCTTTCGGTTATATAGCGGCGTATACCGACCAAGTAGACAAGAAGGATTATGGGATGAGAATGGTGTGCTTCAAGGATAAAACTACCGTGGTGGAGTTCCGCTTGGAGACGACGTTTGACACCTATCCCGCGTTCGAGAAACAGTTTGAAGAGATAGCTTCAACGCTGAAGATTAAGAAATAAATATGCTCCGCATCCTTTCGTTGCTTGTAGTCCACTGTGCTTTGCTATTCGCCCTTATGCCCAGCATAGCGACGGCGCAGGAGGATGGTTCTGTGTCTCCCGACTATGACCTGCAATATAGGCGATATTACGAAGCCTATTTGAACGACACCGCCGACGTGGCGGCGTTGCTGAATTTGGCCATGTTCTACGGCGCAGAGGGCAACCCGCGCCACGACTACGCCTTGGCCATGAAATACTCCGACAAGGCGGCCACGCTCTATCACAACATGGTGGCGGAGGGAGGCAACCATAGAAAAGTGACAAAACTCATCCGAAAAGGCATCACGGTGGAGGTGGCGCAGCAGGTACGTGAGAATGCCGTTTTGGCGGCAAGCAAATACATTGTGGCAGCAAAGCAAATGGATGAGGCCGAACTGGACAACCTCTCGGCCTGTTGCGGCAACAGCCCTGCCTTACAGAGATTGATACGCAAAAAGCGTACCCTGCTGGCTTACGGAGAGGCGCAGAAAGAAGGCACGCTGGCAGCCTACGATGCTTTTGCACGTCGTTTTGCAGGCACCGAAGAGGCGGACGACAGCGAAGTGGCCATGGGATTGTTGGCCGATGAATTGATGAAAAGGGCGACCACCATGCGTGAGGTGGATTCATTGGCGGAGCCGTACCAGGACGTGAAGACGGTGCAGCGCAGCGCCCTCAAGCGCAAAAGCACTTTGGCATACAATGGTCTTTTGGCAGAAGCTACACCGCAGGAATTAAAGAACTATTTGAGACGTTATCCATTTAGCGATCATTACATGGACGTGTTGGATATGTTGGACCAGGATTTATCCCTGCAATTACAAGCGTTGAACAAACCCCAGCAGTTGGTGGATTTCATTCACAACAACGAAGCCTCGCCGCTTTCGAGCCTTGCAATGAAAAAACTGCGCAACATGATTGTGAGGGACCACAATAAAGAGGCCGCACGCCTTTACTTGAAGAACTTCCCTCTTGACGAAGAGTTCTTGAACATGTACAGTGTCTATTACAAATGGTATTCCGCCGAAGGCAACAGAAACCCAGTAGAGCGTTTTGCTAAGGAAAACCCAGACAGTCCTTTCCAGTGCGCCATAGAAGCCGACTTAAGGCGTGGGTCCCAAATAGACAGTTTGGATTTGTTGGCGCCTTACGACGAGGCCAACTACGCTAAGTACATCAGCATGGTGTATGTAATGGGAGGCAAGGACGTCTCTTATGTGGCAATGCTGCGCACCCTGCAACCGTTTATCGCCACAAAGAATTGGAACGCGTTGGTGCCTCGTATGGCGGAGTTCAGCCCCGCTTTCGAAACTTATGGCATGGACAAACTGCAAAGCCTGTACAACGTAATAGCAGCCCCCACCGACGAGCGAAAATGGGTGGCGAGCGAAGCCAGCCCCTCCTACCACATGACGCATACGCAGATAACTCGCAACGGCGCATACCTATATTACAACAGGATAGACCCAGGGACGAGTTCGCGGGTGCACTTGGCGCAATATACCAAAGGAAAGAAAAGCACCTGGGTCAGCGTGGGCGACATCATCTTCACCAACGTCAGCGAGGGGAAGTGGGTTACATTCTACAGTTTGTATGATGGAGACCGCCACATGCTGGTGGGAATGGACGGGGATATTTGGACAGCCGTCAAGGAAGGCGCACGTACATGGAGGTTGGAACAACGTCTCCCAGCGCCGGTGAACACGAGTGGCGTGGAATGCGATGCCGTGATGCTGGAGGACGGTTCGGGCATATTGTTTTGCAGCGACCGTGATGGAGGCATGAACTGCCAAACGTCCGGGGCCTATTTTCACGGCGACACGGCGCTGGCCACAGACATATACTTCGTTGCACATAGCCAGGACGGCTGGGGCAAGGAAGCGATCAACCTGGGAGGGGGAGTGAATAGCCTTTATTGCGAGCGTTCGCCAGCGCTCAGCAGTGACCAAAAGACACTCTACTTTATTACCGATGGGCGTAACGGCATGGGCTATGGCGATATCTATTATGCCACTCGCGAAGATGCACGCGACTGGAGCCATTGGAACGACGCAAAGAATTATGGCAAAGAGGTGAACAGCGGTTTCAACGAAGCCAGCGTAAGTTTGAATGGAAACAAACTTTGTTTTACCAGCAATCGCGCGGGCTACTACAGCGTCTATGGCGTGGCTGCCACAGAGGGCAGCGATGGCGGAGCCTGCGACATCTCCATCACATGCGACCAGTTGGCGCGCATGCAGGTGGTGGATCCAGCCACGCATGCCGTGCTGACGCAGTCGCAACATAAAGGCGACACGCTCCGTTGCCGCCTTTATAGTGGAAAACATTACCTCATTTTGCCCATTGACTATGATGCCTTTGAGGCGTTTGTCCCATCCATTACATATCAGCCGCGGCGCAACGGATTGCTGCAACTGAAGTCGCATTACCCTATCCAGGAAAAGGACGAGGAAGGCAAGATGAATGTAGCCAATGTGAAAGGGTTGCCACTCCCCGCGCTAAATTTTGAGCCAGGCACTACGTCATTGACCCCACAGGCCATACAACAGGTGGACGACCTTGCCAAGTTCCTGGAACGCAATAGAAACGTGCGTGCCAACCTGGAGCTTTTCGTGGACGGCGACAACGAGGCTGCTTGTTTCACCCTCGGCCGTCGCCGCTGCCAATTGCTGCAGCAACAATTCCAGCGACGCGGCGTGAAGGCGACGCAAATCAGCATCGCCAACTATGGCATGTTAAACCGCAAGAAAAATGAGGTCCTTGCAGAAATCACGTTGACGCTGACCATACAATAACCCTACCGAAAGCAGAAAACATGGAAGAACACCGTACTATCGAATTTAGAGGCCGACGCATTCACTACCGGGATGAAGGCCGCAACAACGAACGCACATTGGTGCTGCTGCACGGCTTTCTTCAAAGCCAAGACGTATGGAGCAGTTACACTCTTTCCTACATGCGTTCCATGCGCGTGGTTACCATAGACCTGCCGGGTTTTGGCTATAGCGACACATACGGCGAGGTACACACCATGGAGTTTATGGCCGAAGCCGTTAAGGCGGTGCTGGATGCTGCCGATGTGGACCAGTGCGTGATGGCGGGGCATTCGATGGGAGGATACGTGGCACTGGCTTTTGCAAACAATTATTATTACAGCTTGCGCGGACTGGCTCTCCTCAATTCTCATGCCCTCGCGGACAGTGAGGATTGCCGTAGCCGCCGCGAAGAAGATTGCCGCAAGGCGTCGCTCAACAGGGCCGAATACATTCTTGGATTCATAGACTCGCTTTTCGACCCCAGCAAACGCAAGACGCTGAACCAAGACGTGAAAGACCTGCAGGACCAATGCTTGGATACACGCTTGGAGGGTTTGGTGGCTGCGCAAAAAGGCATGGCTGTCCGTCCCGACAGGGTGGGGGTTCTGCAACGTTTCGAGATGCCCACCCTGTTCATTTACGGCAAAAACGACACACGTAATAACTTGGACCTGTGTGTGTCGCAGGCCATGGAAGCACAGCATGCAGAGATTTTACTCCTCTCAAACGTGGGACACATGTGTTTCATGGAAGAACGCGACTATGTGAAGCCCCGCTTAAAGAACTTTGTAGAGACGTGCTATTATTAGAATAAAGCATAAGAGGAAAAAGTTTTTTCCGCCATTTCAAAAAAAGATAGTATCTTTGCA
>JAXFQM010000034.1:0-2234 GCA_034178965.1 Bacteroidales bacterium | reverse complement strand
AGGCTTGAAACTGAAGCATAACCTACGCCCTGTGCTGGAATTGGAGAGCGGCAGCAACGACCCCATGGCCTATGTTCTCACCGTAACATTTATTTCGCTGGTGCTGCAAGGAGGTGAACCTCAATGGGGGGTTGCTGTGTTAACCGTGCTGATGCAACTCACCATTGGTGCTTTGGTTGGCTATCTCTTTGGCAAAGGCGTAGTGCGCGTCATAAACAGAATCAATATAGAAAACAACTCACTTTACCCCATTTTGGTTTTCACCGCCTGCATCTTCCTTTTCGCTTTCACTTACTACATTAAAGGCAACAGCTACCTTGCCGTTTACATAGGTGGCTTGGTAATAGGCAACTCCAAGTTTGTGCACAAGCGTTCCACGCGCTATTTCTTCGAAGGCCTCTCCTGGTTGGGGCAATTGCTCATGTTCCTTACATTGGGATTGCTGGCAAACCCATCGGAAATGAAAAATGCCATCCTGCCTGGCATCTTCGTTAGTTTGGTGATGATATTCTTCACACGTCCGTTGAGCGTCTTCATCTCATTGGCCCCTTTCCGTTGGCTCAAGTTCCGAGACAAGATGTTCATCTCATGGGTTGGGCTGCGCGGCGCAGTACCCATCATCTTCGCCATCCTATGCCGAGCCCAAGGGGTTCCGCACAGCGAAACAATATTTAACATAGTTTTCTTCTGCACACTGGTATCGCTTGTGCTTCAAGGTACTACGCTGCCTTTGGTAGCACGGTGGCTGAAACTGGCCGAACCGCCAGAACAACAAAATAAGGCAGACAACTTCGACATAGACTTCCCTGAAGAAATCAAGTCGGCTACGAGCGAAATCATAATTACCGCCGACGTCCTGCATAACCATGGCCATCACATCATGGATCTTGGCATGCCTGAAAAGACCCTGGCCATCATGGTGAAACGCGACAACCACTATTTTGTGCCGACTGGCAAGACCACGCTACACGAAGGCGACACGTTAATGGTAATTACCGATAACGATGAGGGACTGCAAGAAACCCTGACAAAACTGGGCATCATGGAAATCCCTAAACCAAATGACGCAGCAGAGAAAACCGAAACTCTTGTCAACATCCTTACCACCAACCCTATTCGCGACTTGCAGAAAAACCTTAAGAATATCTCTAATCCCATCAAAAACATGGGCGCCGATTTGAAAAGCCTACACAACGGATTGAAAGATCTTAAACAACATTCCCATAAACACAAAAAGAACACTAACAACCACAAACCATAACCTTTGCACCAATACCTCAGGGATATCTGATAATTAATTATCGATTTTTCTTCATCTTTGTACAATATTTTAACACACCTTGCGTTATTAATACGTAAATATATTATTAACACATACCCTATCATGAACATAGAACAAGTAAGAAAAGACCTGGAAAGCCTGGGCATAAAGGACATCAAGGAGTTACACTACAACCCCTCCTTCGAGGAACTATATCAATGGGAGACCGACTCCGCCCTTACGGGTTATGAAAAAGGCCAACTAACCGAGTTGGACGCCGTTAACGTGATGACTGGCATTTTCACTGGTCGTTCTCCCAAGGACAAATACATCGTGGAAGACAAGATTTCCACCCAGCCCGAAACCGCTATTTGGTGGAATACCCCCGACTATCCCAACGACAACCACCCCATCAGCGAAAACGTGTGGGGCAACTTGAAGGAAAAAGCCACAATGCAATTAAGCGGCAAAAAACTCTTCGTTGTAGACGGCTTCTGCGGAGCCAACAAAGATACCCGCATGAAAGTGCGTTTCATCATGGAAGTGGCTTGGCAGGCACATTTTGTGAAGAACATGTTCATCCGCCCCGAAAGCGACGAAGAACTGGAACAGAAGCCCAACTTCGTGGTCTACGCCGCCAGTAAGGCCAAGGTGGACGATTACAAGGAACTGGGACTGCGCAGCGACACCGCCGTTGCTTTCAACGTGAGCAGCCACGAGCAAGTAATATTGAACACGTGGTATGGCGGCGAAATGAAGAAAGGAATGTTCAGCATGATGAACTACTACCTGCCCCTCAAAGGCATCGCCAGCATGCACTTCAGCGCAAATACCGACATGAACGGCCAAAACACCGCCATCTTCTTCGGCCTTAGCGGCACTGGCAAAACCACCCTTAGCACAGATCCGAAACGCCTGCTGGTGGGCGACGATGAGCACGGCTGGGACGACAACGGCATCTTCAACCTCGAAG
>JAXFQM010000200.1:0-5299 GCA_034178965.1 Bacteroidales bacterium | reverse complement strand
ATACTGCCAGTGGTATCTATGTGCAGTTCCGTTTTGGCATACTCGGGCTGTGGCTCGCGACGCACCTCTTTCATGGGCAGACGACATTCTGTTGTGCCCAAATCGGTAAGTTTGGGTACGGCGGGCGTATCCTTGCGTTGGCGGATGGTAAAGCGTATCCACAATTCCTCGCCAGCATACAAGGTGAGTTGCGGCACTTTCAACTTGAAATTTTTTGTTTCGCCAGGCTTAAGGTCCACGTTAATCTCGCCTTCAATGATGCGTGGCTTTAGGTTGGTGAAAATAGTGTATTCAAGCGTATAGTCGTTCAAGGTAAGAAAATCCAACAAGTTGCTCACCGCAAATTCCGCAGCATCTTGGCTGATGCGCACCAACTTCACGTCGAAAGGGCGATATAGGTTGCGTAATTCGGCAAGATATGGCTTGGGCATACCGTCTGCCAAGCACATTCCAGGCAAGGAGACTTCAGCCTCTTTTGTTTGATCATAATAGTCTGCACGGCTCCAACTGGAGAAAAAACCACCTTGCAGATAGCGGTTTTCACGTATAGTCTTCCACAGCGGCTCCATGCCACCAAAGTTATTGCCTTGTGCTGAGCCATAGCCCCACAGCACGAGTGGACGTGAGGGCTTTTGGGCCACATAGGCCTTTAGGTCGTCTATGGTAGCCGCAGATAGGGCAACTATATCGGTGTTGTCGCTATACTGCGCGCCGCCGAACACCACGGGACGTGCCATGTCTTTTTGCCTCAAGGTGCGATAAGCCGCCTCCATGCACACGCCATTGTCCTGCCCCCTCCCCAGGCTCCACGCCACAATGCTGGTATGGTTCTTCAACTGCTCATACATATTCTCCATGCGCCATGTGAATAACTCCTCATAGGCGGGGTCTGTGGCTATCGCCTTGTTTTTGTCGGAAAACGGCATTAGATTTGCGTCGCAAAAGACATAGAAACCATATTCGTCGCACAATTCGTAGAAACGTTCGTCGGCTGGACTATGGTATGCGGTGCGTATCGCATTCACATTGTGCTGCTTCATTGCTTGCAAGTCGCTTCGCATGCGCTCGTGATTGACAGCGTCTGCAGCGTAGGTCATTCCACGCAATTTAACGGCCTGACCGTTCACTTTCAACATGCCGCCACCCATGGCTACAGTGCGAAACCCAAAACGTGTTCCCACTGTCTCCAGCACCTGCATATCCTTGTCTCGTAGACGGATAATGGCTGTATAGAGATGGGGAGTTTCAGCAGACCACGGTTCTACACCCATGAACTCGCGTTCAAGGGTCACAGTATTTTTATTTTTTTTGTCGAAGACAGTCCACTTACCCATTTTTTCAAACACTTTTCCCTTAGGGTTCCACAACTCCACTTCTACATAGTACTGTCCCTTCTTTTTTGGGTTTTTTACTTGCAAGTCAATGTCTAAACGTGCAGTTTGGTTTGAGGGTGAATAATCCGTCGTGAGCGAATAATCACTGATGTTTACCGGGTTTTTCAGCGTGATGAATACAGAGCCTTTTAATCCGCCCCCGTCTTGGGCTGAATTCATTTCCAGCAACGTTGCGGCAGAGGTGGAATAGGTGCGTATCTCCAGCGCATTGTTGGCGCTGCTCTTCACATAGGGCGTGATGTCGAACTCGGAATACAGGTGGCTATCTTGGCTAAAACCCACCTTTTTGCCGTTGAGAATCACCTCATAGGTAACGCCAGCGCGCACGTGCAGAAATATTTCGTAATTTTTCCAATCGCGCCCCGCAAAAAAATCACGTTTATAAACGCATTGCGCCCCACCGTCTTTGGGGAGCGCATCAATGCGAGGAACGGAGGCATGCCCGGAGCATTGTTTCGTCATGCCGTCGTCCAAACTGATGTAGAATGGCGATTGTTCATACTGCCATTTCTCGATGCCATTTTCATTGCCATAAGGCACCACGTTGGTTCGGGGATACATCGTATTTTCGCTGGCCAACTCCATGTTCAGCCATGTAGGTTCGGCAGAGAACTCGTTGCTATTAATGCTTTGGGCCTGAATACTTATGGCTATGCTCAACGCAAAAAAGATTAGGATGTACTTTCGAGTGTATGACATAGTATGAACAGTAATAAATTTTTTCAGAAACAAATGCCTATGCCGAACTTAATATTGCCGTATATTTCGCCGAGACTTTGCGCTGTCAAACCTAACGTGGACTCTGCTTGTTCCGACGGGTCGTAGTATACTTCGCTCATGTTGGCTCCGCTACGTTCCACGGCACGCGGAGCCAGCAGGTGATAGCCCACAAAAAGATTGAGACCTATCTTGCGTGTAATGGCAAATCGTGCGCCAGCTTCCAAACCCATGGATATGCCACCCGTTTTGATTTTTACCCAGTCGTTGCCCGAAGTGGCTGTGCCGAGTGGAAAACTCCAACCAATTTGCGCCGCTGCATAGGGCGCAATGCGGTTGCGCGTGAAATGGGAACGATATTCCACAAATACCGGCACCTGTGAAAAAGCGCCATTTTTGTCGTTGAGATAGGAAAAGCCCAACCCCGCGGCGCTATGGTGGTTGAATTGGTAGCCTGCCACGGTGGTGACGCCCATCAGAGTGTACTTGTCACCCGTCTTCAGGTTGCTCATCTTTGCATTGTCGCCAATGTTTACGAATGTGGTAAAGTCTACTATGCCATAAAACCCGTAAGCCTTGAACTCGGTGTGTGGAGGGGTATCGGCAAGGGTTCGTGCGCTCATTCGCGGGGCAGTACCATCGAACGCCATAACACTGCCCGTGACGACAGTGGCGATGAGTATGATAAAGAGTTTTTTCATTTGGCGTCTTTATGTAAACAAAGTCGTTGGTTCTGTGGCAGCCAGCACAAAATTCTGGCTGCCAGAAACCAACAACGAAATTATTCCATCTTCTTTAGGTCGGGGCTGACAATGAGCGTGGCCTCCGTAGCCGCCTGTACCTGCTCCACCGTGAATTCGGGATTGATTTCTTTCAGCACGATGCCTTTCAGGGTAATTTCCATCACACCCATTTCGGTGATAATCAAATTTACTTGACCTTTAGCGGTAAGCGGCAAGGTGCATTTTTTCAGTATTTTTGGGCTACCCTTTGCCGTGTGTTCCATGGTGAGAATCACGCGTTTGGCACCCACTAAAAGGTCCATGGCGCCGCCCATGCCAGGGGTTTTCTTACCTGGTATCATCCAGTTGGCTAAGTCACCATTTTCGTCCACCTGCATGGCGCCGAGGATGCTCACGTCTACATGACCGCCACGTATGATGCCAAAAGAGGTGGCGCTGTCGAACGTGCTGGCTCCTGGTTCATGTGTGATGAAACCGCCGCCAGCATTGATGTACCACGGGTCCTCCCTGCCCTCTTCGGGAGTGGGTCCCATACCTAACATCCCATTCTCGCTTTGCAAGGTAACATTTACACCTTCGGAGAGGAAGTTGGGGATGAGTGTTGGCAAGCCTATGCCGAGATTCACAACGTCGCCATCGTGCAGTTCTTTGGCGGCACGGCGAGCAATGAAGGGTTTAATTTCGTTTTTTTCCATGATATAATTTGTTTAGCAATAATTACTTCATTCCACGTTTCACCATTTCTTCCGCAATGAACGAGGCAACATCGTCGGCAAAGGTGCCTGTGCCGAAACCAGCATCAAAGCCCAATTCCTTGGCTAATTCGTGGCTCACACGCGCTCCGCCGCACACAAGCAGCATTTTGTCGCGTATGCCTTCCGCCTCGGCCATTTCGATAAATTCGGTCATGTTCTGTATGTGCACATCTTTCTGCGTCACTGTCTGTGACACCAATAACGCGTCAGCATGTAGTTCCAACCCTTTGGCAATGAGGTCTTCGTTCAACACTTGACTACCAAGGTTGTAGGCATCAATCATCTCATAGCGCTCTAAACCATAATGGCCGGCATAGCCTTTCATATTCATGATGGCATCAATGCCCACGGTGTGTGCGTCGGTGCCCGTGCTGGCTCCAACCACCACTATTTTGCGGCCAATGTTCTCGCGGATATAGTCGTCGCACTCCTTCATCTCCATTTTTGTGGTGTCCACCTTGGGCACGTGGATTTCGGTAAAGTCTACTGTGTGTGTGCAACTGCCATAACAATTGAAGAACGTGAAACCTTGTGTAAGTTTATGGTGGTAGACCACCATTGGATTTTCAAGCCCCATTCTCTTTAGCATCTGTTTGGCCGCCTCCACGGCCTCTTCGCTATCTTCCACCGGCAAAGTGAAACTCATTTGCACTTTGCCATCATTCATGGTATCGCCGTAGGGCTTTATTTTTTTAAGGTCCAAGGTCTTGTCAAAATCCTTGGCCTCCATGGAATACAAACCTTCGCTCATTACTTATTTCCTTTCATTAAGGGGATAAACGGGTTCAAATAATGTTCTTCGTCTTTCAGCGACACTCCATCAAGGCCCTTGCCGCCGTTTTTGGGGCGCTTGACGTCACCGAAGATGCCTTTTTCCAACGCGCTGAATAGGCCTTCACTTTCCATTTGTTCCAATAGTTCGGTAGCATCGTTCAGCACTTTCTGCGCACGGCTCTTGATAATGCCGCCCTCTTTGAATTCCACCTCTTCACCAATGTCTTTCATATTGTTGAAGATGTATTTGGCATTCTCTATGCTTAGGTAGCGATCGCTCATAAATGGGGTGTGGATAGCTTCAGTAGGCATGCCCAACAGTTGCAAACCTTGGTGCGTCCAGTTACCGATGATGTTGAAAAGCGCATCTTGGATGTGTCCGCGGAAGATATTGCCTGTCATAAATTTAGTGGGAGGCATATATTTGAGCGGCGCATTAGGGAATATTTCTCGCAGCATCTGCGCTTGTGCCAGTTCGTACAAGAACCCGTTTGTGAGTGTGGGGTCCATCTCAAAGGCATGTCCCAGTCCCTGCTGTTCTTCTGGCAGGCCTGCAGAAAGCGCAAGCTGTTCGTTAATGAAGTCGCTTGCTAATACAGTGTGAGCCTCCTCAAAAGCATCAGCTGTGGTCAGATAGTTGTCTTCGCCCGTGTTGATGATAACGCCGGCAAATCCATTGATGACACGGCTGAAATATTGGTCGATGAGGGTACGTTGCATATTGATGTCGCGAAACAAAATTCCATAAAGCGCATCATTCAGCATCACATCCAACCCTTCCAATGCTCCCATTGCCGCTATTTCGGGCATGCAGAGACCGCTACAGTAGTTGCAGAGGCGGATGTAGCGATGCACCTCCTCTCCTACTTCGTCCAACGCCTTACGCATAATGCGGAAGTTCTCCTGAGTGGCGAAA
>JAXFQM010000198.1:0-19212 GCA_034178965.1 Bacteroidales bacterium | reverse complement strand
AATCGCTGCTTTTGTTAAGGAGCGCAAGGAGAAGCGGCACAACAAGCCAAACCGCATCGTGGCCGAGGAGGCAAAGGAGATGGAACAGATGCAACCCCAAGAGGGTGTGTCGGACCCCTATTCAGAGCCCGATGCCGACGTGCCGAGGGTACCATACAGCGAGTCGCCTTTCTTATGGCGAGGATGCAGTCATTGCCCCATCTCTTATGAACCTGTGAAACAAACCGAGATGAATAGTTGCGGAAAACTCAGCGTGCACAACTGGCTCAAAGGCATACGCCAGCCCATGGGTACCCCATTCGATTGCGTGGAAGTGCGTTTCAAGAATAATCGCAAGGAATTCTTCCGTCTTCCCCTCGGAATTAACGTAGTAGAGGGCGACGTGGTGAGCGTGGAGGGTACCCCAGGACACGACGTAGGCATAGTGAGTCTCACTGGCGAGTTGTGCCGCATACAGATGAGGAAAAAGCGTGTAGACCCCGCCGACGAGAGCCTGCGCAAACTGTATCGACGTGCCAAGGCATTGGACATCGAACAATGGGCCGACACCATCCGCGATGAACATACCGCGCTAATCAAGACGCGGTGTATCACCGAGGAACTGGGTCTGCAAATGAAGACCAACGACGTGGAGTTTCAAGGCGACAGAGGCAAGGCCATCTTCTACTATACCGCCGACGACCGCGTGGACTTCAGACAACTCATCAAGGTGTTGGCAGAAACGTTCCATGTGCGTGTGGAAATGAAGCAGATAGGCGTGCGGCAAGAGGCTGCCAAGGTGGGTGGCCTGGGTACCTGCGGGCGCGAGTTGTGTTGTAGCACTTGGCTTACGAACTTCAAAAGTGTAACAACGGGTGTGGCCAAGACCCAGCAAATTTTGCCCAACCCGCAGAAGTTGGCGGGGCAATGCGGCAAACTAAAGTGTTGCCTGAACTTTGAATATGAGGTATATCAGGACGCGTTGAAGCGTTTCCCGCAAGCTCATGTGTCGCTGCGTTTCAAGAAAGGGGTGGCGTTATACAAGAAGACCGACGTGTTTCGCGGCGTGATGTGGTATGCTTACGAGGGCGAGAACGAACTATATGCACTCAAGGCCGAAAACGTGAAAGAGGTGATGGAAATGAACCGCAGGCAGGAATACCCTGAAAGGATGGAAGACTACAAGGTAGAGTTGATGAGCACTGCCGCGCTGGTACAAGAAACCAGCGAGAAAGAGTTTGAGCAGGCCATCAGGGAGTTGGCAGACCATGGCGGCGAGGTGGTGACGGAAGACAAGCGGCCGCGTCACGAGAACCGAGAGCCGCGCAAGGAAGGCGGGGACCGCAGAAGTCCAAGGGACCGAGGAGGCAGAGACAACCGAGATTACCGCGACAACAAAGGACCCCATGGCGAACGCTCTCCAAGGAACAATAACTCCCGCCCGCATGGCGGACGTGGCAACAACCGGTACCCAAATAGTCCACAGGAATAAATGGGGACGACATTGCTATTTTCTGAAATGCAAGATGGGCTGTAAGGGTCTTCTCAGCGGAAGAATGCCCACCCCAAAAAGAGTTACACATTATTAGAAGAAGACAGATGAACAAAAAACGCATTCATAACGGAATGTCCTTGCTGCTGCTGGTGTTGCTGGCTATAGCGTGCGACCGCGATGTTTTCTTTGTCGACGATCAACGGGTGGATCCCAGCGGGTGGAACTTAAATGAAAAACTCTCGTTCGATGTAGAAGTGGATGACACCGCTCGGCTTTACACTTTCTTCATCGACTTGCGCCTTACGGCCGATTATCCCTACCGCAACATTTTCTTCTTTGTCAACACTACGTTTCCCGACGGGGGGGTGGCGGCCGACACTGTGGAATGCCCCGTGGCGCTGCCCGATGGACAGTGGATGGGAAAGCGTTCTGGCGGCTACATAGACAACCGCTATTCTTTTCGCAAGAACATGATTTTCCCGATGCAAGGCTCCTACCGTTTTGAGATAGCGCACGGCATGCGCGACACCAATGTCGTGGGCGTCAAGAATGTGGGATTGCGCATTGAAAGGGCCGGCGGCGAAAGGAAACATTAATTATGCGGACAGTCTCTGTCATACATCCTAGCACCAATCACTAAAAGCTAATCATTGTGGCTCAATATCAAGCGAAAAACGATAAGAAAAAGTCGAATGGCGGCAAGCCCGCTTATGTGAAAAAAATGTGGAAGGCGTTTGCTGCCCTATGGGCGGCCATCTTCCTGTTCTTTTTCTTATTAAGTCAAGGTTGGCTGGGCTTTATGCCCTCCTTTGAGGAATTGGAGAACCCCAAAAGCAATCTTGCTACAGAGGTCATCAGCGCCGATGGCGAGGTGTTAGGGTTCATAGGTCTGCAAAACAGGAGCAATGTGGATTTTGATGAAATCTCGCCCAACCTTGTGAACGCCCTCATCGCCACCGAGGACGCGCGTTACTACAAGCATGCAGGCATAGATGCCCGCAGCCTGGCGCGCGTGCTGCTCAAGACCCTAATAGGGCGGCATAGCAGCAGCGGAGGTGGCAGCACTATCACGCAGCAATTGGCAAAGAACCTATTCCCGCGCGAAAAGAAAGGAAAGTTGGGAGTGATGTACTCCAAGTTCAAGGAATGGGTGGTGGCGGTGAAGTTGGAGCACAACTACAGTAAGGAAGAAATCGTGGCCATGTATTTCAACACGGTGGACTTCGGCAGCAATGCCTTTGGCGTGAAGACAGCGTGCAAGACGTTTTTCGACAAGACGCCAGCGGAGGTGACTGTGTCCGAAGCGGCCACGCTGGTGGGGTTGCTTAAAGCTCCCACGGCATATAGTCCCGTTTTGCATCCTGACCGTAGTTTACAGCGCCGCAATGTGGTTCTGCACCAAATGAACCGATATGACTACCTTGGTGACGAAGAGTATGAGAGCAGCAAAGCCGAGCCAATAGACATGCGCCACTACACGCCGCAGAGCCACAACGACGGGTTGGCAACCTACCTGCGTGAATATCTGCGTGGTTACATGAAAGAGTGGTGCAAGCACCATAAGAAGCCCAACGGGGAGAATTATGACGTGCATAAGGATGGATTGAAGGTATACACCACCATCGACAGCCGTATGCAGGCCTACGCCGAGGCCGCCGTCAGCCGTCACATGAGCGACATGCAACCCTTGTTCTTCAAGGAACAAGAGAAAAGGAAAGGAAATCCCTTTGTGAACATCAGCGCCGAACAAGAGGAGAAATACCTTGAACAGGCAATGAAACAAAGCGACCGATACCGCAACATGAGGGCCGAAGGCATGAGCCACAACGAAATACGCAAATCCTTCAACAAGAAGGAAGAGATGACGGTATTCGCATGGGTCAACGGCAAGGCGGGAAGCAAGGACACCGTGATGAGTCCGTGGGATTCGCTGCTTTACTACAAGAAGTTCCTAAATGCAGGCATGATGAGCGTAGAACCTGGAACAGGATATGTGAAGGCATACGTGGGCGGCATTAACTATCGCTACTTCAAGTACGACAATGTGAAGCAGAGCGCACGCCAAGTAGGCTCCACCTTCAAACCGTTCGTCTACACAATGGCCATACAAGATTTGGGCCTGTATCCCTGCACCGAAGTGCCAAATAGTGAGGTGTGTTTCGAGAACTGGAACGGGTCAGACTGGTGCCCCAAAAACAGCACCAACGCCCGTGAGAATGAAATGGTGACACTGAAATGGGCCTTGGCCAACTCGGTAAACTGGGTGAGTGCGTACCTAATGAAGCAAGGGTCGCCTGAACAAGTCATAAGCATAGCCCGCAAGATGGGGGTCACCTCTCCCATCGAGGCTGTGCCCAGCATTTGCGTGGGCGTGCCGGAAATAACGGTGTATGAGATGGCGGGGGCCATGGCCACTTTCGCCAACAAGGGAGAGTATGTGCAGCCCATCTTCATCACCCGCATAGAGGACAACAAGGGCATGATAGTGGACCGTTTTCCAGAGGAGCAGAAGCATCAAGAGGCTATCAGCGAACAAACAGCCTACATGATGCTTGCTCTGATGAAAGGTGTGGTGCAAAGCGGAACGGGCGTGAGGCTGAACTACAAATACCACCTCGACAAATACAGCACCGCCATTGCCGGCAAAACAGGTACCACACAAAACAACTCCGACTGCTGGTTTGTGGGTATCACGCCCAAACTGGCAACTGCTATTTGGACTGGCGGCGAACTGCGCAGCATCCATTTCCGCAACATGACCTACGGACAAGGTGCCAGCATGGCGTTGCCCATTTTTGGATACTTCATGCAGAAGGTATTCGAAGACAAGTCGCTCAATTTCTATCGTGGCGGCTTCGAACCTCCATCTGAACCGCTTGATACCGAGTTGGACTGCGCCAAGTTTCAACAGGAAGTACAATCCGAATCGATAGAAACGTTCCGCTGGGACAACTATTAATACGGCTTTCTGTAATGCCCCCCTAAAAAACGAACCCCTAAACGGAAGGTGTGCAATGCCTTTCATAAGAGAAGTATACAGAAATGGCACAAAAGAAAAACCTATTTGGCTTGACGTTGCTACAGTTGCAACAACTGTGCTTGGGAGAAGGTTTGCCTAAATACGCAGCAAGGCAGATTTGTGATTGGCTGTATAGGAAAGAGGTCTCCACCATAGACGAGATGACCAATCTCTCGCTCAAAGCACGCGCCAGGTTGAAAGACATTGCCGTCATCGAGAAAACATCCCCTATAGAGGCGCAGGAGTCGAAGGACGGCACAAAAAAATATCTTTTTCCAGTGGCAAATGGCCAGTATGTGGAAGCCGTCTTTATCCCAGATGACAGCGACGAGGGTGCTTCGCGCGCCACGCTGTGCGTCTCCTGTCAAGTGGGATGCAGGATGGGGTGCCAGTTCTGCTATACGGGTAAGCAGGGCTACCATGGCAACCTTTCGGCGGCGCAGATACTCAGTCAAGCCTTCTGTCTGCCCGAGTTCCATAGGCTAACGAACATCGTCTATATGGGCATGGGCGAACCGATGGACAACTACGATAATGTGCTGCAAAGCCTTTCAATCCTCACCACCGATTGGGGATTAGGTTGGAGCCCGCATCGTATCACCGTCTCCTCTGTGGGTATCACGCCCGGCATTTTACGATTCCTGCAAGACACCCAGTGCCATCTTGCCATCAGCCTACACAACGCGTTTCCCAGCCAGCGAGCCGCCATTATGCCCGCGCAGAAAGCCTACCCTGTGGCGGACCTTGTCTCCTTGCTGCGCAAGCAGGATTGGAGCGGTCAGCGGCGGCTTTCCTTCGAATATACCATGTTGCAAGGCGAAAACGACGATATATCCCATGCAGCCGAAGTGGCCAAACTGCTGGCCGGCCTGCGCTGCCGCGTCAACCTCATCCGCTGCCACGCTACTCCCGACGGACGCTTCAAGTCTCCCTCCATGACGGTGATATCCTCTTTTCGCAATTATCTTGTGCGACACGGGCTCATTTGTACCCTGCGTGCCAGCCGTGGAGAAGATATCATGGCCGCCTGCGGCCTGCTTGCAGGACGCAGCAAGGACCAAGCATAGATGCCGATACTGACGGCAATGAGCGCAACGATAATCTTCGTCGTTACATAAAGAGAGGAAAAGGAAGATTGTTTTGCATTTCCATCCAGCAGGCTCAACAATAACCCTTTGTGAGGTGATGTGTGTCTGTAGAAGAAGGGCTGTTTCCTAACCCTTTTGACTTTCATCTTCAATGTCGAAGCGCTGTATTCTTGTTTGGTATGCAGCAAAATACCCCCCCCAAAAAAAAAAGATGAACGTCATGTGCATCGCTCGGCACATGGTTGACCATGTGGGGATGTGGCCGGCATAATATCGAAAATCCTTAAATGGAATGTCGCCGAATAGAACTTGTCCAAGAGCAAGGTGCCGTCACTTGGGCCGCTAACAGGGTGTGTAATATCGTTGCGTCTTTTGTTGTGGATGAATCCAAACGCAATATCTTTGCTATTGTTCTATGCAAGATTCAAAGTTCCTCACAATTTGTACGCACACCTCCACGATTTGTAATGAGAGGAGAGGCTTCGGTGTAGGTGCGCAGGCTGCCACGGTGCTGCCGCTCCCCCTCGCGAAAGATGAGCATTCAGCCAAGACCCGTGCCGCCTCGCGTACGAGCCCACCTTGCCTAATGGAAATTATGAAAGAGCCATAAGACAATATTTTTTTGAAAAATGCTAAAATGTCGATTTTTTTTCGTAAATTTGCAAATTGAAAGAAACTTTGTGGAGTTGAATTAATTGATTAGAACAATGTATAATATACGTAAAATACAGAACGACTTGGTGTATTTGGGTGTGGCGGATCGCAATATAGACCTTTTTGAGCACATGCTTCCTACTCCCAATGGAATGACCTATAATAGTTACCTCCTGTTGGACAAGGAGACGGTGCTCTTTGACACAGCTGACGCGGCAGTAGAGCGCCAATTTTTTGAGAATTTGGAAGCAGCACTTGACGGGCGGCAGTTGGATTACGTGGTAGTACACCACTGCGAACCCGACCACTGCGCCCTAATGGAAACTCTGCTATTGAGACATCCGAAATGTAAAATCATCGTCAGTGTCAAGGGTAAGGTATTTCTCGAACAATTCGGCGTGCAGACTGAAGGACGCACGCAAGTGGTGAAGGAAGGAGATACCCTATGCACTGGAAGCCACTCGCTGACGTGGGTGATGGCACCTATGGTGCATTGGCCAGAAGTGATGGTGACTTTCGACACCACCAGTCACATACTCTTCTCCGCCGATGCCTTTGGCAGTTTCGGCGCAGTGAGCGGAAACATTTTCGACGACGAAGTGAACTATGAGCGAGACTGGTTGGACGACGCGAGACGCTACTACCTCAATATAGTGGGAAAATATGGCGTGCAGGTGCAAAATACTTTGAAAAAAGCCGTTACGTTGGGCATTAAGATGATATGCCCCTTGCACGGCGTGGTGTGGCGCAGCAATTTGGACTACATCCTTGGAAAATACGACGTTTGGAGTAGTTATAGGCCAGAGCAGCGTGGCGTGCTCATCCTATACGCTAGCATGTACGGCAATACCGAAAGTGCGGTGGGATGCCTGGCGACCAAATTGGCGGAACGCGGAGTGAGAGAGGTGCAAGTTATGAACGTCAGCCGAAAGCATTTCTCCTACTGTCTCGCCGCAGCTTTCCAATGGAGCCATGTGGTATTTGCTTGCCCCTCCTACAACAACGGTGTGTACCCCATGATGGAAACACTGGTGACGGCTCTAAAAGAACACCTATGGCAAAACCGAGTGGCTGCCGTGATAGGCAACGGAAGTTGGGCGCCCTGCAGTGGCAAACTCATCAGCGACGAGTTGGCGGAAATGAAGGACATATCCATCCTTGAAAACGAGGTGGCCATCAAGTCGTCCCTCAAGGAAAGTCAGTTGCCTGCCCTTGATGGGCTGGCTGACAAACTGGCGCAAAGTGTAAAAGAAATTTTTTAACCCTAAAACTTCAATAATTATGGACAAGTATGTATGCGACGTTTGCGGTTACGTCTATGACCCCGCAATTGGTGACCCCGACAATGGCATCGCCCCTGGAACCCCCTTTGAGCAACTGCCCGATGACTGGACCTGCCCCCTTTGCGGAATAGAAAAAAGCAGCTTCTCAAAACTTTAATCAACACATTGGCATTCTGAAAATACTGCAAGGATCGAAGGATGCCAATAAAATTCTCCCAACCATGCTAAGCAAGAATGTATCGGCGCTCATAAACAACCAAATCAACAAGGAACTGTATTCCGCTTACCTATATTTGGACATGTCCAACTATTTCCAGCGTCGCGGTTTGGACGGTTTCGCCAATTGGTACAAAGTGCAGGCGCAAGAAGAGCGCGACCACGCCATGCTGTTCTACCAATATTTGCAGAACAATAACGAGAATGTGACGCTGCAAGCTATCGCAAAGCCCGAACCTATCTACGAGAAGGACATGGATGTGTTGCAGGAAGGGCTTAAGCACGAAGAGTACGTCACCAGCCTTATCAACGACATCTACGCCGCCGCGCAGAAGGTGAACGATTTCCGCACCATGCAGGTACTCGACTGGTTTGTGAAGGAACAAGGCGAAGAAGAGACCAACGCCAACGACCTCATCACCAAATACCAACTCTTTGGCGAAGACCCCAAGGGGCTCTATATGCTGAACCAAGAACTGGGCGCGCGGGTCTATGCCGCACCCAGTTTGGTGCTATAAAACACGCATGCTGCGCCAAAATAACTAAAACCTTACTTAAAGAAGAAACAAAAAATGAAGAAAAAATGGATTTGCCCCGTATGCGGTTACGTGTATGAAGGTACAGAAAAACCAGAAAAATGCCCCATGTGTGGCGCGCAAATGAACGAAGCCAACGACACCGAAATGAGTTGGGCCGCCGAACATGTGGTGGGCGTGGCTCACGATGTGCCAGAGGAGATAAAAGAAGGGCTACGCGCTAACTTCAACGGAGAATGCAGCGAGGTGGGAATGTACCTCGCCATGAGTCGCGTGGCTTTCCGCGAAGGCTACCCAGAAATAGGGCTCTATTGGCAGAAAGCCGCCTTTGAAGAAGCCGACCACGCCTCGCGTTTTGCCGAAATGCTCGGCGAAGTGCTCACCGACAGCACCGAAAAGAACCTCAAAATGCGTGTGGAAGCCGAAAACGGCGCCTGTGCCGGCAAGACCGAATTGGCCAAGAAAGCCAAGGCTCTCAATCTCGATGCCATACACGATTCTGTGCACGAAATGGCACGCGACGAAGCACGCCATGGACGTGCTTTCAAGGGGCTGTTGGACAGATATTTTGGTAAGAAGTAAATAACCTTGTAGGCATCCAGGACGCCCTTGGCAGGTGATGACTGGATGCCTTTTCCATCTCCTTTCCGCCATGAACGCACGCAAGACACTCTCCTGGCTGCTGTTTCCCATGACGATGTGGTACGCCGTAGGTGTGGCCATACGTGGTTTCCTATTCGCCTCCGGCATCCTAAAGCAGGAAGCGCCGCACGTCACCACCATCGGGCTGGGCAACCTTTCAAGCGGTGGAACGGGCAAGACACCACATGCTGAATACCTATTGGGACTGCTCGATGGCGAATACCACGTAGCATACCTCAGCAGAGGATACAAGAGAGAAAGCAAGGGTTTTGTGCTATGTGAGGGAACGCCAGACCCTAGATTATTGGGCGACGAGGCGGCCATGATAGCGCAAAAATTCCCGCACGTTACCGTAGCAGTGTGCGAAAAGCGAGCCTCGGGGGTGAAAAAGTTGATGGAATTGCCGCAACCTCCGCAAGTGATAATACTTGACGATGCCTACCAGCACCGCCATATCAAGCCCACCTGCAACATATTGCTCACCGAGTTTGGCAAACCCTACTTCAAAGACCATATTCTCCCATTTGGCGACTTGCGTGAATTTCGCTCTGGAAAGACACGTGCAAACATGGTCATCGTTACCAAGATGCCAGAAAACCTGGATCCCATCATGCGCCACAACGTGGCGACCGCTTTAGACACGCAACCTTGTCAAAAAGTATTCTTCAGTTCCATGCGGTTCGGCAGACCGAAAGGTATTTATGATGCCAGAGGATTGGAATTGGACGGGGTGGACCATTTTCTCGTCTTCACGGGAGTGGCGCACCCCGACTCGCTTATCACTTACCTCAAGCAATACGGTGCGGTAACGGCGCGCTGCTTCGGCGACCACCATTGCTTTTCGCAAAATGAGTTAGCGCACATACGCGCCGATTTCGATGCCATAGAAGCCCCACGTAAGGTAATCATAACCACCGAGAAAGACGCCGCACGACTGTCGTTGCCCGAATACCAGCAGGCCCTTTCGGGTCTGCCCATCTACACCATACCTACAGAAGTGGTCATGCAGAAGACGCCTGGCTTCGACTTCGATGTCATCATCAGTTCCATCGTCAAGGAGAATATCTCTTTTCTTTCTAAACTTGCCTCATTAAAGTTTCAAATATGATCCTTAAAGGCAACGGCCTTTTCCATCCGATGCGGAAAGGCAACCCCCATAACAAAAAGACAAAGCAAGACGTATTGGATGAACGATGAAACGATATGGACTGATAGGCGGCGTGTTGACGCATTCTTGGTCGGCACGTCACTTCGCGCGGAAGTTTGAACGTGAAGGCATCGCCGACTGCCAATACGAACTTTACCCGGCGGGCGAAAAGGTGCGCCGTGTTGATGAACTGCGTCCGTGGCTGCACTCACTTGTGCAGGAACAAGGATTGCGAGGGTTAAATGTAACCATACCCTTCAAGCAATGGATTTTGCCGTGTTTGGATGAGATATCTGACGAGGCGCGCGAGATAGGTGCCGTCAATTGCGTGAAAGTGGATTGGCAAGGCGGCACGCCGTGGCTTGTTGGCTACAATACAGATGCACCAGCTTTTCTCGCCTCCATACGCCCCCTCCTAAAGCCTTGGCACACCGATGCTGTGGTGCTGGGAACAGGTGGTGCGGCGCGGGCAGTGGCTTTTGCACTGCGACAAATAGGCATTGGCAGCGCATTGGTGAGCCGCACGCCGACAGGAGAGATGATTGGCTACGTGTCCGCCGTGGAGAAGTTGGAAAATGCTTTTCTGCTGATAAATTGTACCCCCGTTGGAATGTCACCCAACGAGGCACAAACCCCATGGAAAGATACGCACACCCTGTCGTTTAGGCATTTGTGCTACGACCTTGTCTATAATCCCGAAGACACTCGCTTCCTTCTCGAGGCTTCGCTATCAGGAGCCAGCACGAAGGGGGGGCTGGAAATGTTGCGCCGGCAGGCAGAACTGTCGTGGGATATATGGAAGGGCCAGCCAATGGTTACTTCTTGATGTAACTCAAGAAGTCGAGGTCTATGCTAAGCGAGACAAAAGGCTTCACCTGCCATGTCTTTGCTGTGACATCCACAATAGACAGGGCACTGCCTATACGTTGTCCAACACTATATCCTCCGCTGAGAACCTCATATTCGCAGATGTTCACCCCCACGGTGAGGTAAAAGAAATCCACAAAGCGGAAAGAGGGACCCACGTAGAAATTCTTAAACAGGTTGCTGCCGCCGAAGGCTACATAGAAACCGATGTCATAGGTGAACTGCTGATCGAATTTACGCAAGTCCACCACCTTGGTGGAAAGCGTGTCAGGTTTATCGTTAAAATATTGAGTGAGGTCCCACAGCATGACAGACGCACCGGTGACAAAATCGAATTCAATGTTTCCCTCGTTGCGGTTACGGATGATTTTCTCGTATGTATAGGTGCCATCGCTGTTTTGGTTGACGGGGGTAAGGGCAATTTCCAAGTTGGGTGTGCGGTAAAAGCGCATGGCGATGCCCTGCACGGGACGCACTTTCTTTTTGCGGTTGATTGCCGTGTTCACGCGTTCCTCCGCATCTTTTGCGCGCTGAGCGAGGTATTTGTTTTCCTCTTGTTTGCGCACGTTTTCCAATTCCACCGCCGCCACTTTTTCGCGCAGTGAATCTACAAGAAGCATGCACTGGTTGCGCTCGGCGGTCAGCTTGTCGTAATTCACCTTTTCGTTCTTGAGGGAAGAGTCGCGGAAGTCAATGTTACGTTGCAGCATGGCTATCTCGTTGCTTTTGGCTTCGATGCTAGCTTCCTTGGCGCGCAACTCATAGTTGTATTTGGCGCTGTCAAGACTGCCAGCTATCAGGGCCTTGCGATAGAGTGCGTCTTTTTCGGCCACCAGCAGTTCTTTTTCTTGTAAGGCGGTAATCTTGCTTTCCAAAAGGTCGTTTTGCTGTTGCAACGATTGCTGGTATCGGTCGTTGCTGGCCACGAGGCTGTCGTTGAGCAGCATTAGTTGCTCGTTTTGTATGCGTAGCGCGCACAAGGCGGAATCCATGCGCGCCGAGTCTTTCTTCATGCCATCCAAGCGAAGGCGCAGCAGAGACATGGTGTCGGTCCATAAGGGGAGCGAGGAGGTGTAGGTGCTGCGAAACGCATGGAAACTGCTGTCGTCGGTTGACGACATGAGAGGGATGGTGTCCTGTGCCCGTAAGATAGATGATAGCGACATGCAGCAAACTACGGCCAACAGAAACAAGGGCAACATTTTCTTCATCTCTTACCGCCGTTATTTGAGCACTTTCACGATGTGGTCGAGAGAGACGGTTTGCTGCTCTCCAGTAGCCATGTCTTTCACTTTGAGCGTGCCGTTTGCTATTTCTTCCTCTCCCACGAATACCACGCAGGGTATGCCTTTTCGGTTGGCATAATCCATCTGTTTCTTCATTTTGGCTGCGTCTGGGTAGATGAACGCGCTGATGCCGGCTTGGCGCATGCGTTCGGCGGCTTGGATGCAATAGGGCAACTCTTTATCGCCAAAGTTGACGAACATGACCTTGGCCGTCTGTTCCAGTTGCTCGGGGAAGAGGTTAAGTTCTGTGAGCACGTCGTAGATACGGTCTGCGCCGAATGAGATACCCACGCCACTCACGTCAGGCATGCCAAAAATACCCGTTAGGTTGTCGTAGCGTCCGCCGCCGCAAATGCTGCCTATTTGCACGCCGTTGGCCTTCACTTCGAAGATGGTGCCTGTGTAGTAGTTCAACCCACGAGCCAGTGTAAGATCCAGTTCCACGGTGCTGTTTATGGCCGCACATTCTATTAGCGAGAAGAGTGCGCGCGTCTCTTCAACACCTTTAAGGCCCACAGTGGAGGTGCCGAACATCTCCTGCAGGCGGTTCAATTTTTCGTTTGTTGTGCCCCGTAGTCCGAAAATGGGGTTTAAGGCGGCTATTTGTGCATCTGACAATCCGCGCTCCAGTAATTCGGCTCTCACTTTGTCAAGCCCTATTTTGTCCAATTTGTCGATGGCCATGGTGATGTCCACCAATTTGTCTGGCGCGCCCGACAAGTCTGCAATGCCAGCCAGCACCTTGCGATTGTTTATCTTGATGGTGACGGCGGCACCCAACTTATGGAATACAAGGTCTATCATCTGCACCAATTCCAGCTCGTTCAGCAGCGAGGGGCTTCCAATCATGTCCGCGTCGCATTGGTAAAATTCGCGGTAACGGCCTTTTTGCGGGCGGTCTGCGCGCCACACGGGTTGCAGTTGGTAGCGTCGGAAGGGGAACGAGATTTGGTCTCGATGCATCGTTACAAAGCGAGCGAAAGGTACCGTGAGGTCGTAGCGCAACCCGCGTTCGCATATTTGGGGGGCCACCTTCCGGTAGTCCTCGTTGAAGTTGACGCCCTCCATAAAGTTGCCACTGTTAAGAATCTTGAACAGCAGTTTGTCGCCCTCTTCTCCGTATTTGCCCATCAAGGTGCTCAAGTTTTCCAACGCGGGAGTTTCTATGGGTTCGAACCCAAAGGAACTGAAAACCTCGCGTATGGTGGCGAAAATGTAATTGCGCCGTGCCATTTCAGTTGGCAGAAAGTCGCGCGTCCCTTTAGGAATGGAGCATTTCATTGGTTAAAAACAATAATGATTTAGGATTTTTCTTTACGTGAAGCGGCTGCCGCGGAATGCGAATCCTGCGTCAGCCACCTAACCATGATTGGGTATGCGCAGCGCCTTATTCGGCGGGGAAAGCAATTTCGCGTTCTATCACTTGGTAGGGACTGTTGTTTCTATAGATGGTTTGGCGCACCCAGTTGTCATCTTCGTCGTATTCGTATACATAACTATGCTTCCAGTTCATGTGTTCGTCGTAGTTGAAAGAGGAGACCTCTATTACGTTGTCGTGGTCGTCGTAATAGTATGTCGTTAGGGCCACCAAGAACTCGTCCGCATCGTAGTAGCGCCATTCGATGCGGTTGCCGCGGTCATCGTATTTGTATAAGTAGCGTTGTGTTAACTCTCCATGGGCGTCGTAGAATTCCATTTCGGTGTTGTTGCCCGCGCCATCATACTTGTACACGCGTTTTTCCGCTACGCTGCCGTCGGGATTGTAGCTCTGTTCCTCCACCAATCGGTTGTTTTCGTAGCGGCTGGTTTCCTTTTTGCTCATTTGTTCTCGGAGAAACACGGTGCGCTCTATGCGATTGCCGTCGCGGTCGTTCAGATAAGCGGTGCGGCCAATAAGTTGCAACTTGCGATCATACTCGTTCCACCCCAAGGCGTAGCCGTTCACGTCGAAATAGTAACTGTAGTAGGTATAGTTCCCACCTGTTTGGCGTATTTTGTCTTGATAGTTGCCGCGTTTGTCAAACGTGATGCTGTCTATGCACACCAATTGGCGTCCTCCGCCCTTGCCGCCGTGTATGTTGTAAGTGTATTCTATCACATATAGTGCATTGCCATTGATGCCCATTTCGGCACGCGAGTTCTTGCGGGGGCCGTTGCCAGCCGTTGCGCCAAACGCTACGGTTACCATCATGGCGAGGGCAAGTATGTTCTTTCTCATGGTATATTTTGGTTATTATTATTTTTATTTTATTAATTCATAACGCGAAAAACGTTCTTTTATTGCATGGGGGCAATTTCTTTTCCTTGTTCTCTTGGGCGCGTCGGCAAATGGCGTTGTCACTCTGCGTCATCCAGGCTTTCGGGGTGTTTTTTGATGCGATGGAAGAAAAAGATCAGTGCCATAATACTTATCGCCGCCCCAATCGCGTAGCCCCAAACGCCCAGCCCCAAGCCGCCGTTATCGGCTACGAACAGGAAACTGCCTGTCACCATGGTCATAAATAAGGCGGGCACAAGGGCAAGGATATAGGGTTTCTTTTTCCACGCAAGATAAACCGATATAGCCCATAGCGTCACTGTGGCAAGCACCTGGTTTGCCCACGCGAAGTAGCGCCATATTAGGTTGAAGCCTTCCTTGTTTTGGTTCGCAAAAATGATGATGGCTGCGGTGGACAGGAAGATGGGTATGGCAACGAGGAAACGTTTGCCAATGGGCTTTTGGTCCACGTGAGTGAAGTCGGCCACGATAAGCCGCGCGCTGCGCAGTGCGGTGTCGCCGCTGGTGATGGCGGCGCTGATTACACCCAATATGGTAACGACGGCCAGCGCCTTGGGAAACCAAATGGATGCTATGCTGCTCACCACGGAGGCTCCTGCGTCGTTTTTGCCCAGGGCCGAAGAGATAGCTTCAGGTATGTTCGTACCCCGCACCACGTCGGTGGTGTTGAAGAAATAGTTGGCTGCGGCGGCCCAAATGAGCGCCACCACCCCTTCCGCCACCATGGTGCCGTAAAAGATGGGGCGCGCCTGCTTCTCATTTACCATGCAGCGCGCCATAAGGGGACTTTGTGTGGCATGAAAGCCACTGATGGCACCACAGGCAATGCTGATGAACATCATGGGAAATAGCGGCGTATGCGCCTTGTTGGGGTGCCTGTTGCCCAAACCGTCAAACACTTCCGGGATGTCGGGCTGGTAAACTACGAAAGCCACCACCAATGCCAATGCCATGGCCAGCAGTAGGATGCCGAAGATGGGGTATATCTTGCCGATGATTTTGTCTATAGGTAGCATGGTGGCGGCAAGGTAATACAGAAAAATGAGACTTATCCACACCAGAATGAGACTGGGACTTGCGTCGGGCAACACAAAGTTGCTTTGTATCAGCGAGGCGGGTGTATTCACAAACACGGCGCCTACCAATATCATCAGTATCACAGTGAAGCCGCGCATGAATTGCTTCATGCCGTTACCCAAGTATCGGCCGTGTATTTCGGGTAGAGAGCATCCTTTGTGTCGCAGCGAGATGTATCCCGAAATAAAGTCGTGCACCGCGCCAGCGAAGAGGGTACCGAAAACAATCCACAAGTAGCTTGCTGTACCGAACTGCGCTCCCATCACGGCGCCGCAGATAGGCCCCACGCCGGCTATGTTCAAGAATTGGATTAGGAATATTCTCCAAGGTTTCATGGGTACATAGTCCACGCCGTCCGCCATCGTTGTGGCGGGTGTGGCTCTTTGTGGGTCTACTCCCACGATGCGCTCTATCAAGCGACTGTAGAACCAATATCCGACGAGCAAAAGCAAAATGCCAAGTATGAAAGAAAGCATGTTAATTTATTTTTTTGGGTAAAGGAAGATTGGCTGTGCGGAGGGCTACAACTCCACGGCGTCCCTAAACTCGGGTATCGTCACCTCTTTGTAGCCACGCTCAAGGAGAGTGTTTTTGTATGCGTCTTGCACCGAGGCTTCGCCATGCACAATGAAGATGCGTTTCAACTTGCTTTTCTTTTGGCATTCCAAATAGGATAGCATTTCCTCGTAATCTCCGTGTCCCGAGAAGGCTTCTATTTTACGCAGGTCGGCACGCACGGGGTAGAGCCGCCCAAAGATACTCACGGGGCTTTCGCCGCGCATGATTTTGGCACCTAACGTGGAGGGTTCGCAATATCCCACGCAGAGGATAGTAGTTTTTGGGTTGTCAATATTGTTGGCCAGGTGGTGTTTCACGCGTCCGGCCTCCATCATTCCCGAGGCGGAGATGATGATGCAGGTTTTGTTTTTCACGTTCAGGCTTTTACTTTCCTCCACACTTTGCACGTAGCGCAGTTTCTCAAAGCCGAACGGGTCAGGGTCGTAAGCCATCAACTTCACCAAGCCTTCATTGAAACACTCTGTATGCATCTTCATGATGTTAGTGGCGCTGATGCTCAATGGGCTGTCTACATACGTGTCTATGTCGGGCAATAGGTTTTTGTCGCGCAACCGGCTTAAGGTGTAGATGATTTCTTGCGCACGTCCTATGGCGAAAGAGGGGATGATGAGTTTCCCTTTCTTCTTGGTGCAGGTATCCAGCACAGCCATCAGTAACTCTTTTTCGGCGTCTTGCAGGTTTTCGTGCAGACGGTCACCGTAGGTGCTTTCGGTGATGAGGTAGTCTACTTGCGGGAATGGTTCGGGGTCTTTCAATATTTGCTTGCCGTAGCGTCCTATGTCACCCGTATAGCCAAGTTTTATTTTTCGCCGCCCGTCTTTTATCTCCATGTAGGTGCAGGCGCTGCCCAGTATGTGCCCTGCGTCGAAGAACTCCAGCGTCATTTCGCCTTCTATGTTGAACTGCTTGTGGTAGGGTACTCCGATGAAACAACACATGCAAGCCCTTGCGTCGGCTTCTGTGTAGATGGGGTCCACGGGTGGCAGTCCTTGGGTTTTGCGCTTTTTGTTGAAAGTGGCGGTGTCGCTTTCTTGTATGCGGCCAGCGTCGGCCAGCATGATTGCGCATAGGTCGCGTGTGGCGGGGGTGCAAAGCACCGTGCCGTTGAACCCCAACTTGTAGATGTAGGGTATGAGGCCGCTGTGGTCTATATGGGCGTGGCTCAAGACAAGATAGTCTATCTCCTTGGGGTCGAAGCCCAAGTCGCGGTTCATGCCATCTGTCTCCAAGCCCTTGCCTTGAAACATTCCGCAGTCCAGCAGCACTTTCAGTCCTTTTTTTGTGGTGATGAGGTGCTTGCTGCCCGTAACCTCCCTTGTGGCGCCAAGAAATTCAATCTTCATCGTAAAAACTGTGTTTTCAATTATTCACATGCAAAGTATTGTCGCAAAATAATTAGCGTAAAACCGCCACACTTTTTAGGTGCATGGTTTCAAGGTACAAAGTTACGGAAAAAAAATGGAATGGCGGGAAATCTTCTGTAAATAATTTCCCCAATCGGACGACGGGGCATCAGGTGCATGTCCGTGCCGATGGGATACCAGTTTGGCTTGGGGAGAAAAGAGAACCCTCGTCTTCCCCGACAATAGCGTGGGGGAGACGAGGGCTGGGGAGGTGTGGGAGTCGTGCTCTTTTCCTCACGGTTGATGGCAGGTGCTGCCGCCGTTGCACGGCCTACTCATTGAAAGGCCGTACGGCACCAACGTTGTCGGGTTCGCCAGCGCGGGGACCGTAGGAAACGTGCACGGCATCAGGACCTTTCCTGTAGTTGCTATCGCGGTATTCAAGGCCTTTCTCGGGACGATTGCAGTTTGAGACGTTGTCTTGGATGGCTTCTATCTCTTCCTGGCTGATGGCTTGTCCGTTGTCGTCGATAAAGCGTTTGGGCCAAAAAGGGAAGGCGGCAGCGAGTTCGCCACTATAATAGAAGTCGAAACCCACGGCACCAAAAGTGTAGAGACGGCCGTCTATAGAGATGTGGCTGCCGCCGCAACGTGGGTCGGGTTTGGGTTTGCTTTGTGAGAACCCCACGTTGAAGAGGGTGAAGAGTATGTCGGGACGGTCGCTGATGTCGTGGCCGGCGCGCTTCCATTGCAGCATCGTTTGGTGGAGGATGCAGCCCGTGTAAATGTAACTGTCGTGGTGTTTGCGGTAGTCCACCAAGCGGCGGTAGCGTTCGTTGTTGTGGTCAGAGGTCTCAAAGTCCAAGATGTTCTCGTAGTGTTTACCCATGTAAAATTCGGAGTTGGGGTCCTTCAGATGGTCTTCCACGGCCTTGGCAGTGAACTCCTTCACTCCGTTTACGCCGTAGGAGAATTGGCTCTGCACGCTGAGAACCTTCACAGGCCCGAGGTATTTCTTGAACATTTCTCGCTTGCTGTTGAATAGGCGTATCTGTTCGCCCACAAGGCAACTTACTATCAAGCGTGGTTCCACGCCAGTTATTTCCCCTGCCTTGCATAGCGCGGCACTGTCTTTGAGAATGGCAGCCTTTAGGGCATCCCATTCCAAGGTGTTCATCCACGGGATGATGTTGGGGTTGTTTTGCTGAGGAACCTTGTTGAGTACGGCTATCATGTCCTTTAGGAAGCGTTGATAGTCGTTGTTGTCGTCTGCATACACGCTGGCGGCGGCAATCATGCGATCCACCATATTGGGATTGTCGCTGTGTTGCACCGCGTCGAGGATGAGGCGGGCGTTCTGCGGATAAAAGCGGCTGAAGGCGGCCAGGCGCACATAGGAGCGGCTCCATTGACTTTGCACCTGCGCGGGCGTAAGAGTGCTGTCTGTCAACCCTTCCATTTCCGAAACGGTCATCAGATAGCGGTAGTTCTCGTCCACGGAACCTTTGTTCTTGGTGAAGCCCAGCTGAAAGAAAGCCCACGCCCCGATGATGAGGAACCCAGCTGTGGCGAAAGCATACACCAGCACGTGGAAGACGGTGGTCCACACGCTGCGCTTTTTGGGGGATTCTTGTTCCATACCAAAAAAATGCTTGCAATACTATATTTGCGTATGCGCAATGCGCCCCTGCATGGTTTTGTCAAATGGCTAGCGGGGGCGCAT
>JAXFQM010000187.1:0-3284 GCA_034178965.1 Bacteroidales bacterium | reverse complement strand
ATACGTTAACATTACTATCCGGGTATTTTGTATTAAAAATGGCTTTTTTAAGAAATTTTATCAATAAAAAAGCGTGCAATAGAGAAAATGTTCGTATCTTTGCACTCTGAAAAAATATATGTAATAGGTATACAAAACATTAATAAAGATGTACTTAACAAAAGAAAAGAAACAAGAAATCTATGCCGAGTATGGCAAAAATGCGCAAGATTGCGGTAGCGCCGAGAGCCAAATCGCTCTTTTTACTTATCGCATTCAGCATCTCACCCAGCAGTTGAAAAGCAGCAAGAAAGACAAGGTGAGCGAGCGCGCCCTGGTTGCCCTCGTGGGTAAACGTCGTCGTATGCTGGACTATTTGCACGACAACGATATTGAGCGTTATCGTGCCATCGTGAAAAAGTTGAATCTGAGAAAATAGTTTTTCATATATTATTTGGTTATGGTTGAGAGACCTGGGGTTTCTTTTTCCTAGGTCTCTTTTTTGTAACAATATGTTTGAGGCGGCGAATAGATAACGACTTTAGCATGTCCTCATACATTACATGCGCCATTCCACAATCCAATAGCGGTTCGACAAGAAGCGGAAAAAGAATAAAGTAAAGAAAGAAAATGAACATTATCACAAAGCAGATAGATCTCGGTGACGGCCGAATCATCACTGTAGAAACGGGCAAAGTGGCCAAGCAGGCCGATGGAGCCGCCGTGGTGCGCATGAACAACACAGTTCTGCTGGCCACGGTATGTGCGAAAAAAGAGGTTGGCGAGAATGTCGACTTCATGCCCCTTACCGTCGATTATCAAGAAAAATATGCCGCCATGGGCCGTTTCCCAGGCGGTTTTTTCAAACGCGAAAGCCGCCCCAGCGAGCATGAAATACTCATAGCGCGTTTGGTGGACCGCGCTTTGCGCCCTCTCTTCCCCGACAATTTCCATGCAGAAGTGCAGGTGCAGATCATACTCTTCAGTGGCGACCACGAAACCATGCCCGACCAACTGGCAGCCCTGGCAGCAGGCGCTGCTCTTGCTGTGAGCGACATCCCCTTTAATGGCCCCGTGAGCGAAGTTCGTGTGTCTTATCTCAACGGACAGTATGTCATCAACACCCCCATGGACCAAATAGAGAATGCTGACTTGGACCTCATTGTAGCCGCCACCGAGGAAAACATCATGATGGTGGAAGGCGAGATGAAGGAGGTGAGCGAAGAGGTGATGCTGAACGCTTTGAAAGCGGCGCACGAGGCAATCAAGATAGAGTGTCGCGCCCTTGCGGAACTTACAGTTGAAACCGGAAAGACGACGAAGCGTGAATATAGCCACGAGAACAACGACGAGGATTTGCGCCAAAAACTGTACGACGCTTGCTACCAAAAATGCTATGAGTTGGCCCATCAAGGCATAGCCAACAAAAAACAGCGCGAAGATAGTTTCGACGCCATCAAGCAGGAGTTTATTGAGGCCAACTATACCGAGGAGACCCTTACGGACGACATCAAGTTCATGATAGATCGCTACTATTCCGCCGCGGAACGCGAGGCTATGCGCGACATGGTTTTGGCCGAACGCACCCGCATGGACGGCCGCCAATTGGATGAGATACGTCCCATTTGGTGTGAAACCGATGTGCTGCCCTCTTGCCATGGTAGTGCCATATTCCAACGTGGCGACACGATGAGCTTGGCCACCTGCACACTAGGCACCAAACTTGATGAGCAGACCATTGACGGCGCTGTCATCGAAGGTACGCGCAGATTTTTGTTGCATTACAATTTCCCCAGCTTTGCCACTGGCGAGGTGAAGCGTGCTGGCAGCGTCAGCCGCCGCGAAGTGGGTCACGGTCATCTTGCTTGGCGCGCCCTCAAGGGCATGCTACCCGGTGAAAATGAATGCCCCTACACCATCCGCGTTGTAAGCGACATATTGGAAAGCAATGGTTCCAGTTCCATGGCCTCGGTGTGTGGCGGCTGCTTGGCACTGTTGGATGCAGGCGTGAAGATGAAGAAACCCGTGGCGGGCATCGCCATGGGGCTGATTAGCAAAGGTGATAAGTGGGCCGTGTTGAGTGACATTCTCGGTGATGAGGATCACTTGGGCGACATGGACTTCAAGGTCACTGGCACGCGCGACGGTATCACTGCTTGCCAAATGGACATCAAGGTGGACGGCTTGAGTTACGACGTGCTTGCCAAGGCGTTGGAGCAGGCTCGACAAGGTCGCTTGCACATCCTTGACAAGATGGCCGAGGTGCAACCAGAACCGCGCGAGGACTACAAGCCTTTCGTGCCGCGCATTGTGCAAATCACCATCCCGAAGGAATTCATCGGAGCCGTCATCGGCAAGGGCGGAGAAGTTATTCAAGAAATCCAAAAGACTACCAATAGTACCATCAACATCGAAGAGGTGGGCGAAATGGGTGTGGTGGACATCGCTGCCGTCGACAAAGCGAACATCGAAGCGGCTCTTAAGCGCATCAAGGACATTTGTACCGTCCCCGAAGTGGGGCAGGAGTACGATGCGACGGTGGTGAGCATCGTTGAGTTCGGAGCTTTCCTGGAATACTTGCCCGGCAAAGAAGGTTTAATGCACATTAGTGAATACGACTGGAAGCGCACCGATACCCTTGAAGGAACGCTCAACGTGGGTGATGTGGTGAGGGTGAAGATAGTGGCTGTGGACGAGAAAACAGGCAAGTTGCGTCTCAGCCGTCGCGCCCTTCTTCCCAAGCCTGAAGGATATGTGGAGGAGAAACCAGCACCGCGCGGCCCACGTCGCGAAGGCGATCGCGGTCCCCGCAGGGATAGCGACCACCGCGACCGCCGTTCTTCTGGCGACCGCCGCGACGACCGTCGCAGATAACATAAGGCACTAAGTTGCCATTTGAAAAGGATGAGGAACGAGAGTGGTGTGGCGTGGGCTCGTTGAGACGTGCAATCGCCAAGTAGACACCACATACGCTCGTTCCTCATCTGTTTCTTTGTCTTGTCCTCTATTGTCGTAGATGGACTACACTATTCTTGCAGCCCCCCCCCCTCGCTCGCAGTCGTCCGTGGAGTGGGGCGCTGTTTCTTTTTGGCATAGTTGTCGTTTGCACCACATTTCTCCCCGCTCTATGCGACACATGCAGGCCCAATTCTGTCTTTAGGGTTGACGAGTGGGGTGAAGATTGGATGTTGGGTTGGAGAACTGTAGAGACGTGGCGGATGTGAGACGTGGTTTCAGACCGTTTGGTGCCTGGTCACGTGCGTCTGGTGTACACTTCTGCGGCACCTCGGCAGGGGGATGGCAGC
>JAXFQM010000183.1:0-4969 GCA_034178965.1 Bacteroidales bacterium | reverse complement strand
TATTACAAAATTGTTACGAAATTGTTACAACCCAATTACCTCCCAACCTCATTTGTACGCGTGTGGGAGTATTTTACATTGGATGGTATCCTTTGAGAAACAGCCTGTTAATGAACAGTATCGAGCCAAACGTACAAAAGGGAAAGGGGCATGGAAAACCCACGGCAAGAGGCTCTCCGCAACAAAAGAAAAGCCGATGCGTGGAAAGAAAGTTCCACGTTTCGGCTGCTACTTCAAGGGGCGGCGAAACAATTGCTTTAGTACGACTTCACTTTCTTTCCTCGTCAATGGGAAGGAACCCTTCTCGCTTTCCATTCTCGTAACTCGTGTAATCAAGAATGTCGTTATATGCGGGAGAGTAATAGAAATAGTACTCATTGGTTCCTTTCACTGCGCGCACATAGTCAATAAGGATGCTTTCGATGAATAGGCGCGCACAAGTTTCCCCCAAGATGCGCGCCGTTGAATAGGCGTCATTGAGGTCGATGCGGTCAAAATGCGCTGTTAGCGTGCTCTTCTGCTTTTTGATGCTCGTGACCGTGCCGTTAAAACGATCGGACAATTCATAGTTCTTAAAGACTATGGGCTGCGCCGTGTCGCGGGCGTTCAACTTCAGCCATGCGTTCGTGCTGAAGTGGCGCAGGTCGTAGTCGTAGGCATAGTAGGTTCCACCTCGTGTGGAAAAATCGCTCCGGGAACGCTGCAAAAATTCCTCCGCCTCTAATTGCACCACATTGAGGGTAAAATGAAGACTGTCGGCGCGCGGCAGTTTCCCTTCGTCACTCACCACAGCGACGGGGATGTTGGAACGACTGAGGGCATACAGAAGACTTTCGTTGAATTGGCTTAAGAAAACGCTGTCGTTCAACTTGTCCAATATGTTTGTCAGGCTGGCAATCACAGAATCCTGCCCCCTGGTGCCGAGGGTGGCGAAATCTGGAACGTCGTTTAACGACGTGTTGGTATGCAGCACCTCCTTAGGCAGGCACACGTATATCTGCTCTGTTGCAGCAGCCTTCCGTTTCTCGAATTTGTTCAAATACGACTTGGCCATGTCGTACTCGCTCGAACATGATGACAGCGCGCCTACGGCTGCGCATATCAAGAAAAAGTGTACTATCTTCTTCATCGTAATACAATAACGCCTTTTCTTTATTTTTATTGTGTATACTCCCCTCCCTTTCTCGCTTTTTGACACTTCTTTTTTGCCACTCGCACTGCATTTCTAATGTGATTTCGGTGCCAATCTCAAAGAGCCGGATGGTTGTTACTTCCGACCGCGCTGAAGTCGGGTACTCCAGCATCCCTCTGCCAGCCGCTTGCGGGTACGATGGCAGCACACATCTCCTGCTTACCTCCCACCGTGGTAGGAGATAAGCAGGAGATGTGTGCTGCCGTTCCCGACGCTAACCGCTGTCACCGCTCTCTCTCCATCTACCCGCTTTTTGGATGGTGACGGCACCGACATGCCCATCACAACTCATTTTGCCCTACATGGCAGGGCTACGGAAACAATGCGCCGTCCTCGCGCTTTGCCTTGGTAAAATTTGTGGCCCTTCCTTGCTCTTGTCCCAATAGGCGAGGATATGGACGCTACACGAAAAAACTGCTGGCATGGCGCGCCTTGACATTTCTTTTCTCTCACAAGAAACTTTTTTTGTACCTTTGCAAATTATAAGAAACACCATGGAAAAACGAGAAAACTTTTTTAGCAGTTATAGTACAGGCCTTTGGGGCTTTATCACCCGCACTGTGGTTACTTCGCTGGCCGTGATATTCGCCGCTTGGATATTGCCTGGAGTGAAAATAAACGGAATATGGGCCGCCATAGCCACTGCCATCGTAATCGGCGTCCTAGACAATATAGTGCGTCCTGCCATAGTGGTGGCCACTTTGCCTTTTACCGTGACCAGCATGGGCTGCTTCATCTTTTGCATCAACGCGTTCATCATAACGCTGGCCGCATGGATAGTGCCAGGCTTCAAACTGACCGAAGCCCATCCCTTTTGGACCGCTATGCTCTTCAGCATTCTTCTCACCTTGTTCAACTATTTACTTGAATTGCCTAACCGACGAAGGCTAACGTACGACGAAACAACAAAAAAAAACGATGAGGAACACTTCGACGACTACGAAGATGTGACGGACAAGGACACCGACAAAATGTAATGTCTCTATACTTAATCCATTGATTATGCAAAAAATCACTACCGTGGAGGAGCTGCAACATTTTATTGCCTCCGCCTACGAACAAAACAAGTCCATCGGTTTTGTGCCTACTATGGGAGCCTTGCACGACGGCCATTTGAGTTTGGTGGCGCGCGCGTGCAAAGAAAACGACATTGTCGTGGTAAGCGTGTTTGTGAACCCCATTCAGTTCAACAATCCAGAAGACTTGGCAAAATATCCCCGCACCATAGATGCCGACCTCGCCAAACTGCAAAAGGCCAACGCGGACGTGGCTTTCGTGCCCAGCACGGAAGAGATGTATCCCAAACCTGTGACAGAGGTGTACCACTTCGGACAGTTAGAAGAGGTTATGGAAGGTCCCCGCCGCCCTGGACATTTCAGCGGCGTGGCCGTGGTGCTGCGTCGCTTGTTTGAATTGGTGCAACCCCAACGAGCTTACTTCGGCGAAAAGGACTTTCAGCAGGTAGCCGTCGTAAGGGACCTGCTGCGGCAGTTGCATTCAGATATCCAGTTGGTTCCCTGCCCCATCGTTCGCGAGGCCGACGGTTTGGCAATGAGCAGCCGCAATATACGCCTTTCCGAGGCCGACCGCAAAGTAGCGCCCCTTATCTATGCCACTCTTAAAGAAGCCGTGCTGCTGAAAGACTATGTAGGTATTGCCGACACAAAAGCCTTTGCCATAGAGAAACTAAAACTGTGCAAGGTTTTCGACCCCGAATATTTCGAGATTGTGAACGACACCACGCTGCAACCAGTGGCCCGCTGGGATGAGGCAACAGGCATTGTGGGCTGCATCACTGTGTGGCTTGGCGGCGTGCGCCTCATTGACATGATTCGGTTCAAATAGCCACCAGCGCTGCCACCGCAAGGCGATATCCGTCCAAGCCCAGACCGCAGATCATGCCTCGGCAGGCACTGGTGAGCAGGCTGTGGTGACGGTATTCTTCGCGCGCAAAGATGTTGCTAATGTGCACCTCGATGGTAGGAGCCGGAATGGCCGCCAAAGCATCGTGCAGCGCCACGCTGGTATGGCTGTAGCCACCCGCGTTGAGAATGATTCCTTGGCACGAAAAGCCCACTTCGTGCAATTTGTCAATGAGCACTCCCTCCACGTTGCTCTGAAAATATTCAAAGTCGACCTGCGGAAATGTCTCTCTTATCGTTGCCAGCATCTCCTGGAAGGAAGCGCTGCCATACACTTCGGGTTCTCGCATGCCTTGGAGGTTGAGGTTAGGGCCGTTGATAATCGCTATTTTCATTGTGTTTGACATTAATAAGAAAGGCTGCTTCTCTTGCGTGGAAGCAGCCTTTCTTTTGTATGGAAAACGAATGCAGGGTAAGTGTTTACCTCCATTCGTTTAGGCATGACCTATTAGAGGATGCCCTGATCGAGCATAGCCTTTGCCACACGCATGAAACCGGCAATGTTGGCTCCCTTCACATAGTTGATGGTGCCGTCCTTTTCCTTGCCGTGTTCGACGCACATGTCATAGATGTCGTTCATGATCTTGTGCAGTTTCTCGTCCACTTCTTTAGCAGTCCAGTTGTGGTGCGCTGCGTTTTGGGCGATTTCAAGGCCAGAGGTAGCCACGCCACCAGCGTTCACAGCCTTGCCTGGTCCGAAGGGGATGCCGGCTTTTTGGATGGCAGCAATAGCCTTGGGCTGACAACCCATGTTGGAGATTTCAGCCACATATTTCACACCGTTCTTGATGAGCGTGTTGGCATCCTCTTCGCTCAATTCGTTTTGGAATGCGCTGGGGCATGCAATGTCACACTTTACGCTCCAAGCCTTCTTGCCGGCAATGAACGTGGAAACCTTGGGGAACTTGTCGGCGAAAGGAGCCACAATGTTCTTTCCACTGGCGCGGAGTTCGAGCATCTCGTCGAACATGGCTTTGTTCATTCCGCCCTTGATTTCTACAACGCCGTCGGGGCCGCTGATGGCCACAATCTCGGCACCCAGTTCTGTGGCTTTCTGGGCTGCGCCCCATGCCACATTGCCAAAACCAGAAAGAGCAATCTTTTTGCCTTTCATGGTGTCGCCCTTCTCCTTCACCATGCGTTCCACATAGTAGATGGCACCAAAACCAGTAGCTTCGGGACGCATGATGCTGCCGCCCCAGCCGTAAGTCTTGCCCGTAAGAGCTCCCGTGCTATGCTGGCAGGCGAGTTTCTTGTAAGCACCATAGAGATAGCCGATTTCGCGACCGCCAACACCTACGTCGCCAGCAGGGCTGTCCTGGTCGGGACCGATGAAGCGCCACAACTCGTACATGAACGCTTGGCAGAAACGCATCACTTCAGCATCGCTTTTGCCTACGGGGTCGAAGTCGGAACCACCCTTACCGCCGCCAAGGGGCAAGTTGGTGAGACTGTTCTTGAATATTTGTTCAAATCCGAGGAACTTCAACATGGAGACGTTCACCGCCTTGTGGAAACGCAGACCGCCTTTGTATGCGCCAAGAGCGCTGTTGAACTGCACACGGTAGCCCAAGTTGGTTTGCACTTCGCCTTTGTCGTCCACCCAAGTCACACGGAACGTAAGGATGCGCTCAGGCTCAACAATGCGTTCCACAATTTTTGCCTTCTCAAACTCAGGGTGTTTGTTATAGGTCTCTTCGATGGAGCTCAACACTTCCTCGACAGCCTGTAAGTACTCGCTTTCACCTGGATGCTTTGCTTCCAGGTTCTTCATAATTTCTTTTACCTTCATGATATTGAATAATTTGTATTTAACAATGGATTTTTTTATCAAATGCAAAGATACTATCTTTTT
>JAXFQM010000172.1:0-15030 GCA_034178965.1 Bacteroidales bacterium | reverse complement strand
GTTTCATTAGTTCAATATCGCTATTGTGAAGCCCCACGCTGGGTTCGTCAAGGATATACAGCACGTCGGCGAGGGAGGCGTTGATATATTTCGCTATTTTGCAGCGTTGCGCCTCGCCGCCACTTAAAGTGCCTACAGGGCGGGATAGGCTAAGGTATCCCAATCCAATTTCTTCCAATGCCGTCAATCTTTCCGAGATGCTTTTTTTCAAGTCTACCGCCAATGGGTCTGACAATGATTTTGTCCATTCGTTTAAGCGCAGAACACTCATTTCACACGTTTCGGCAATGTTCACGCCTTCTATTTTACAGGACAACACCTTGTGGTTAAGCCGCGTGCCGTGGCAGTCTGGGCAAACGCCCATTTTCAGCATGGGGTTTAGCGCCGCAGCGTGCAGCATTCCCTCTTCCGAATGGATGACACTGCGATACATTCTTGTGACAAGTCCCTCGTACTTGGCGCTCTTGGGCCAGTTGGCAGGCGGGTTCTTCAGCCTTATTTGGGGGCTGTATAGAAAAAGGTCCAGTTCTTCGGGCGAATAGTCTTTGATTTTCTTGTCAAGGTCAAACAGACCGCTGTAGGCGTACCTTATCCACCGCCACCCCCCTTTGCCGAAGGCGATGTAATGAATGGTGTCTTCGTCGTTTAGACTTTTGTCGAAGTCTACCAGTTTGTGTATGTCCAACTCGCGTATTTCGCCCAGTCCGCTGCACCTTGGGCAGCAGCCCTGTGGATTGTTGAAACTAAACGTGTCGGAATATCCCACAAAAGGCTTTCCCACCCTTGAGAAAAGCAGCCTCAGCAACGCATAGATATCCGTATAGGTACCCACGGTGCTTCTCGAGTTCTGCGCCGGCTTCTTTTGGTCAATGACAATAGCAATGGGCAGGCCTTTGATGGCATCTACGTGGGGACGACCATATTTGGGCAGATATTGCTGTACAAAACTTGGGAAAGTGTCGTTCAGTTCCCTGCGGCTCTTGGCGGCAATGGTGTCCATCACCAAACTGCTTTTGCCACTGCCGCTTACGCCGGTGAAAACGGTCACCTTATATTTGGGCAGTGCCAGCGACACGTTTTTCAAGTTGTTTTCGCAGGCTCCAGTTACGATAATCTTATTCGAAGTCATTCGGCAAGAACGTGATATCCTTTATTTTCTCTATGATATTACTATCGGCGGCAGCGAAGTCCAGTGAGGCGACGTCTTGTGGCTTCAGCCAGCGATAGGCGATGTGTTCTTTCATGTTAAAATGTTGCGTTGAAGCCTTGCACAGCCAAGCGTCAAGTGTAATGGTGAAGTCGGGGTATTCATAGTACACCTTCGCCAGTCTGTGTAAAGGAACGACTTCGTAATCCATCTCCTCCATCAATTCCCTTACTATTGTTTGCTGCGGCGTTTCGCCCTTTTCCACCTTCCCGCCAGGAAACTCCCATTTCATGGAGGTGGACGGCGACTTGCCAATCCCTCGCTGCATGCACAGCACCTCGCCGTTTACTGCCACAATGGCCGCAGCCACATCAACATGTTTCTTCACAATGGTACGTCAACGTAGATAAAAATGGGTTTTTCCGGCAAAAGAAAACTGGGTAAACCAGGGGAAGACGGGCATGCTTGTTGCTGTTGAGCAAGGCATTCCTTGCTTTGCTGTTAGCGGCCCTTTGTGTCATGGTTCAAGCCGTGTCGTTTTTTAGTTTGGCGAGGTCATTGCTCGTTCAGATGCTCGTTCAAGGCATCCAAAATCTGTTCGGGTCTCACTATTCCCGAAATACTTGGCTTGCCGTTGATGTAGAAAGCAGGGATGAGATCCAAGCCCATTTCGTCTGCCCGCTTCTCCTCGGCTCGCACTTCGTTGGAGTACAAAGCGCTTTCCAGCAAGCTCACCACCTCGGCGTTGGGCAACCCTATTTCATGTGCTAAAGATTGCAGCACGTCGTGCCGGCCAATGTTCATTCCTTCGGTCATGTAGGCTTCGAACAGCCTTGCCGCCATCTCTTTTCTCTTTCCATGTTTTTCTGCCAGCATGGCCAGCCGATGAGCGTTGTGCGTGTTGGTGAAAGGGATGCCATTTTCGACGAACGTCAATCCTGCCGTTTTTGCCAACCTCTTCACTTTCTCCCAAAAATGCTGGGCTTCCTCCGCCGTCTTGGTGCCTGTTCTCACCATGTTTTCAAGGTTGCTGATGTCGCCTTCCACAGTGGCGTTTGGATAGAGTTCATAACTGCGGTAATGCGTCTTCACTTCGTCTGGGTGTCCAAATGTTGCCAATACCTCCTCAAAGCGTTTCTTTCCAATGTAACAAAACGGGCATCCAAAGTCCGACCAAATTTCAATTTTCATAGTATGATGTTGTTTTAGGGGTGTTCAATCAATTCCACGTATCATGTTAATAACTACCCATATCAAATCAACCCCATTTTTCAGCACTTGGGGCGATAGGATCGTTTCTGTGTGCTGGGATTCGGCGATAGCGAGTGTTTTTTCTTTTTGCGAACGCCAATCTCCTTATGGTGTTTGGGCATATCTTTTGCGGGTCAATTTTCATCCTGATGCAGAATGTGTTTCGTACAGCATTCTTTTTTTGTGAGCCGCAGAGTTGTTAAAGGGGAAGCAAGGAGTGCTTGACCAGCCTCCACATCCTTATGGTGTCCTTTCACCTGATGAATGGAAATAGCTTACCGTGCCTTTGCGTGCTTTCGGCAGCATGAGTATTCCAGGCTAAAGTGGTCACACCGTGTCGATAAAGTTGCGTTCAGAGCGGGAGAACATCCAAAGCCCGAGGAATAATGTGGCGCACATGCAGGCGAAACAATAAAGCAGTCCACCCCAATCCATTGCACCGAGTCCAGTGATACTATGTCGGAAACATTCGAAGATGCCTGTCAAGGGATTTGCCCGCAGCACCCACCCGTAACTTCTGGATTCCACCAGGCTGAGCGGATAAACGACGGGGGTGACGTACATGAGCAGGTTCATACCCACGCGAATGAACGAGTTCAGGTCGCGGTATTTTATGGTCAACGAGTTGCATATCAACCCCCAAGAGAACCCAGTCCCTGCTAACAGCAATACATAGAGGGGGAGAGCCAAGAGTTCCCACGTGGCATGTATCTGCACCCCTCCCAAACGAAAGTAAAGCCATGTGATCAAAAGGAGGCCCCCTTGCACGGCGAATGTCACCAGCGAAGAAAACAAGGCGCTGATAGGCAGGATAAGTCGGGGAAAATACACTTTTTCGAAAAGGTAGGTGTTGCCAGACAAAAAGTTGCTCGTGGCATTGAAACAAGCGGAGAAGTATGACCATAGCAACACGCCTGCCATGTAAAACACGCTCTGTGGAAGCCCGTCGGTACTCAATCCGGCTATGCCGCCAAAGACAAACATGTAAAGTACCGTTGAGAGGATAGGGTTAATGACGAACCACAGCCAGCCCAGTATTGTCTGTTTGTACACCGTGATGATGTTCCTCTTGATAAAGAGGTGCAGCAAGTCTCGACTGTTCCATATTTCCTTTAGGTTCAAGTTGAGGAACTTGCCATTGGGCTCAATCACTGCCGACCAGGTTTGTGCTTCGTGCTTTGCGTTATTTTCCATTGTTCGTTGTTGCTTCTAAATATTCGTCCACAATTTGGTCTGTAGGGCCAATGCTCTTCAACATCCCTTCCTCCAGCAGCATGCATTTGGAGCAGAGGTTGCGCACGCTTTGCATGTTGTGGCTCACGAACAGCACCGTTCTGCCACCGTTTCTCGCCACATCGTCAATCTTTTGCACTGCCATTCGCTGAAACTCCGCATCGCCGACAGCCAGCACTTCGTCCACCACCAAAATCTCCGCTTCCAAATATGCCGCCACCGCAAACCCCAATCGCACCAGCATGCCGCTGCTGTAGCGTTTTATGGGAGTGTCCAAATAACGTTCGCAACCGCTAAAGGCCACAATGTCATCGTAGTTTTTGTCAATTTCCCATTTCTTCATGCCCAAGATGGCACCATTCATGTAGATATTCTCTTTGCCCGTCAGTTCCCCATGAAACCCGGTTCCCACTTCCAGCAGGGAGGCTATCCGACCCTTCTCGAATATTTTCCCCGTGGAGGGGGAAGTGATATGGCTGAGCAGTTTCAACAGCGTGCTTTTGCCAGCCCCGTTGTTACCGATGATGCCCATCACTGCGCCCTCTTCCACCTCAAAATTCAGGTCCTTAAGCGCATACACAAAACTGCTGTTCCCCTTTTTTGTCCGGTCATTCTTTTCGCCCACGCTCAAATAGGGATCTGGTTTGCGTAGGATGTTCATTGTGAACCATCGGTTAAAGTCGTATCCGATTGTTCCTGTGCCGACTGTTCCCAGTTGGTACATTTTACTAACGTTTTCAAATTTTACGGCAAGCATGTGCGTCGTTTATCATCATTATGTTGTTATGTGAGAAATATGTGAGAAATATGTGAGAAAGAGGTCGCTGCGCAGGTGTGCGGGGCTGCGGGGCGCTAAAAGGGAAATACTACAAAGGCAGCGGCATCCCACAGGGCGTGTGACACGATGACTGCGCCCAAGCGTTTGGGCCATTTCATGTAGACATATCCCCAAAAGGCGCCGCAAACCAAGGCGGCCATCAACAGCATGAAATTCAAGGACCCTATATGCACCAGCGTATATGTCAGCGTGGTGGCTATCCATCCCCACCATTGCCCCATTTTTTCCATCAAGCCCCGTTGCACAAAGCCGCGCCAAAAGATTTCCTCCGCCGGCCCTATTACCATAAGCAGCAACAAAGCCACAAGGCTTGGATTTGTGCCATCCTTTAACGTATAGATGGCTTCCACTTGTCCCTTGGCAAAGGGAAATAGGCATTGGGATATTTTGTCGCCGACGAAGAAAACTATCCAAAGCAAAGCGGCAAGGAGAATTCCCATCGCTGCTTCATTGAAGGAAAAGCGGACCGAATGTTTCCATTGGCCAGCGACAAAGGCATATCCAGCCAATATTAGGCCCGATGCAGTCATGGACGGCCAAAAGCCAAGGCGTCCCGATGTCCACGGACTGAACATAAGAAACCATAGCACGGCGGCTATGGCTATGCCTCCCATCACAGTAGGTTTTTTCATCACCATGCTTTTTGCGCAACGACAGCAGATAAAGCCAAACCCGCTGCAAACAGCAGGCTAAAAATTAGTTGCAGACCAGCCGTCTTTCGGTCACAGCCTGAAAAAGGCACTTTGCCTTTCAAAGACGAGCCCACTTCTTTGTTCAGAGCCATAGCTTTGGGCAATGCCAAGAAAGCGAGGGCGGCGCCCAGCGGAAGTGCACGTGATAGAATTGCTACCAAGATGATAAGGTAGGGAAAGAGCGTTTCGGCAACAAATACCCATCGCGAGGCTTCAAGCCCAATCAGCATGGCCCAAGTGCGGATGCCGGCTGCCTTGTCGGATGGAATATCGCGTGCGTTGTTGGCGTGAAGGATTGCCACCGTCACAGGGCCAATAATGAACGCGGGAAGCAGCGATGACAGGCACCATGTCCCAGTTGCGACATAACTGGTTCCCAGCACAGGAAATATGGCATATTCCAAAAAAATGGTGATGTCGCCCAAGGCATGGTATTTTAGCCAAGAGTAGCAAACTGCCAGCAGAAGGCCCATTACACCGATGACCAACGTTGGCCATCCCGTTCGGGATAGAATGACAAGCCCTATTGCGCTGGCCACCCCCAGCAAGCAGAAGGCATACGTCAAAACCTCTTTTTTTGAAAACAGGCCGCTGGTGAGAATTTGCACCGACTCATCACCCACTTTGTCCACCCCGTGCGTAAAGTCATGGTAATCGCTCATTAAGTTGCCTCCCAACTGGAAAAACATGATGCTCAAGAGCGCCAGCCCCACGTTGAGCCAGTTCATTGTCAAACCCTCATAGGAACTTATCCGCCACACAACGAACAGTGCAGCCACAATAACTGCCATAGAACTTGCCGGCAACGACCATGGCCTTGTGGCCAAAAACCACTCTTTTAGACTCTTTTCCTTCATATTGCTTTGCATAAGATGTGTTCTATTTATTCCATGTTTGAAGTTATTAGCAAAATACTTAATCAGCATTACTTTTTCAGCACTTTGGATGATACATCGGCAACGTGCTCATTTTCATTCAGTCTTGTAGTCCGCTATGCTTCTTCGTTCAACAGAGACATCAGTTCGAAATCTCATTCCAAATCACAGGAAATCACTTTATAGAACCCACCATAACTGGTATTGTCTCTATTGTGTTTGATTTTTTCATTCAGTTGGCAAGACCATAAGTAAACCACATTCCATTGCTCAAAAAGCGTTGTGTCAAAGCCTTGGGTTGCATGGGCATTGGCGGCAATCCGCAAGAAAGTGCGTTGCGTTGCGTTTTGTGTCCGCATTGCTTATATTCCTCCTCACCCTCTGCGGGAACGAGGGGTGTGTATGAACTTTCGTTTCCATCTAACTATGTCAAATACCCGAAAAAAGTATCCCCACAGCAACCGTGCATTACTTTTGTGGCTATGCTGCAAGACCCAATGGTCCACCCAATAGTGATAGAGGTGCAGCGCAAGTCCATAGCGTAAGCAGTAGTGACGGGAATAGTGCCAAATGGCGTCACTTAACGACTGGCTGCAGCGTCCATCCCCGGAAACATTGTCGTCGTGCATGCGCCATGTCACCCAGTGTTCGGGAATGTATTTGGCACAAAGTCCATGCGTCAAGAAACGCATTAGCAGAGGATAGTCCTCCAGCATAGGGAATTGTTCGTCGAAACCTCCAACATCCAACAAGTGTTCACGCTCCACAAACAACCCTTGTCCTCCGAAGTCATAGCGAAACCTCAACATGAGATATAGTTGACGACGTGCGCTGCAATAGGGGAGAACGAAACCAGTTCTGTCAACAATGTGTTTTTCTTTTGTGGCATTATTGAAGCATATTATGTCGCAGGAATATAGGTAGCACCTTGGTTCTATTTGGTTGATAAAATTCTCGATGCAATTGCAATCCAAGATGTCGTCGCCTGCTATGAATTTTATCCATTTGCCACAGGCATGTTTTAGTGCATGGTTGTAATTCCAGCAGATGCCACCGTTGTGGGACGTTTGGGTGCATATTATTCTATTGAAACGCTTCATGTGGTTCTTTGCCCACAACTGGCATTTTCTAAATGTGTCGTCGATCGAACAGTCGTCGGAAACAATTAGTTCCAAATTTTGGTAGGTTTGATGCCATACGCTCTCGAGCGTTTCCTCCACAAAACGAGAGGAATTGTAGGTAATAACGATGATAGAAACTAACATAGTGCTGATTTCTGTTCTTCCGTGGCAGGGCCCATATATTCTTCCGTCACAACCTCACCCACGGGCCAGCACTTGCGTTTCCAGTTTACAATGTCAAAAATGCGGAGAAAGTATCCTGCCATTTGGTGCCATTTGCTTTTTGTGTGATTTTCAACAATCCAATATTTGACGAAATAATAATATTGCATCAAAGGCATGCCCAGGCGCCAGCAATAGCGGTGGGTGTAATATTTCATTGCAGACCGAACGCTGGGGTAGAAGCGATTGTCGGAGTGGGACACGCTTTTTGAATGACATCTCCAAACGACGAGCGCCTCGTTGAGAGTCTTGATGCGGAAATGTTTCGACAGATAATGTAAGGAAATAGGTAAGTCTTCGCTAAAAGGGAATCGCATGTCGAATCCTCCCAACATGTTGAGGTGCTCCCGTTCCAGGAACAGGGTGCCTCCAAGGATGCAATAAAAGCGGCGAAGCATCAGGCGGAATTGTTTTCGAGCGTTTACGTTTGGCAATAGACCCTTGTATTGTCCTGCGTTCCCATCCGCTGCATCGTAATGCACTGACGAGCAAGTGTAAAAGAAACAATTGGGTTCGATGTGCGCAACAAATGTTTCGATGCAATCAGGCAGCAGTAGGTCGTCTCCTGCAATGTATTTTATCCATTCACCATGGGCCTGTTGTAGGGCGTGGTTGTAGTTCCAGCAAATGCCGCCGTTATGCGGCGTTTGTGTGCAAATGATACGTACAAAGCGGCTCTTGTTCCGTTCGGCCCATTGCTTGCAGAAAGAAAAAGTTTCGTCGGTGGAACAGTCATCGGAAATAATGAGTTCCAATTCGGGGTAGGTTTGTTTAGAAACACTGTTAAGGGTTTGTTGAACAAATTCAAGCGAATTATAGGTAATGACAATGACAGAAATTAACATGGCGAGTTGCAGTGGTTCGTTTGTTTTAATGAAGACATGTTGGTTGTAGGAAAACAAACTCCTGAATGTCAAGATGACAAGGATCTGATTATGGTAACTTGTTCTTCCGTGGCAGGGCCCATGTATTCCATATTAGACTCACCCACGGGCCAGCGCTTGTGTTTCCAGTTTACAATGTCAAAAATGCGGAGAAAGTATCCTGCCATTTGGTGCCATTTGCTTTTTGTGAGATTTTCAACAATCCAATATTTGACGAAATAATAATATTGCATCAAAGGCATGCCCAGGCGCCAGCAATAGCGGTGGGTGTAATATTTCATTGCAGACTGAACGTTGGGGTAGAAGCGACTGTCGGAGTGGGACACGCTTTTTGAATGTTTTGTTGCCATAGCGTGCGTTGTGGCAGCGCTGGGTGGATGTCCTGCGGGCACACATCTCTCACTTACCTCCTACCGAGGTGGGAGGTAAGTGGGAGATGTGTGCCCGCAAGGTGCTGCCACGGTGGTGGCAACCAGTTGGCTCCCGGGCGCGAAGAAAAGCGTCGGTGTAATCTGCATTGCGATGTAATATGCTAAAAATCAATCAATAAATATTGATTGCAGCGTTCTTTTCACCCAAACGTTCCCCTGCTAGGCACAACGTGTCAAACGTCGCCAATGCAAGAGTGTTTGGGACGCCATGCAGGGGGCGCGCCATTTTGGCGGGGTGGTGGAGTGCTTTTTAGGAGGGGGTCTATCCCTTTTTCGTTTTACACAGCATCTGTTCGACCCTCCCATTAAAATCTTGAGCAATTAATGGGTTAGAGTTATCTTAAGTTTATTGATTCTCAGTAGATTTATACTTGTGTTGCGCCAAAATTTGATGTAACGGATGCCCCTTTTTCTCACGTTGGAGGAGGTTTCATAGAAGAAAGGGTGCTGCTGAATTTGGGAGTCGTATTTTTTCAAGAAGGACAAGGAGCCTTCTTGGTTGGCAGCGTAGGTGGGGGAGAGCATCAGTTCGTAAGAGAGGGCTATGGTGCCGTTGATGGTGTTGACGATGGAGGGTATGATGCGTGGGTTGGTGGTGGCAGACAAGGATTCGTAGAAACTAATGAGGCGGAGCGATAGGTTGGCCATGTCCCGATAGTGTTTGGCGTAGCCCATCATTCCTGTGCTTTGCTCTTCGTAGCCCCGGGCATAGACGGTGATGGGAACGTTCATCATGAAAAGCGTTCTTACGAAAGGCATAGATTTGAGAAAATACTCGATATCTGCGTAATATCGGTCGCCTACTCTAAGGTCTATCAAACGGAGGAAACGGGTATTGTAGGTGATGCAGTGTATGGGAAAGGCCCACGAAGAGGGATGATGTTCCCAAAAGTCGCAAGCGTTGTGGATGGTGTTGCACAGGTTTGCGTCTACGTTGTGCAATTGGTGTCTGCCGCTCGCCACGTCATCCGCCTTGTCCATCAAATGGCATTCGATGAAACTGTTTGCAACATAGTCCACGTCAAGTTCGTTAAGAATGGAGACATACTGCCGTAAGTTTTCAGTCATTACCCAGTCGTCGGCATCTACCTCTTTAAAATATTTCCCTTTTGCCTCGCGGATGGCGAGGTTCACTGCCGTGCCCCAGCCCCCATTGGCCTTGTCGATAACGCGCACCGTGTTGGGGTGACGTTGGGCATAGCCGTGCAGGATGCGGGATGTGGCATCTTGGCTGCCATCGTTGATGGCCAGCACCTCTATTTGGTCGTTCACGCCTGCGCTTAATATGCTGTCCATGCAATGGCCTACGAGGTGTTCTACATTATAGCATGGTATGGCAATGGTGAGTGCTTTCATGTAGGTTGTCTTTTTTGGGGTAGTAGGTTGTGCATAGGTGGGTTCGTTCAATAAATTCACCGTTTAATAAAAAAAAATGAAACAGGGTCAAAAATAGACTTTCCCGTGCTATTGAAACCTCGATGGCATCTTGCTGTTTGTCACTCCAATCAAAATTGGTAGAAATCAATTTATTGCCCCCACCCACCAATTAGGATTGCTCTGCCTCCTTGGGTGGGAATGCTTTGCGCCAAATATGCACGAGGTCAAAGCAACGGAGCATGTAACCGATGTATTTTGCCAAGCTGCTCTGCCCTTTGTGCCGTGCCAAATAACGTTCCAATTCGTTGTGATAGAGATGTAGTGGCATGCCAAGGCGCAAACAGTATTTTCGGTCATAGAAACGCTTTGCGCGTTCGAGGTCGGAAATGAAAGCAGGATTGCTGTGCGAGACGCTGTCGGAATGTATGCGCCAAAGGACAAGGCGTTCGTTTGTGGACAAGATGCGCAAATTTAACGAGAGATATTTCATTGCAATAGTCCAATCCTCGCACATGGGAAACCGCATGTCGAAACCGCCATTTTTTTGTAAGGTCGAACGTTGTGCAAAAAGTGTCGGGCCAGCGAGGCCATAGTGGTGAGCGAGCATGAGACGCAGTTGTTTGCGTGCGGAAACATTAGGAAGCGGAAAATTGTAGTGGCCAAGTGGCATTTGCCCGTCCGAAGGCGGGGTATTGGGAAAGTATTCATCCGCGGAAAAATATAAATAAACGTCAGGGCGGACGAGCGCAACGAAGCGTTCGATGCAGACGGGTTTGAGAATGTCGTCGCCTGCTATGTATTTGACATAGTCGCCACGAATTTGCGAAAGAGCATGGTTGTAGTTTCCGCAGATGCCCATGTTGCTGTGTGTCTGTGTAACAAGGGTACGAACAAAGCGACCCTTATTCTTTTCAACCCAGGATTGGCAGAGTTCCAAGGTGGTATCTGTGGAGCAGTCGTCAGAGACAATCAATTCAATGTCCTTATAGGTTTGGTTGCGGGTGCTTTCCAAGGTCTCCAGTACGTACTTGGAAGAATTATATGTGATGACGACAAGCGAGACGAGCATTCTGTGCGCGGTTCTTCATTCTGATATAGAGGTGAATGTTTCAGGCAGGTTTGCTTCGCGTATCTGCGAATAGGCCTCCAGCAGTTTGTCAGTATGTTTTTCTATGGAGACGACGGCCGAAACCTTGGGCGACCGTGGGCGGGCGATGAAATTCTCTATGGCGGCGCGAAAGGCGCATACATCGTTGGGTGGCACGAGGGTGCCATTGTTTTGGTCCTGAATTTGCATTTCGGCACCTCCGCAGCGTGTGGCAATGACCCATTTGCCTTGAGCGAGCGCCTCTGCGATGTTGAGCCCAAAACTTTCGAGCATGATGGTGGGATGAAGCATGGCGGAAAACCCACTTGTGGCGTCATAGACTTGCGCGTGTGGCAGCTTTCCATGCCAAATGATATGCGGCTCGCGTCGATACTTGCGTTGTAGTTGCTTCATATAGCGTTCATCGGCGCGGTTTCCTGCTCCGCCAAATAGGTGCAACTCCGCTTGTGCCGCTAAAGGGTGAAAGGCCTTGAGGAGGATATGTATGCCCTTGCCGTGGCAAATTCTTCCTGCATAGTAGAACCGTAGTGGCGTTTGTGGCGCGGAGGAGGGCATGGGACTGTCGGTGGGGAGTACAATACCGTGGGGCAACACAATGACTTTGGTTTCATGGGCTCCGTTGCGGACCAACGCTTCTCGCATGGCATCGGACGGGGCGATGAAAAGAGGGGCGGCGTCTTTCAGTTGGTTCCATCTCTCCAGTTTTTCTTTCACAGAGAGGGCGGCTTCGCCAATGGGCGTGAGGAAGGGCATAAATTTTTTGCCTTTGAGTCTTCTGCCTATCTTGACGTAGTTTTCTTCGGAGCAATGTTTCAGCAAGGGATAACAGAACCGGCCAGTGCAAATGTTCGCGAGGTAGCATGGTAGGCAGTTTTGGTGGCAGGCTTGCACCTGGCAGATTTCGTCCTTGTCGTTCAGCAGGGTGCCTGCCGGACAAACAATGCCGCCATGGTGCGCCGTGACGATGCTTGGAATCCCAAGTTCTTTGCAAAGGCGGGCGAAGAGAGGCTTTTGGCCGTTGATGTGAACAATGTCGGGACGGAGCCAGGCTAGCAACTCTTTTATGCGAATCTCAGACGTGCCGTTTCCTTGCGGGTTTATTTCGTAGATACTTGTTTTCCCGTATTTTTGTTTGCGCGGCTCGGCTGGAAAAGAGACGTCACAGGAAATCACTGTCACGGCGTTTTCTGGCGAGTGGGCATTGACGAGCCTTTTTGCTAACTCGTCCACAATGCTGCGCACATACACCTGTCCTCCCCCGTAGGTAGAAAAAAAATCGCCGGAGGCTACGATGCATACCATGACAATGGAAAAATTGTTTGTGGCTTACGTTATGGCTAATATTCAAAGTAAGGCTCCATCTTGGCGATGGCGCTGTCGTCAAGCAAAGAGACGAGATGCAAGTCGTTGGCGCTGTCGTAGTGGTGCCCTTTTTCGCGCCAGGCGACGATGGCGCGGGCTTGGTAATAGTCGAGATAGGGATGCGCTTTCAGTTGCTGGAGCGAGGCAGTGTTTGGGTTGAGACGTTTGATGGCGGCGGGATTCACGGAAAGATGCGGCGCGACGGCTTCATAGGTTTCAACGGTCATGCCGTAAACTTCTTTTAGTTGTTCTACGTTGGCAAAGCCCCCCAAGCGTTCGCGGTAGCGTATGATGCGTCGTGCAAAGGTGGGTCCGATGCCTCGAAGTTGTTCGAGGTCTATGCTGTCGGCCGCGTTGAGGTCAAAATGTAGCGGCGCTTTCTTGGGATAGCGGTGGTAGTATGTGGAGGTTTCGTGTGGCGAAGAGGCAATGCGTTGGGGTGGTTGGGCGATGGTACGGCAATAGGAGCGGCTCGTTTGGCGGGAAAGGCGGGCGGCGTCCATGAGGCTGTCGGACAGTATTGACGCTTCACTGGCAAAGAGAGAATCTTCCATGGACATGGTGTTGCGTGGAAAGAGTCTGCGTACAGCTGACGGAAGAAAAATGAGCAAGAAGAGGATTAGGGCCAAGGCCACGTATCCGCGTGCTCTGCGGCGCCCCAGCCAAGGGCGCTCGTCGGGATTTTTTGCCATGGAGAAAAGATGGAACAAGAAAGTTGGAGGGGACATGCGGTTTAAAGCCGCTCTATCTTACGATATAACCCCATTAGGTCGTGTTTGCGGCAGAAATGGAAAAGCCGGCCCCGATCGTTGAAATCCATCCAACTGGCGGCGTTGCAGTGGATGGCGAAAAGACTCGACTTGTCTGAAGTGTCGGTAACAAGCCTGTTTGTGAAGTAGGCGGTGGGATAAACGGCCATGCCGTCCTTGAGGTGCTGGAGGATGTTGTCGCGATGATATCCCCAGCCGTTTTCGGCAAGGTGAGTTATTTTTTCTTGTATTACCGTTTCGTCCGTAAAATGCGTTTCCTTGTATAAATTCAAGCAAGCAGCGATGAATGGGTGGCCTGCTTCGGCGGCCAACAGCGAAGCTTCCATGCGGAAACAAAGGTCTCCTTGGACCATATACGCCTCCGTACCAGTGAAAAAACGCTGGTGAAGCATGTCTGAGAAATCACGAACAACCTCCACGTCTACGTCCATATACACGCCTCCTTCTCGCTGGAGTGCGTTTAGACGTGCCACATCCGAGACGAAGGCGAATTTTTTTGCATCGTATGCTTCTTTCACGAAGGGCATGCCATTGATGTCAAAGTTTCCTTCATTCCATTGTTTGAAAGTAAAGTCGGGCAGGAATCTCTTCCAACTGCGGACGCAACGCCGAAGACTTCTTGGGAGTTTTTTCCCGCCAAACCAACAATAGTGAACGGTTTTGGGTATCATTTTGTGTTGAGAACCTTTTTGGGAGACAAATTAATTATAGCCCACCACCTTGTAAGCCAATTCTCCAAAATATTCGTTGAAGAGTTCCTCCCAGTCAGCCAGAGTTTGCCAGGAGGGCAGGAAATGGCGCCAAGAGAGGGCTTCGGGTCGAGTGTATACCTGAGTGGCAAACGGGTCTATGCTCCAGCCTTCGGCAGCAAAGCAGGCCAAAGAGCGGTTCATGTGGCTGGCGGAGGTGACAAGCAGGCAACTATCGGGAGAAATGCCCAGGCTGTCCAGAATGGCGATGGAGAGGGTGGCGTTTTCTCGCGTGTTGCGGGCGTGCTGCTCAAGAATCCAGCAACTGTCGGGGATGCCCATTTGCCTCATGTGGCGAAGAAAGGCGTCGGCGGTGCTGCTGCCTTTTGCATCCAAGGCAATGCTTTCGTCGCCAGTTACCAGCATTTTGTCTACAATACCCATCTGATGGAGTCTGATAGTCTCAAAGAGACGCGAACTGCGGTCGCGAAAGGGGACGAATTGTCCGTTTGCCACATTCATTTTGCATCCATAGCCCCCCAAAACGATGGCCATGGGATAATGTCGCTTGGCTGGCAAGGCTTGCGTAAACTTCCGGGTGCGGTGATACTGCGCCAGTTGCAAGAGCGGCTTATTGGAGAAAACGAGGAGTATGGCGATGGCGGCGATGAATAACCACCGTCTCCAACTTTCATGCTTCCTTACAAAAAAGGTGGCGACAAGAAGGCCTGTCACCCAAGAGAGAGGCATGAAGAGAAACTTCGTGACTTTGGATAAGATAAAGAACATTAGGTTGTGTTTCGCAATGGGGTTGGCTATGTTGTTGGGGCTTGTCTTTCAGCGGTGTGCAGAGAAGCGGGAAAACGAGCGCGAGCCATATTCTGTTGCTTGCCTTACGATTTCATTTTTAACGCTTTGCGGAAAAAGTGATAACCCAAGCCATGTCTACGCAGAAAATAACCTATGCGGCTGATGAGGCCGAGGTCATGGTGTTTCTTGAAGAGAGCCATGATGGTTGCGTTTGGTTGCA
>JAXFQM010000145.1:0-7176 GCA_034178965.1 Bacteroidales bacterium | reverse complement strand
GGAGAAGAGGCAGTGGCGCCATGCATCGCTGTAATAAGGCAGGGCGTGCACCACGAACGGGAGAACGCCATGTTTGCCTTTAAATTTTTTTAAATAATTATTCGGCAAAAGAGACAATATTGCGAGGCATTTTGCGTTAATAAAGGTGATTGTCGTTAATGACAAGGGTTGAAAATATTGCAATGATTATGAACGAAACAGTGAACATTCAAGAACTGAACGAGCGCATCGAGCGCGAAAGCGCCTTTGTGGACGCGTTGACGATGACGATGCGCAACAACATCATCGGCCAAAAGCACATGATAGAGGGCTTGCTGATAGGGCTCTTGTCCAACGGCCATGTGTTGTTGGAAGGTGTGCCAGGATTGGCGAAGACCCTTACCATCACGACCTTGGCACATGCCATCGATGCCAGGTTCAGCCGTATACAGTTCACGCCAGACTTGTTGCCTGCCGACTTGGTAGGTACCATGATTTACAGCCAAAAAAACGAGTCGTTCCAGGTGAAGAAAGGCCCCGTGTTTTCCAACTTCATTTTGGCCGATGAAATCAACCGCGCCCCCGCCAAGGTGCAAAGTGCCTTGCTTGAGGCTATGCAGGAGCGGCAAGTTACCATTGGCGAGACTACTTTTAAGCTTGAAGAGCCTTTCCTTGTGCTGGCCACGCAAAACCCCATAGAGCAGGAAGGCACCTATCCGCTGCCCGAGGCGCAGGTGGACCGTTTCATGCTGAAGGTGGTGATAGGCTACCCGCTAAAGGAGGAAGAACGCCAAATACTACACAGCAGCGTCAATGGAGAGAGGACCAGCCAACAGCCTATCCTAAAGCCTGCCGACATTCTGAAGGCGCGCGAGGTGGTGCGGCAAGTCTACATGGACGAAAAGATTGAGAACTACATCACCGACATTGTCTTTGCCACCCGCTACCCGGAGCGGTACGACTTGGGCCGCTTGAAGGGGCTCATCAGTTATGGAGCATCTCCACGCGGCAGCATCAACTTGGCCCTTGCCGCCAAGAGTTACGCTTTTCTGAAACGTCGTGGATACGTCATTCCCGAGGACGTGCGAGCCATTGCCTTGGATGTGCTGCGCCATCGTATTGGGCTGACCTACGAGGCAGAGGCCGAAAACGTGTCAAGCGATGAGATGGTGAACGAGATTTTAAACAAGGTCCAAGTGCCGTGATAAGGGGGGTGAGTGATGGACGAAAATGAGATCATGCGCAAAGTCCGCACGATAGAAATCAAGGCGAAGGGTTTAAGCAGGCAGCTTTTCAGCGGCGAATATCATAGCGCCTTTAAAGGAAGGGGCATGGAATTTAGTGAGGTGAGGGAATACCAGTACGGCGACGATGTGCGCAACATTGACTGGAACGTCACAGCGAGACTGAACCACCCCTATGTGAAGGTGTTCAATGAGGAAAGGGAATTGACGGTAATGCTGCTGGTGGACGTGAGTGGCAGCACCGCTTTTGGCACGCGTGGCGAAAGCAAGCGAGATTTGATAGCCGAAGTGGCTGCCACGCTGGCTTTCAGTGCGATAAGCAACAACGACAAGGTGGGCTGTCTCTTCTTTAGCGATGAGATAGAGAAATTCATTCCCCCCAAAAAAGGCAGCACACACATCCTGCGCATTATTCGCGAGCTTATCACCTTCAAACCCAAGCGCCGCGGCAGCGACCTTGCCATGGCGCTGCGCTATTTTACCAATGCCATCAAAAAACGCAGCACAGCGTTTTTGCTCAGCGATTTTGCTACGGACGACCCTGGCCTTGGCGGGCGCGAGGAGCACGACCTTGTGGATGCGTTGAAGATTGCTGCCAAAAAACATGACCTCACGGCGGTGCAGATAACGGACAAAGGCGAGGAGACCATGCCAGACATAGGCTTGCAGTGGTTTCGCGACTTGGAAAACGATGCGGTGCGGCTGGTAGACACAAGCAGTCCTGCCGTAAGGACGGGTTTTGCAAGAAGATACCAGCAGCGAAGGAGACATGCGGAAGCGACGTTCCAAAAATATGGCATCGACAACGTGGTGTTGCGAACGGGAGAAGATTTTGCAAAGCCGCTAATCAAACTATTTCAGTTGAGATAATGCACAGGAGAAGTTTTTTCATCATAATGGCCGTTTTATCGCTAGGTTCGGCCGCCGTGGCGCAAGCACCTTCCAGCATGCAGTGGGACACCGCGGGCATGCTGCTGGGGCAGCGAGCCACCATCGTCATTGGCGACCAACTGCAGGTGGTGTGTATCGGCAGTTTTCATGCCTTGGAGGAGTATGGTCAAAACGGCATCGTACCGCTCTCGCAGCGTTTGGACACCCTCGGCGAGGCCGCCAGCAAACCGTTGGTGCGACAATTAACCACCGTCACCTGCTTCGATCCAGGAGAGCATAAACTGGGATTTGGTGCTGATAGTCTGACACTTGTCGTAAACGACTATCCAGGGGTGGACACCGCAAGCACGGACATCAAGGACATTGCCGACATATTGCCCGAGCCACGCACCTTTTGGGAGATTTTCCGCTGGGTGCTGCTGGGACTCATATTGGCTGCCATTGCTGGGCTGGCGGCGCGCGCCATTAGGAAGCGGAAGGGACGCAAGCCCCTCGTCAACTTCAAGCCTGCCGACCCGCCGTTGCCGCCCAAGCAGCGTGCGTTGGATGAATTGGAAGCCTTGCGCCTGCGTGAACTTTGGAAACAGGGGCGCGCCAAGGAGTACCATACCGAACTCACCGACATTGTACGGCACTACCTCAAAGAACGCTATGGCGTAGACAGCACCGAGATGACAAGTGGCCAAACCATAGAGGCCTTTGCCGTCAGTGAGGGATTCTCTGAAGATAGGGCCAGCTTGTTGCTGCAGATACTGCGCATGGCCGACATGGTGAAATTTGCCAAGGCCGAGCCGCTGCCCTACGAACACGAAAAAAGCCTAACTAACGCCATTGCTTTCGTGCAGGCCGAAAAGGGGCAGGCCGCGGAGCAAGGCGCCGTCAACCCACAAAATAAATAACCTTTCGTATGAGAATAACATTTGCCCATCCATGGCTGCTTTTGCTGCTGCTCCTTGTCCCTTTGCTTATAGGCTGGTGGATATGGCGTTATAGGCGCCAGCAACCCACAACGGGCTATAGCAGCATCACGCAATTCAAGGATGCCCCACGCACGCTGCGGCAAAGGCTCTATCCTTTGCTTTACGTGTTGCGCCTTGTGGCGGTGGCATTGTTGGTAATAGCATTGGCGCGCCCACAAAGCAAATTGAGTCGCAGCGAGATGAAGGTAGAGGGCATTGACATCGTTTTGGCGTTAGATGTGAGCGGTAGCATGCTGGCAGAGGATTTTAGCCCCAACCGCTTGGAAGCTGCTAAAAAGGTGGCAGCCGACTTTGTTAACGGACGAAAAAACGACAGAATGGGACTTGTGGTATTTTCCGGCGAAGCTTTCACGCAGGTGCCCCTTACAATAGACCATAACGTGCTGCTTTCCACACTCGCCAAGATAAAAAGCGGCCAGCTGAAAGATGGCACTGCGCTAGGCGACGGACTGGCAACGGCGATAAATCGCATCAAGGACAGCAAGGCCAAAAGCAAGGTCATCATTCTGCTCACCGATGGCGTGAACAACATGGGCAGCGTGGACCCACAAACAGCGGCAGACATCTGTAAGCTCTATGACATACGTCTCTACACTATTGGCGTGGGAAAGCATGGCATGGCACCCTATCCCATGCAATATTCCGTCATGGGGCACGTCGTGACGCAATACCAAAACGTGCCCGTGGAAATAGACGAGAAGTTACTGACCAGCATGGCAGAAGCCACCAACGACGGATGCTATTTCCGAGCCACGGGAAAGAAAAGCCTGCAACAAATCTTCGGGCAGATAGACCAAATGGAAAAAACCAAAATAGACGTGGCGCAATACAACCAAACCAAGGATGAATTCTTTCCTTTCCTTGCCGCCGCACTGCTATGCCTTGTGTCGGAATTATTGTTGAAATTGCTGTATTTTAAAAGATGAGTGATGTCAAGATCGTTGCTGCCTTGCGCCTTGCCGCACCGCTTGACACCTAAAAAAAACGTCAACCATAAGAACCAAACCGATGATTCATTTTGAACATATCCAAATGCTTTGGCTATTACTTTTGGTGCCTTTTTTTTCTGCATTGTATATTATGTTGCAGGTGAGAAACAGGCGCCGTATGGCAGCATTTGCCGATAGCGACATGCTGGCACGATTGGAACCGCAAAGAAGCCACCGCCGCCCCGTGGCGAAAATTGTCCTACTGATGCTGGCTCTTGCCTGTTTCGTTATTGCCCTCGCCAATCCGCGTGTGGGCACCCAAATAGTGAAAGGGCAGCGCATGGGAGCCGACATAGCCATTTGCATGGATGTGTCCAACAGCATGATGGCCGAAGACTTGAAACCTAACCGCTTGGAGCGCAGCAAGCGTGCCGTGTCCAACTTGCTTGGGCAACTGGGCGCGGACCGCGTAAGCCTAATAGTGTTTGCTGGAGGAGCATACATACAGATGCCCCTCACAAGCGACTATTCTGCCGCCAAGATGTTTGTGGAGCAGGTGGACTGCAACATGGTGGCCACACAAGGCACGGCCATCGGGGAGGCGATAAGAAAAGCGATGGAAAGTTTTGGATATGGCGACCGCGACGTGGAATGGAAAAAGAGTGGCAACCGTGCCATACTTGTCATCAGCGACGGCGAAAACTTCGAAGATGACGCCGTGGAGGCGGCCAAGGAGGCTCGTAGTCAAGGCGTGATGGTGTGCGCCATGGGCATGGGAAGCAGTCAGGGCGCCCCCATACCCGTTTATCGCAACGGCAGGCAGGCGGGATACAAAACCGACCGCAACGGACAAACAGTGACAACACGGCTTAACGAACCCATGCTGAACGAAATAGCACGTGCAGGGGACGGAATATACATACGCGCCGCTGGAAGCAACAGCGGCATAAGCGCCATGATGAAACAACTGGATAGGCTGGAAAAGACCCACTATGGTGAGGCGGCTTTCTCAGAATATGAAAGCCGATATTACTATCCACTGGCTTTAGGGCTGGTATTCCTTGTAATCGAAGTGTTGTTTACGGAGAAAAAGAACAAAAAGTTGAACCTTGGCAAATTATTGAGAATGTAATGAAAAAATGGATAGTGTTGCTGTTGGCGGCTCTACTTGCGGGTCCGACAGCGTTTGCGCAGAATGGCAAAACATCGCAGGATTTGCGCACCTATACGCGCGAAGGAAACAAGGCATATAAAAAAGGACTCTTCGACGACGCGGCGGCGAAATACCATTTGGCATTGAAAGGCGACAGCGCTTATTACAAAGCGCAGTACAACCTGGGCAACAGTCTCTATCGCCAACAACGCTATGAGGATGCCACGCAGCATTTTACCAATGCCTTGCAAAACCCCACTCTCAAAGGCAAACAACGAGGCGATGCTTTCCATAATTTGGGCAACAGCCACCTACAGGCAGGATTGCAACAACGCAGCAAGGGCGCAAGCACACAGGGAATGCAGCAAGAAAACGATGGTGGCATGACCCATTTCCAGCAGGCGGTGGACAACTACAAAGAGGCTCTTAAACTGAACCCAAAGAACAAAGACACAAAGTACAACCTTTCTTACGCGCAAAAAATGCTTGCCCAAGCACAGCAAAACAAGGGCGGAGGTGGCACCAGCCAACAACAGCAAGGCCATGACAAGCAGAACTCAAGCGGACAAGGGCAGAACAACCAAACCCAGCAACCGAACCAAGGCGACAAAGGGCAGCAGAACAAGAACCAGAACCAAGACAATCCAAACCAGCAAGGCGACAATACGCAACCGCAGAACCAGAACCAACAACGGAAAGAGCAAAAGAAACGCGACGCCGAACAACTTCTTGGCGCAGTGAAGAACAACGAGAAGAACACCATGAAGGAACAGCAGCGCGCCAAGGAGGCAAAGGTGGACAGCAAGATAGAAAAGGACTGGTAGGTCGGAGCCTGCAAGACAAAAAACTGTTAAAGAAAATGAATAGATTCATCATAACATTGTTCCTCGTCGCCTTGGCGGCGTTGGGTCAGGCCCAAACCCTTTCTGTGCAAGCACCGTCTACGGTGGGAGTGGGGCAGTCGTTCAGCGTTTCTTTTGTAGCAAATGGTCGCGCCAGCGACTTTAGAGGTCCAAACTTTAAGGGATTCAGTGTACTGTCGGGCCCCTCCACCAGCAAAAGCAGCAGTATGAGTTTTATGAATGGAAAGATGTCTTCCAGCGTGGAATATGGTTTTGGTTACTATGTTAGGGCCGACCAAGAAGGCATTTTCACGATAGGAGCGGCATCATGCACGGTGGACGGGAAAAAAATAAGCAGCCAGCCCTTTACCATTCAGGTGGTGAAAGGTAAGACCCAGCAAAGCCAACAGAAAGGCCAGCAACGAGGCCTTGGTGGAGAACAAAGCCAACAGCTGGGTGAGGAACAATCTACAAAGATAGACGCCAGTAGTTTGTATGCCAGGGCTGACATCAGCAATGCGCATCCCTACCAAGGTGAACAGGTGATTATCACCTACAAAATATATACGCAGGTGTCTCTCCAGAATTTTCAGTTAGACAAACTGCCTGGCAACAAGGGCTTTTGGAGCGAAGACCTTAGTGAAGGCAAGCAGGTGAAGACTTACGACGAGACGGTGAACGGACGTCGCTACCGGGTGGCGGAGATACGCCGCGGAGCTATGTTTGCCCAAGAAAGCGGCAAGATGCGCATAGAGCCGCTCGAAATGGATGTACTTGCCGTGGTGCCGCGTCAACGCGTACGCACGGGCACAATATGGGATTTGTTTGACGACCCGTTCTTCAATAGCGCGCAGGCTGTGGAAAAACACCTCGCCACCAATGCGCTTTCAGTCAACGTAAAGCCCTTGCCCCCTTCTCCAAAAGGCTTTGGCGGTGCCGTGGGCACATTCAACGTAACGGCCGAAGTGGACAACAACCACGTGCGTGCCAACGAAGCTGTCACTTACCGTGTTACCATAACAGGGCGAGGCAATTTGCCTTTGGTACAAGCGCCTGAAATAAGTTTTCCTCCTGTGTTTGACGCATATGAGCCGCAAGTGGTAGACAAGATACAGCGCACCGATGGCGGCGTAAGCGGAAGCCGTACGTTTGAATGGG
>JAXFQM010000138.1:0-4352 GCA_034178965.1 Bacteroidales bacterium | reverse complement strand
ATTCCATGAACGGATATCTCGTGAAGACGGGCGTCATGGCATTCACTCCAGCAGAGCAAAGCATCAGCCTGGCAGGGGTGAGAAACGGGGCCTATTATGTAGAAGTAGTCGTGGGGAAAAAGCGTTACGGTAGCATTGTGGTGGTGAGCAAATAGGCATGCAAAGAACATTGTTCGAAATATTGGTTTGTTTGTGAAATATTGATACATGAAATCGAGTTTAGACAGAATAAATGTCGTGGGCGACAGGGTGCTGATTGAACCGGCGGTGGGCGAGGAACGCACCAAGGGTGGGCTGATACTGCCCGCTACCTACCAGGAAAAGGCAGACTTGGCCACGGGATACATCCTAAAATGTGGTCCAGGATATGCCTTGCCCGGCGCAGACGAAGACGAACAGTGGAACCCCAAGAAGGCGGAACCCAGGTATCTGCCCCTGCAGGTGCGACCAGGAGACATGGCTGTGTTCTTAAGAAAGAACGCGGTGGAAGTGAAGTATGAAGGAGAAAAATACTTTGTCGTGCCACAAAACGCAATACTTTTAGTTGAAAGATTCGACGAAAATGAATAGTAAAGAAATACGCAGTGCTTTCCTGAGTTTTTTTGAAAGCAAAGGACACCACATTGTGCCGTCGGCGCCAATGGTTATTAAGAATGACCCCACGTTGATGTTCACCAACGCTGGCATGAACCAATTCAAGGACATATTCTTGGACAATGTGCCGGCACCCTACGAACGCGCCGCCGACGCGCAAAAATGCCTGCGCGTGAGCGGCAAGCACAACGACTTGGAGCAAGTGGGGCACGATACCTACCACCACACCATGTTCGAGATGCTGGGCAACTGGAGTTTCGGCAACTATTTCAAGAAAGAGGCTATCGCATACGCATGGGAGTTCCTCACCGAGGTGATGAAGATAGACAGGGAAAACCTTTATGTAACCGTGTTTGGAGGTGACGAGGCCGAAGGGTTGCCACTCGACGAGGAGGCACGCAACTATTGGAAGGACCACATAGGAGAGGATCGCATCCTGCTGGGCAGCAAGCACGACAACTTTTGGGAGATGGGGGCGCAAGGCCCTTGCGGCCCTTGTAGCGAAATACACGTGGATTTGCGCGATGCGGCCGAAAAGGCACGCGTGTCAGGAAAGAGCTTGGTGAACCACGACGACCCGCTGGTGATAGAGATTTGGAACCTTGTTTTCATGCAATTCAACCGTTTGGCCGACGGTCATTTGGTGCCACTAAAAGCCAAACATATTGATACGGGCATGGGCTTTGAGCGTCTCTGCATGGTGATGCAAGGCAAGAAGAGCAACTACGACACCGACGTGTTCCAACCCCTCATACAAGAGTTGGCGCGTCGTTGCGGCAAGAAATATGGCGAACGCGAAGAAGACGACGTGGCTATGCGCGTCTGTGCCGACCACTTGCGCGCTGTGTCGTTCAGTATTGCCGACGGGCAGTTGCCAGGCAACGCCAAGGCGGGTTATGTCATTCGCCGAATCCTGCGCCGCGCGGTACGCTACGGATACACGTTCCTCGGCTTCAAGGAGCCGTTCCTTTGCCATCTCGTCCCCACGCTGGTGGAACAGATGGGGCATCAGTATGTCGAGTTGCAGAAAAACAGGCAACTCATTGAACGCATCATGAACGAAGAGGAGCAGTCGTTCCTTAAGACTTTGAGCGGAGGCATCGCACGTTTTGAGAAATACGTGGAGGAGCACAACAATGAAGGCAAGGTTGTGGATGGCGATTTCGCCTTCGAACTTTTCGATACTTACGGCTTCCCCGTTGACCTCACCCAGTTAATGGCTGTGGAAAAGGGTTGGAGCGTAGACATGGAGGGCTTCCAAAAAGGGTTGCAAGCGCAAAAACAACGCAGCAGGGCTGCAGCGCAAGTGCAAAATGACGATTGGCAGGAGTTGCAGAAGGATGTGGAAGAGCAATTTGTGGGCTACGACCTGCTGCAAACCGAGGTGGCCATCACCCGCTATCGCCGCGTCACAACCAAAGATAAACAGTACTACCAATTGGTATTTGACCGCACCCCTTTCTATGGAGAAGGAGGTGGACAGGTGGGGGACAAGGGATTCATTTACAACGATGAGGAGAAAATTGAGGTGTTCGACACCAAGAAAGAAAACGGTCTGATAGTGCATTTGGTGGCGCAACTGCCGCAGGACCTCGGAGCAACATTCACTGCGCAGGTAGACGAAAAGCAACGCCATGCCACTGAATGCAATCATAGTGCCACGCACTTGCTGCATAAAGCTTTGCGTGCGGTACTGGGCCCCCATGTAGAACAACGTGGCAGCAGTGTGGATAGTGACCGACTACGTTTCGACTTCTCTCATTTTGCAAAGATGACCCCCGAGGAAATTAGAAAGGTGGAGCAGTTGGTGAACGAGGACATTCGGCGCGACTTGCCCCTCGAGGAAGAACGCGCCATGCCCATCGAGGAAGCCAAGAAACTGGGCGCCATGGCTCTCTTTGGCGAGAAATATGGAGAGAAAGTGCGTGTGGTGAAATATGGCGATAGCATTGAATTTTGCGGCGGTACCCATGTGGGCAGCACGGGTCACATCGGCATGCTGCGCATCGTGGCCGAAAGTGCCATCGCGGCGGGCATGCGACGCATAGAAGCCATCACTGGAAAGACAGCGGAGGATTATGTAAACGCGCAACAGGACATTCTCAACGGCATTCGTGAGATGCTGAAGAATCCGAAAGATTTGGTAGGTGCCGTGCAAAAACTGACGGAGGACAACGCGGACATGAAGGCCATGATGGAGTCATTTCAAAAGCAGCAGGCGGCAGCCGTATGCAAGGAAATTGAAGCCAAATTGTCCCTTGGTCCCGTGCTGATGGAGGAACGGGACAGCGACCTGTCGCTGCTGAAAGAGGCTATCATGGCAATGCGCGCTAACCATCCCGATATGGCTCTTGTATTGGGCAGTAAGCATGGCGGCAAACCTACGTTGCTGGTGGCCCTTGGCCAAAAGCTTGTGGATGCAGGAAAAAACGCCGGAGCCATAGTGCGCGTGGCAGGCAAGGAAATGCAGGGCGGTGGCGGAGGGCAACCAGCCTACGCCACTGCTGGTGGCAAGAATCCCGACGGACTTACCAAAGCTATGCAAACGGCGCAGTCATTAATAGGTGACAACATGTAATTATTGAACGAAAGCGGAATTCATGAATGTCTGTCGAGGAATGCGCCATAGGCATGCGCCTTTGAGAGACTATGGCAAAACCGTAGGGGCCATTCTTCTGCTGTTAACGTTTAGCGTCTTGGGCTATGCCCAAGACGCTAATAAGATGCTCACGCCTCTACAAATGCGGGAGGACGTGGACTCTCTGTATGCATGGTATAAAGAGACGCATCCCAATCCGTTTGCAGTGTTGGACGAAGAGGCGTTCGACAGAACAATTGACTCGCTGAAGAACTCGCTGGACCGCGACAAGACGAAAGCGCAATTCTATACTACCATCGTGGGGCTACAGCGCTTCTTCGACCTGCATTCGCGCATAGGTTATTCCAAGAAGATGATGAGTAAGCTGGATGCGTACTTCCAGTTGCCGCGCTTTGAGGAACGTGACGGAAAAGTGTACATACGGTTGGACACGGCGCGCTACGAGGTTGCTGCGTGTCAACGGGGCAACGCCGTTGCAGATAGAGGAATATTTTCAGGTAAACAACAATATCTTGGAGCCCTCCAAGAACCACAATTTCTGTGACGCGTTACAAACATACTTGCATACTTGGTGCAAAATGTTTATTTGGACAGCATTACCCTCACTTATTGCGCTGGCGGCAAGGAACGCACCACCACTTACAATGGCGTTGCAACAAGCAGGAAGGAAAAGCGCGCAAACAGGAAGAAGACGGGAAAGATGAATCGTGAAACTTTTTTCACATACGACACCATTCGCAACGTTGCCTTGATGGAAATCAATACTTTTCAACCACGAAACGGACGTTTCAACAAAGTCTTGGACGCCTACTTCGACACGTTGGCATGGAAACGCATAGACACCGTCTTTATCGACATTTCGTGCAACCGTGGAGGCGGCTTGCAGGTGGAGGAGCGTGTGGCATCGTACTTTGTTCCCAACGGAGGGTACAGGGCGGGTTCCGTCATGTGGAAACAAAGCCGATTGCTGGAGAAAACACACCGCCTCGACCATTGGATGCGGCGAGCGGGAGGTGTCCGCGAAACCCCCACCAGCCTGCATAACGGCACGTATTATCAAGAGGAGATTGTCATTCGTTCCTCCCTTACAGACCGTAAGTTCCAGGGCAAGGTGTATGTGGTGCAAAGCCGACATAGCTTTTCTGCCGCCACGCTTTTC
>JAXFQM010000012.1:0-6322 GCA_034178965.1 Bacteroidales bacterium | reverse complement strand
ACCCAAACATCGTCTCCCAAACGAGTCTCGTGGAAATAGTCTATCTCAAGCGTGTCTATGCGCTCGGTGTCGTTCAAGTCGAACTTGATTGCATCCACAATCCAACGTATGTAGTCCGTGTTGTTCACGTGCAGGTTGTGGTCAATGTTGGCATGCGTAGCCTTGAAATGGGACACCACGCATCTATCATCCATCGTCGGCAAGGTTAATTTTTGCAGGACATCCCGGTCTGTAGCAAGACGACGTTCGTGGTCGAAGTTTACGATGTCGTCCAGCATTCTCACCACAGTGCGTTTTTGCATGTCCATAATCACCCACATACTAGTGGAGGCCACTAGCAAATTGTCTTGGAGGTCACGCATTTCCGTGTCGCGCATAGCACAAAGACGATCTGCGCGGCGGCTCCAAGTGGTGACGTTCACCCTGTCCATGGCGTTGGGCATGTTATGCACCTTGTAATACACGCGACTCAACACCCAAGCCTTCCCGTTCGCCATCAAGTCCGTGAAGCCCATATGGAAATGTTCCGTATGGTTGTCGGCTGCGTCTTGGAATATGCGACTAAGGAACTGCAATGACAGATGGTCTGTGTAGTCGCAAATATAGTAAGGTATGTGAATATTATTTAGGGTCCAGGTCATAGTTACATTCTTTCGGGCACCTCAATGCCAAGTATGTTCATGGTATTTTTCAGCACCTGTGCCACAGCGGAGCATAGTGCCACGCGGAAACTGCGCAAGTTGTCGTTTTCGCATTTCAGGATAGGGGTGTCTTGGTAGAAACTGTTGAATGCCTTTGCCACGCTATAGGCGTAGTTGGCTATCTGCGCGGGGCTGTAGGCCGCGGCGGCCTGCGCGATGGTGGAGGGCATGTCGTGGATGAGGCGCAGCACCTCCTTTTCCTTGGGGCCAATGACTTGGCTTGCCGTTTCGTCAAATGCAACGGCGTTAGCCTCAGCACCTTTGCGCACTATGCTTTTGATGCGGGCGTAGGTATACTGGATGAAAGGTCCCGTGTTGCCATTGAAGTCTATGCTTTCGGCAGGGTTGAAGAGCATATTGCGGGTAGGGTCTACCTTTAGTATGAAATATTTCAGTGCACCGAGGGCAATGGTATGGTATAGGGCCTCAAGGCTGGTTTCGTCCATGTCGCAGTTCTTGCCTTTTTCTCTGCACATTTCTTTGGCTTGCGCCTCCATTTCCGAAATTAAGTCATCGGCGTCCACCACGGTGCCTTCGCGGCTTTTCATCTTTCCGTTAGGTAACTCCACCATGCCATAACTGAGGTGATAAATATTTTCTGCCCACTGATAACCAAGTCGTTGCATCACAATCTTCAGCACCTGAAAGTGATAATCCTGCTCGTTACCCACCACATAGACGAGACGTTCCGTCCCGAAATCCTCGTGGCGCAAGAGGGCTGTGCCCAAGTCCTGCGTCATGTACACGCTGGTGCCGTCTTTGCGTAGCAGTAATTTGTGGTCCAAGCCGGCATCCGTAAGGTCGCACCATACGCTGCCGTCTTCTTTTTTGTACAGCACACCCATTTCAAGCCCCTTACTCACCAGTTCCTTTCCCAGGAGATAGGTATCTGATTCGTAATATATCTTATCAAAGCCCACGCCCAATCGTTTGTATGTTTCGTCGAAACCCTTGTAAACCCATCCATTCATCATGCTCCACAAGTCGCGCATTTCCTTGTCACCCTCTTCCCAGCGTTTAAGCATGCTCTGTGCTTCTACGATAAGGGGCGCCTCTTTTTTTGCCTGCTCTTCTTCGTATCCTTTGGCCATGAGGTCCTCCACCTCTTTTTTGTAGTGTTTGTCAAACTCCACATAGTACTTGCCCACCAAGTGGTCTCCTTTCATGCCCGATGTTTCTGGGGTCTCGCCGTTACCATAGCGCATCCAAGCCAACATGCTTTTCATGATATGGATGCCGCGGTCGTTCACCAAGTTTACCATCCTCACGTTATTGCCATTGGCTTTCAGCAGTTGCGCCACGCTCCAACCCAGCAGGTTGTTACGAATGTGACCCAAATGAAGGGGTTTGTTTGTATTGGGCGAGGAATATTCAATCACTATCGGTGCCTCACTGGAATCGGCGTTCTTGGTGCCATAGGCATCCGTTGCCAGCACCTCCTTTAGCAGACTTTGCCAATAACTGTCGCCAATAACAAAATTGAGGAAGCCCTTTTCGGCATTGCTCTCCACCACCTCTGGCAGCAGCTCATGCACTTTCTTTCCCAATTCTTCCGCCATTTGCTGGGGTGCTTTGCGGGCCTGTTTCACCCAGGGAAACACCACCACCGTGAAGTCGCCTATGAAATCCTTGCGCGTGCTTTGCAACGTCACGCTTTTCGGCTCTGCATCTATGTCATAGAGTTCTTTCAGCCCTTGGCTGATTGCTTGCTGTAGTTTTTCCTCAATCATTCTGTGATAATTTTTCCTTAGTTGTTATAGGATTTTAGGCTTCTCATTTTCCGTTTACCTGTTTCTAAAATTGTCACTGGCGCAAAAAAGAACCGCTTTCACCTTCAATCCGCTTTTTTTGTCTCCAAGGGGGCGACAGCAGAAAACCACTGGAGGGCGCCGGCGTCACGTCGTAGCACAATTCGCCATTGGGATTCAATAACACGAAGGTAGGAAACGTGACGGCCTGGTAGGAGCGCAACAAGTCGTAGTTGCCATTGAAATGCAGCCATGTCCAAGAGTAGAGATCGCCTCGCTTGCTGTTTTTCAGGAAATGAAACATTGTTTGGAATTCACGGTCACAATCAATGGTCACAAACTCCACATTTTGGTCTTGCGCATAGATGGTATCCTTGAAAAACGCCAACGTCTCCAGTTCACCCAGACTAGCGGGTTCGCCGACCCTCACGAAAGAGAGGTACACCCACTTGCCCTTGAAAGAGGAAAGCGAGACCATGTTTTTGTCCGCGTTGGGCAAGACAAATTCTTTCGCCGTACTGCCCACCTCCGCGCGACGGAGATTTGACAGCAGATTATTGACAATGGGCTTGTGGTCGGCAAACTTGGTGTGGCTGCCTATGTATGATATCATGTTCAAGACATGCCGCCCCTCATAGTGTTTCTCGTCATAGTACATTTCCTTCAAGGCCAAGAGCGCCGCCAATTCGCGTATTTGTTCGTGGCGCAGCAGTGGTTCGGCTCCCAGCGCGTCAATAAAAGCCTCATTATCCTCGTTAGCCACCCAGCGTTGCAGCTCGTGGGTTGAAATCTTGCGCGTGCCTTTGCTGATGAAGCGGCCATAGATGGAGACGAACAGTGACATGTAATTGTCATCGTAAGGCAGCACGGGCTGGTTGCGCAGGTAAATGTCGTAGGTTTTGCCGCGCGAAGCAAATTTGGTGTCCATCCTCAACTGTGCCAAATGGTAGCGTTTGTATCGGTTGAAGAATTCGTTCTGCGTGTTGGGGCACGCATTATCCACCACTGCCAGCAGAGTGTCGAAGTAGCGTTTCTGCGGACGGTAGCGTTCATCGATATGTTCCGCGTGAGAGGACAGGTAATTGGCCACCACCATATCAAAGCGGCTGATTTCGGCGTTCACGTCGTCGGGAGGCAATTTTAGAAACTCCAACGGCAGGGTCACAGGGTTGAGAAGCACGTTTACCACCTCGTCCTGTTCCCATTGAAACGTAGGGATGCTGACTTCATAGTCGCCTCCTGGTATCACATAGAACGACTGGCTATAGTTTTCTATCTGTATATACACCAAGCGCGGATAGTTAGCATAGCAGCGGAGTTCAAAACGCTGGTCAGTCCCTATGTTCACCTTGTCTAATTCCACCTCGGCAAAACTGATGCGGTCTGTATAGCCACCTAGCACAACGGTCTTGCCAGCTGCATTGGACGCGGTTCCCTTGATGGAAATGTTTGTTTGCGCCACGACACAGCCCGTCAAGGCTAATAAAGCGGCAAATAATGCGGTATGTTTCTTAGATGCCATAATTCTTTCTTGCAAAGAAATTGCAAAGATACGAAAAAATGCCGACATGTCAGAAAATTATTACTTGCAAGGCCACCAAAATTGCGTAGAGCACGTTGGTTTGCCCTGTTTGTACGAGGAGTCGGTTGTATCCCTCGCCTTCGGCCTTAAGCGTCTTAAACGCCAAATATGCCATGGGCAACGCCACAAGGCAGGGTATGGAAAAGCCAAAGGCCAGCCATGCAAACACCAATGAAAATAGCGCACATGCCACAATCTCCACCCGTCCCGCTGTAATGCCGAAGCGCACCACTATGGTGCGCTTGCCTGCAGCGCGGTCGCTTTCCACATCGCGCAGGTTGTTTATGCAAAGCACGCTCATGCTGATGACGCCGTTTACGCCACCAGCAAGGACGCTCTGCCAGTCAAGGGTGCCCGTTTGCAGGTAGGCTGTTCCCATTGTGGCCAGCACACCAAAAAAAAGGAAAACAAAGACATCTGCCACTCCAAGATAAGACAATGAGTGGTGCGTGGCAGTGTATAGCCACGCGAAAAAGATGCCGAATACGCCAATGAAAAATATTAATGCCCCCCCTTTCGCCACCAAAACTATGCCCAGCAGCACCACCAGCGCCAGCGTTATAAGTACGGCACGACGCATTTCTCTTTCCGTAACTTCACCCTCTGCCAAGGCTCGCGCAAAACCCACACGATGCGCCTTGTCCGCGCCTCGTCTATAGTCGTACAAATCATTCACCAAATTGGCAAAGACTTGCAACGCTATGGCGCCCAACAGCGTAGCCACGGCAATCCATCCATCGAAACGGGGTATCCTTGTCATGTCTTCCGCCAATGCCACAGTGCCATCGGGAGCATAATAGGCGCCGATACCTTCCAATAGACTGGGATTTTTTTCAACAATGGCTTTGTGAAGCTGTGCCTTGCGAAGAGCCTCATGCGCTTCGTACTCCACGCACTTCAGGTGCAACGTCTGTGCCGCCACCAACAGCCCCACCGCCACTGGCGCCACGGCGGCAAAAAGCGTGTGGGGGCGTATTATTCTCAACCAAAGCAATATTTTTTCCATTTATGCAATTTCGTTCATTAATTAATGGCACACTTTCTCTCTTTGCGCGGCCTTATGGTCGCTGTAGGGTGCTGTCATGTACTTTTTTTTCTGCCGTGTAGAGCATGCAAATCCCACAACTCAACGATTTCTGCCTTACATTAACAAAACCAGCCATGTTGAGCATCTGCACAAAAGGTTGTCCATAGGGGAACTGCTTCACACTCGCGGGCAAATAAGAATAGGCCGCGGAATCTTTGGACAAACGCCGCCCTATGCGCGGCAGCAAGTTATTGAAATATCCATCGTAGAAGAGACGTACAAGACGGCTTTTAGGATATGAGAATTCCAGTATAGTCAGCCTACCACCCATGCGCAACACTCGGTACATCTCGCCCAACCCTTTTTCCGGCAGCATGAAGTTGCGCACCCCGAAAGCACATGTCACGGCATCAAAGTCCGCATCGCCAAACGGCAACTCTAGCGCATTGCCTTCCTGTAACGCTATCTGTCCTTCCAATCTACTCTTTGCAACTTTGGCCTTCCCTATGTCAAGCATTCGCGTGCTGAGGTCGGCCCCAATAACACGCCGTGCCCTGCCCTGCTGAACCAATGCAATGGAAAGATCGGCTGTGCCGCATGCTACATCCAACACCTTTGGTGTTCCTTTCCCAAGGGTGCGTGCCGCCAACCGGCGCCAACGCCGGTCAATATTCAACGTTAACAAATGGTTCAACCTATCATAGCATGGTGCGATGCGGTCGAACAAAGAGCCAATGGCCGCTTTTTGCAGTGATATCTCTTCCATTGCTAATATCTATTATTCTTTCTTTTCGCAAAGCGCAAACATCCGCTGTACATTGGCTGGCTAACGCTAACGCCTTGAGACGCCGCACGTCTAATTCCGATTGCTAACTTTTGTCCATAGCGCTCGTATGGGAGCAACCCTCCACCGGTGGCCTGTAGCAGCCATCCACTTTTGTGGGTTCAACATGCAGCGTAATGTGAGTCCCCTGCCCATAACGCTCCCGCAGCCGTCTCTCTATCGAGGCGGTGCGTTCGTGGCAATCATACAGGTTCATTTGCGCTGGCAAACGTAAATGCATCTCTATGGCAATGTTATTGCCTATACGGCGCGTACATAGATGGTGTATTTCGCTTACATCCTTCTCTTGCTCTGCTATCTGCACAATTTCGTTTTCAGTCTCCTTCGGCAAACTCTTTTCCAACAATTCGTTTAAAGCTTGAATAGTAAGTTCTATGGCCACCTTGAAGATGAACACACTTACTATTACCGCGGCTATGG
>JAXFQM010000207.1:0-3500 GCA_034178965.1 Bacteroidales bacterium | reverse complement strand
CCGTTTTGCCAATGTGGCCTTTTCAAACGGCTCCCTGCCCGACGGCTGGTTGCGCCGCATTGAAAGCAAACAACCTCTTTCGGCTCCCAACGATGTAAAACGCTATTTCGTTTCGCCGGAGGAGAGCGGCCAAATATGCATGCTGGCTTGCATCCTTGGCAAGAGCGGTGAAGTGTTCTTCCCCAAGCTCGGTGAAGAACAGATGCTAACTTTCTCATCTATATGTGACGATTTTGTGCGCGCGGAAGGTCGCGCGAAGCGCGAGTTTAACACCGACGAAGAGGCCAAGCAATATGCGGCAGCCATGCCTTATGACGGCAAGGAATATCCCGTAGTGTACTTCAAGAGCGATACAACGGGCGAGAAACCCTATGAGGAATTTTACGTGCCGGGAGAAAAAATCAACATGAATCGTTTCCTTAGCCTTGGTGTCATCGAAGAGCGGCAAATGCGTCCCATGTCAGAAGTCGTGACTTTCTTCGAGAAGATAGAAGCCATTTTCCATGATTCCACCTTTACAAAAGAAGAAGTTGTTAAAGCCATAAAGGATTTCATCCCAAACTTCGAGCATGAGGAAAAGGGCAAAAACCTTGACCAAAAGATGTAGTGAAGAATGGAGTTAGGCGTTACAGTGCCACTTGTTGATGAGCGTTATTACCGTTGAAAAGATTAGCGTGCAAAAAAATGCGGTCTATGCCTCACAAACGGTTTGGATAGACAAAATGAGCGAGAACGTTGAAGGGTATGGAGTCATATCAACAGAAAGGCATTGTTATAGGGTAATTTTTCTCTGTTATGCGCAAAAATCATTTATTGTCTGTAAGTTTAATGCAAACCAGAAGGATTTATTAATCATCTCAATTTGTTTGTAATTTTGCAATTGATTAATGTCATTAGCAACGTGATGCATTTAGCAGCAAACTAGCAATTCAACCTATTACTTTGGTGCTGACGTGGTCAGGGCATAAAAAGCGGGCTTTGCTCGTCAAGATTAGATTGACAAGCGTTGCGATATGGACTGCGGAGGAAATCAATTAAGTTGCGTGAAACGCAGGAGTATGCTAAAGCCACTGAATATAATAAGAAGACCTTGTTGTGAACATATATTAATATTATTAGAGAATGTATATTTTTTTTAAAAGATTTTTCGATGTATTGCTGTCAGCCATTGCAATAGTTTGCTTGTCATGGTTGCTTATCCCCATCGCGGTCATTCTAAAGTGTACGGGGGAACATTATGTTTTCTATAAGCAACCTCGTGTTGGACAGGGGGGAAAGATGTTTGATGTGTTGAAATTCGCTACGATGCTGAAGGATTCGCCAAATATGAGGGGAGGAACGACAACGGTACGGAACGACCCCCGAGTTTTGCCCTTTGGCAGGTTCCTGCGAAAAACAAAGTTGAATGAGCTTCCACAACTGTTTAATATTTTGCTGGGCAGCATGAGCATAATAGGTCCTCGTCCGCTGGTGCCAAAAGAGTTCTCGCGTTACAGCGAGACGGACCAATGGACGATAAAACAATTAAAACCAGGTCTTTCGGGTGTTGCCTCCGTGATTTTCCGAGACGAGGAGGACTACATTAGCCAAGCAAAAGATCCCGTAGAATTTTCAGGTCAAGTGATTCAGCCACATAAGGGCAAGTTAGAAACATGGTATTACAACCACCGCAATCTTTGGGTGGACTTCATGATAGTGTTTTTGACGGTGTGGGTGGTACTGTTCCCCCAAAGTGATTTACCTTATAGGTTATTTAAAGACATGCCGAGAATTGATTTAAAGATGGAGACGCATAAGTTTAACGAAGCACATGCGTAGCCCATTAATTTTATTGTAACCAAAATACCCGAATAGTAATGGATAATAGTCGTTTCGTCTCTTTTGTAAGAGACACGTTTGAAGACCAAGAAGGTTTTATTATCTTGCACGACCCGCGTTTTGTGGGTAATGAGAGAAAATATTTGTTGGATGCGATGGATAGCAACTTTGTGAGCAGCGTAGGACAATACGTGACGAAGTTTGAAGAAGCCATTGCGAAGTATACGGGTAGCAAATATGCTGTGGCGACGATGAATGGAACGAGCGCGCTGCATATTTCTATGCTGTTGGCAGGGGTACATCCAGGCGATGAGGTAATTACACAACCTGTAAGTTTCATTGCAACATGCAACGCAATTACTTATTGTGGTGCACATCCTGTGTTTGTGGATGTGGACAAGGAAACTATGGGACTTAGCGCAGAAAAACTGGAGGAATTCCTGAAGACAAATGCACGAAAGGGCGTGGATGGAGAATGCTACAATGCCCAAACAGGCAGGAGAATAGCGGCGGTGGTACCCATGCACACGTTTGGGCATCCCGTGCAGATTGACGAATTGTTGGAAGTATGTGAGAAGTGGAACGTGACAATGGTGGAAGATGCGGCGGAAAGCATTGGCAGTTTCTATAAAGGAAAGCACACAGGGCTGTTTGGAAAGTTGGCGGCGTTGAGTTTTAATGGCAATAAGACCATAACGACTGGCGGCGGGGGTATGATATTGACCCAGGATGCAAAGTTAGCCGTGTTGGCAAAACATATTACTACGACGGCAAAAGTGCCACATCGCTGGGAGTATAATCACGACTATACGGGTTATAACTACCGTTTGGTGAATTTAAGCGCCGCGTTGGGGTTGGGCCAGATAGAAAATTGTGAAAAATTCGTGTTGTTAAAACGAGAATTAACGGAGAAATATCGCAAGTTCTTTGAAGGTAGCGACGTGTCTTTCTTTATTGAACCGAAAAATTGCCGCAGTAATTATTGGCTGAATGCAGTAGTATTGAAGGACCGTGCGGAACGAGACGCATTCTTGACTTATACCAATGACAACGGTGTTATGACCCGACCCATTTGGGTATTAAATAACAAGTTGGATATGTATAAAGGCTGTTTCTGCGGTGATTTAAGTAATGCAGAATGGCTGGAAGATAGAGTAGTGAATATCCCCAGCACGGTGATTATCCCACATTATTACGATAATATTAAGAAGGGCGAATACAACCATTTCGAAGATTTCAGTTGGTTTAAGAAATAACTATTTATAGCCCACAAATCAATGATTTTTTTATTGATTTAGCTCATCCTCTTGCGCCCCAAAGCGGCGTTATGAATATTTCTGTTTATTGATGTTTTCAATGGTTCGGTAGAGAAAAGTTAACAATTAGGCGGCAGGAGCCGCGATATTGAAGAGTTCTTTGACAATTTTGGCATTTATTGACTTGTTCGGACGAAAACCTAACATGACAAAAAATCGTTTCATGAGGTACGTGTTGTATAACAGCGACTTAAGATTAGCGATAGAAAAGGTTGGATATTGCTCCCTGATGACCACTTTGGCCACATTCACGGCAGAGAGAGAAGCGTTGAAGGCGAACTCCAGCTTTGCATAATCCCTCGCTTGGCAGTCGCAAAGCCCTGTAAACTGTTTCCCGTCACGATAACAAAACTCGATTTGGAAACG
>JAXFQM010000175.1:0-5610 GCA_034178965.1 Bacteroidales bacterium | reverse complement strand
TTCTTTCTCTTCTTTTTTCTCTCTTGCTCACTGCCGATGGGCGTTGAGGCGCAAGACACGGTCTACCCCAAATACATCATGCGCCACCTTTCGAGTGAGTATATGCATGGGCGTGGCCCCTCATATCAAGGCGACTCTATTGCGGCGCGTTTCTTGGTTAATGAATTGAAGCGGCTTGGAGTGAAACCTCTTGCCGATGAATATTATCAACGATATAGCTACCCCACGCATAGCATGGAGGGCTTTTGCCGACTTTCGTTCGATGGTACTGCTTTGAGACCTTATTATGACTTTCGCGTGTTGGGGTTCAGCGCCGACTTCCACAAGGTGTTGGGCATTACGCCGTTGGTGCGCGTGCCTGCCGAGACGCTGGTGGACAACGAAGCCTTACGATGTTTTCTGCGTGCGCATGGGGAGAGCATGGCCGACGCGGTTCTTTATATAGACCTTACCCAAATCTCCTTGACTGGCGAACAGCAAGACGATGCTTTGAGGCAGGCTGTGGAGCAGTTATATCATCGCAATCCCTATGGCAGCCATGTGTTGCTGCTTGGTGTGAGGAATTTTGACAAACCATATTCTCTCGTGGGTGCCAACAGGCCTGCAGACTACGCCCTTGTAGAGGTGTTGGCCAGTGCTGTGCCAGCAAAGGTGGAGGATGTGAACATTGACGTCTCCAGCCAATACAGGCCGTCTTATGCCACGCAAAACGTATGTGGCGTGGTACCTGGACGTAGCGATAGCATGGTGGTATTCTGTGCGCATTATGACCATTTGGGGCAGATGGGCAACGAGTTGCTTTTCCCAGGTGTTCACGATAATGCCAGTGGTGTGGCTGCCGTTATGGAGTTGGCTCGGCAGGCCACTTTCAAAGATACGCTTGGCCGCCCCGTGGACACGCCCAAATACACGCTGGCATTCCTCTTCTTCAGTGGCGAAGAAGCTGGCCTATACGGCTCACACTATGCCGCGGAGCATCCCGTTATCGATTTTAATAAGGTGCGCGTATTGGTAAATGTGGACATGTTTTGCGGCGGCGATGAAGGGCTTATGGTGTTCAATGCCAAGGAAGGTACAACAAAGCCTTTTGGCGACCGCTTGAAACGGCTTAATGATGCCCTTAATCTTTGTCCCCAATTGCTACTACGCGAAAATCGCCCGAATAGCGACCATTACCCATTTTCAGACCTGTGTCCCAGTCTTTATATCCTTACGCTTGGCGGCCCATATGGCGGTTATCATAGCCCCGAGGATAGGCTTGAAGGCTGTGGCCTTGTCAACTTTGCCAATTACCTCACCTTCATCTATTCGTTGGCGATGTAGGCTTGGGCAAGCGAAAGGCGCCGCTTTTTGCATTGTTGGGCGGCGTGAAAGCGGTGAGACAGTTTGTTCTTTTGCGAATGTGTATGAAAAAAATGCGAGGGCTCCGTTTTTAGTGGCAGAGCCCTCGCTTGCTTAACCTTGTGTAAGTCGTGCCTTATGGCTGCCCTTCGGGCACGGGTTCGGTGGCGTCGGATAGTATTTGTGAGGTTTTGCCTTTCTCTATATGGAACACTATCTTGGCATTGTCGCCGTTGTCTTCGGTGGTAATGTTTATCGTGTCGCCAGGCAACAGGTCGGCTTTGATGATTTCGTCGGCGAGGTCGTCTTCGATATATCGTTGTATGGCTCGCTTCAAGGGGCGTGCGCCGAATTGGCTGTCCCATCCGTGTGCCACGAGGAAGTCCTTGGCAGGCATGTCTATGGATACACCGTAGCCCATCTTCTTCACGCGACGGAAGAGGTCAGCCAACTGTATGTCGATGATTTTGTGTATGTCCTCGCGCTTCAAACTGTTAAAGTAGATGATGTCGTCCACCCTATTTAGGAATTCAGGTGCAAAGCGTTTGCGCAGTTCTTTCTCTATCACGTCGCGTTCCAATGCGCTCTTGTCGTTGATGCGTGTAGTGGTGTTGAACCCCACGCCCGTGCCAAACTCCTTTAGTTGCCGAGCCCCAACGTTACTGGTCATAATGATGATGGTGTTCTTGAAGTCCACTTTCCGTCCCATGCCATCAGTGAGTTGTCCATCGTCCAGCACCTGAAGCAGCACGTTAAACACGTCGGGATGCGCCTTTTCAATCTCGTCAAGCAGCACAATGCTGTAGGGCTTTCGGCGCACTTTCTCCGTGAGTTGTCCGCCCTCTTCGTATCCCACATATCCTGGAGGCGCCCCTATGAGTCGTGAGATGCTGAATTTCTCCATGTATTCGCTCATGTCGATGCGGATGATGGCGTCCTCGCTGTCAAACAGGAATTTTGCCAACACTTTAGCCAAATAGGTCTTTCCCACTCCTGTGGGGCCCAAGAAAAAGAACGAGCCTATAGGCCTGGAGGGATCCTTCAGGCCGGCGCGGTTGCGCCTAATGGCGCGGCACACCTGTTGGATGGCTTCGTCCTGTCCTATCACCTTGCCTTGCAACTCCTTGTCCATATTCATCAGCCGCAAGCCCTCGCTTTGCGCTATGCGTTGCACGGGCACTCCTGTCATGGCTGCCACCACCTCGGCGATGTCATTTTCGGTCACCTGCTTGCGGTGGCTGTCCTCCTCTTCTTCCCATTTCTTCTTTAGAGCGTCCAACTCTTTTTGCAGGCTGCTTTCTTCGTCGCGCAGCGTGGCGGCCTCACTGTATTTCTTTTCTGCCACCATGCGCTTTTTCTCGGCCGTGGCTTGTTCCAACTTCTTTTCCAGACCCTCAATATCCTCGGGCACCTTCACGTTGCGTATTCTCACGCGTGCTCCAGCCTCGTCAAGCGCGTCGATGGCTTTGTCGGGAAGCAGTCGATCTGTGATGTAGCGCTCCGTCATGTTCACGCAGGCTTGCAGCGCTTCATCGAAATAGGTTACCTTATGGTGGTTTTCGTAGGTGGACTTGATGTTGCGTAAAATCTTTAGCGTGTCCTCGGGCGAGGAAGGCTCAACCAATATTTTTTGGAAGCGTCGCTCCACTGCCCCGTCCTTTTCTATGTATTGGCGGTATTCGTCCAATGTGGTGGCACCAATGCACTGTATCTCTCCCCTTGCCAGCGCGGGCTTCAGCATGTTGCTGGCATCTAAACTTCCGCTGGCGCTTCCTGCGCCAATGATGGTGTGTATCTCGTCGATGAAGACGATGATTTCGGGGTGTTTCTGCAATTCTGTCAGTATGGCCTTGAGACGTTCCTCGAATTGGCCGCGGTATTTCGTTCCCGCCACCAGCATACCAAGGTCCAAAGCCACCAGTCGCTTTCCATAGAGTGTGCGTGGCACTTGTCCATTCACGATGCGTTGCGCCAGCCCTTCCACAATGGCGCTCTTGCCCACCCCAGGCTCTCCGATGAGCACGGGGTTGTTTTTTTTGCGTCTTGACAACGTCTGCGCTATTCTCTGCAATTCGCGTTCGCGTCCCACCATGGGGTCCAGCTTGCCTTCTCGCGCCGCCTTGGTCAAGTCGTGGCTGAAGTTGTCCAGTGCAGGTGTGTCGCTACGTTCCGTGTTGACGTTGCGTTGTGTTTGGCGCATGTCTCCGCGAGGCCCGGGATAGGGATATTCTCTGTCATCCTCCTCGTTGTCACCCTTGCTGTCGTCCTCAAACCCCATAGCGGGATATTCGTTCTCCATGGCAGCGGTATCGTTGGCATCGTCTCCATAAAGCCCTTTTACGGCCTCAAACACGCGGTTGTAACTCACTCCGTTCTTTTCCAAGATGGCAGCCACAGTGCTTTCACCCTCCACCAAAATGGCCAGCAGCAGGTGCTCGCTATGTATTTCTTTACGACGCAACTTGGTGCTTTCAAGGAAGGAGAGACGGATTACTTTCTCGGCCTGCCTCAGCATGGGCAACTCGCTGTCTTCCGAAAAATGCACCTCGCTTTGGTTTTGCTTTGCACCATTTTCAATCTGCGCTCGCGCACTGTTCAGGTCTATTTCCAACTGTCTCAATATTTGGTATGCGGCACTTTCTTGCACGCGCAGGATGCCAAGGAAAAAGTGCTCCACGCCAATGGAACCGTTCTTTAAGCGCAGGGCCTCTTCACGGCTGTTCACTATGATTTTCTTTAGGTTTTTACTAAGTTTTGTTTCCATATATCCTTTTGGTTGGTAGTATTCTAACGCAGGTGTCTGCTATTGGCATGACACAATAGGGATACAAAAAACATGCCACATGACAACTTGTCACGGCCAAAAGCTATTAACATCGCTTTCTGAAAGCGACGTGCTGCAACTGCAAAAGCGGTCTTGTACTGAAAAATAAGCACAACACAATAAACCAGCAATAATAAAAACGAACGATGGGAAGTGTTTTGAGCCAATAAATGAAGTTGATGCAGAAAGAATGCGCCGTTTGGAAAGATCCAGGTGTATGGTAGCGGAACAAAGGTTCCAAAGTAGGTCTGCGGCATCATCTACATTTAAGTCGAAGTCCTCTCATTGTCCATGTACACCGCTTCGAAAATCTCTCCGTAGCGAAGGGTACTTACGACCAACGTTTCTTGGATTAGGGCGCAACACCGACGCTAGATGAACCTGTAGTGTTTGGGTTTTGTCGATGTACGTTGAGTTCCCTTCGAAATGCGACACCTCAAAATGCAGTCCTTTGTTCGTAGCGAGCCATAGACAACTCAGCCAACGATAGGAAACAACCTACGGCCATGAACCCGCTGGCATTAATTATCTGTAAAGACCGGCAGTTATAAACCCAATCGGCAAGCCACGCAAGCAGCCACAACGGATCACCTACCCATCAATTACCCATCACATACCCATAATTTATCGGTAATTTATGGGTACCTGATGGGTAGTTTACCGGTACTTGATGGGTAGTTGCAGCTTAATACATCCATTCAAACATCGTTTTTTTCCTCCCAGGCGTGTGTTCCCCCAAACCTTTTCGGCGTCTGTATTTTGATGGCCCGCATTTCGCCATCCACTATAGCAACCGCTTTCCCTTTTGCTTTCGGCAGTTACCATTCCCGAAGGCATTATGCGGCAGTGCACCCTGTTGCGAAGAGTCCGAATTTTGTTTGTTAAAAAAATGTGTATGTTAAAAAAAATACGTAACTTTGCAATTCGGAAACGCCCACGACTGAAACAAAACAATGTGTCGCAATTCGTTGATGGATAGAAATAAGCATCACGTATTACGCAGAGCGGCGAACCGCGCGCTTTCAAGCAGAAGACGTTATTACGACATTGCCTTGCCCAGGAAACGATGTCAAGGAAACATACAATAAATAACAAGAAAATTGACAATAATAGTTAAGGACAGAATGGCAAAGAACAAAAGAAAACCAGCCGCTTCCGCGATGATACTATTCATGGCTGCCCTCATGGTGGCGGCGTGCTCAGAAAAGGACGCGAACCATGTCGCGGGCGTAAACAATGTGTATGTGAGTGTTACCGGGACAGAAAGTTCCGCCGCGAAGGTGTCCGTTTTGGAGACGCAGAACATCAAGGCCCTCACGTTGGTTTTCTTTGACGCGCAGAACAACAAGGTATTTGATTCGACGCAATTGAAGTCAAATTTCATGGGCGTGGATTTGGCCAATTTTGGCAGATTCTCCTGTCTATTGCCGTCAGGGACATACTCC
>JAXFQM010000141.1:0-3499 GCA_034178965.1 Bacteroidales bacterium | reverse complement strand
TCTGCCTTTCCAGCCGTGCTGTCCACGCTGGCATCGAGAGCGGGAAAATTCACCCACGCGGTGATGGTGGTCTCCAGTAAAGCTAGGTGTTTCTTGTTTTTGTCGGTATAATATCCCAGGTAGGCGTGGCAGGGTTCGAGCAAGATGACGGGGTGTAGCCCTATTTTCCTCAAAATGCTTGCAAAGAACACGCAGGCGTCAATGCAATTGGCCTGCCTGTTTAGGTATACTTCGTCAAAGAAACGGATATGTTGCGCGTTGCCTCTGCGACTTGGGTTGCTGGTGCAGGAAATGCTGCTGTATGTGATACCTCGGTTTAGGGCATAATACCAAATGGCTTCCACCTGCTTTGCCGCTTCTTTCTCGCCTTTTTGATAGCCGGTGAATCTCGAAACGATGCCTTGCTTCAATATGTCCGACAGGATGCTATCGATGTAGGGATGGTCTTCGTTGACGTATGCTGCAAATAGCCAGCGATAATCTTGCGCTTTTCCTGCGGTGTCGAGTATGGTAAGCGGGCATTCGTTCACTGTCCTATAGTTCAGCCGCAGGTTTTTCAAGTCCACCTCTTCGTCATTGATATAACAGGTGAAAGTCATATCCACTGCGCCTTGCTGCCGCATGTTGTATAACTGGTCGAACTTCCATTTTATCAGTGGTTCAAAACTGTAGCGTGCACCTTTCTTAGGCAATACCTCTTGCAAAATGGTGACATAGTTCAAGCGGCTGCTGTCCACAACTACCCTTAACACTGCGTCGTTGGTTGGTGCCGTCACCTCAACGTTGAATAGTGGTTGTGGCATGGGGCCTGAATAGTTGGCCAATGCCAGTACCATCGACGGGTAAATTATTCCGTCAAAATTGGCGTTGTAACTGGCCTTAAAACTCACCGAGGCGGGATTGTAAATCTTGGGGCCAGTGTTGGTTGTGCATCCGTTCAGCACCCAAGTAAGACCCGCTGCGCAGGCTATTATCAGCAATTTTCTCATTTTTCATCGGTAAATTTCTCATCCAAATATTCCGCTAATTAATACTATCAGCACTGCCAAGGGACAGACGTACCGTATTAGGAACCGAAAAGCAGGATACCACTTGACGGATAGCATGCCATGGTTGGACAACTCGTCGTGGATATCCTCGTCTCTCATCACCCATCCGATGAAGATGGCGCACCCAAACGCGCACAGTGGCGGCAGGTAGATGCTGTTAAGTGCGTCGCTTAAATCGAATAGGTTTTTGCCAAATATCTGAAAACCGTTCCATGAACCGTTGCCAAGGCAAAGCGCGGTGGCTGTTGCCAAGGTGAGCGCGGAGAATAGAAGTACGGAGCCTTTACGGCCTTTTCCGCTCGTCTCCATTCGCGCGGCAGCCAAGGCCTCTAGTAGCGAGATGGCACTGGTGAGGGCTGCAATGGCCAAAAGCAGGAAGAAAAGTGTGCTGAACACCACACCCACGCCGCCAAAGTTGTTGAACACCATGGGCAGCACTTTGAACACTAGCCCAGGGCCTCCTTGCATGAGGTTGATGTCGTAGTACGTGAAAATGGCGGGAAAAATGGCCACGCCTGCCAGCACGGCAACCAAGGTGTCGCTGGCGCAGATGAGCATGGCGTTTTTCATTAGATTGTCGCCTTTGCCGGTATATGAGCCGTAGACCACCATGGCGCCCATGCCCACACTCAGTGAGAAGAAGGCCTGCCCCAATGCGGCCAGTACGCCTTCCATGCTCAGTTTGCAGAAGTCGGGTCTGAACAGATAGGCCAAGCCTTCCTTGGCACCGTCCAGAGTGAGGCTGCGTATGCAGAGCACAATCACCAGCACCAGCAATAGCGGCATGAGGAACTTGGATGAGGCTTCTACGCCTTTCTGCACGCCGCCCATCACGATGAAGCCCGTTATGGCGCCAAAGAGGAGCAGGCAAATCAAGGGGGGCCACGTGCTGCTGGCAAAAGTAGAGAAATAATCCGTTATGGCCGTTCCGTCCATGGTGGCAAGGTGTCCGGACATGCTTTGCCAAATGTAGTTGGCTGTCCATCCGCTCACCACCCAATATTGTGAAAGGATGACGAAACATGCTATCATGCAGAACAGGCCGAAGAGCATCCATCCATTGCCGCTCTTATTCTTGCTGGGCATTAGTTTGCCATAAGCCTTAAGCGGCGTGTTGCCGCTTCTACGCCCTACCACAAATTCGCTGCTCATCAGTATCATCCCGATTAGGAATACGAAGGATAGATAAATGACGAGGAATGCCCCGCCACCGTATTTCCCGCATATATAGGGAAATCGCCAAATGTTGCCTAAACCTACCGCCGAGCCGGCGGCGGCCATGATGGCTCCGAAGTTGGAAGAAAAGCCATTGTTGGTAGTTTCAGTCATAATTATTTCAGTTGCAATCTCTTGTTGTGATTAGTTACCTGCTGTATTCGCGTTTGTGAGGTTTCCTTGGCTTGCGTGTGTTCATGCTTTTCGTTCGGGATGCTGAAGTACAAAGTCAGCCCAATTCTGCCTACCTCCCTTTTGCTTTCTTTGCGGCTTCAATCCTTTTCGCAGTTCGTCAAGAAGGTTGTTTTGTTCTATAAAACAGGTATAGGCTATCGCCAAGGCGTCGGTGGCATCCATGTATGCTGGTTCGTCGTCAAAGTCGAACAGACTTTTTAAAATGTTGGCCACTTGTTGTTTGCTGGCATTGCCCTTGCCTGTCACGGTCTGCTTCACGGTGGCGGGCTCATATTCTGTCCAACTTAAGTCACGGCTCATGGCGGCGGCAATGGCCACCCCTTGTGCGCGTCCCAATTTCAGCATGCTTTGCACGTTTTTGCCGAAGAAGGGTGCTTCAATTGCCAGGTGGTCCGGGTGGTACATATCTATTATACTTTGTGTCTTGTCGTAAATTTGTCGTATACGCAACTTCATTTCCACTATTTTCTTTAGGTATAGCACGTCCATTAGCATCAGTTTGGGTTTACCTTCCGATTTGCATATCAAGCTGTATCCCATAATTTGGGTGCCAGGGTCTATACCTAAAATAACTTCCATAACGGGGTGCAAAAGTACCATTTTTTTTCTTCATGGTAGCAAAAATGTATGCGGCAGCGTAATAAAACCCATTGCATTTCGTTATTATTTAAATGGAAAAAAGTTTCTTGTCTTTCTCTTGCAGCCGAACATGGCTGTTTGTGCTATGGTATTATGTGGTGGCGTGGCTGGCGTTGTTGTTCAGCCAATTTGTTTTCTACTGGGTTAATAAAGACCTCTTTTCCATTGCTGCAGGCGAAGGATGGGGTTTGTTATGGGGCAACGTCAAGTTCACCGCCAGCGCCGTCGCCATTTTCATGGTACCGGCTCTCTTGGTCACATGCGTTTTCCTTTGGTTTCCTCGGCAGGAGAGGGGAGGCCGCATCGTTTTCCGCTGGCTCTATGGCATTTCCATGGCCGTCATGCTGGCCGTCAACGTCATTGACATACCGTATTATCGTTGGACCTTCCGCCGCATGACG